>CAMDTO010000149.1 GCA_945907765.1 Thermoflexus hugenholtzii JAD2 | reverse complement strand
TGTCTGCATACGTCAGGAGATACCGCTCAGCGTTCTCATGCTCCGCGCAGACGTGCTTCTTTGGCAGTCCCATCTAATAAGCCTCCAAGACCCGGCGCATCACACGCATTTGTTCGCCCGAACGGCGAAACCGGCACCCCCACCCAGTTTTGGGTGGGGAACCGGCAGGACATCTTCGGAAAGCCAATGCAAGCCTACCGACATCATTTGAACTAGGCTGCAGCCGTTGCTGCCGCGCCGCCTTCCGCTGCCTTTGCAAGCCGCTTCTGCTCAATCGGAGGTAGGTAGGAGTTGAGCTTCGCCCGCACGAGGCGCGGGGAATCGCCCGCCTGGATGGAAAGAATTCCGGCGACGAGCATGTTCATGTATTCGACTTCATGCTCGCTCTTGATTTGGCATCGCTTGCCAATCGGGAGAAGGAGCAGGTTTGCGAGCGCAACACCGAAAAGAGTTGCGATGAATGCAGTCGCGATGCTGTGTCCAAGCGCAGCTGCGTCAGCCCCACCTAGGCTGCCAAGCACGACGGTCAGACCAAGCACCGTGCCGATAATCCCCATACAAGGCGCAAACGCGCCACCCTGACCGTAGAACTCCTTGCCGACATGGTGGCGCTTACCCATCTGGTCGATGCGCACCATGAAGATGTCCGTGATCTGCTCAGCCGGAGTACCGTCAACAACTTCCTGAACGCCCTCCTTCATGAAGGGATCGTGAATGTTGCCCATCTCACTCTCAAGCGAAAGCAAACCTTCCCGACGAGCCTTCTCGGCAAGTCTCACAAAGGTCTGGATTGTCGCAACCGAATCATGGTGCACATCGGTGAAGCCCGCCCTGAAGAAACCACCCCACATGAGCGGGCTATAGCCAGGAATACACATCCATAGGGTTGCTGCAGTCCCACCAAAAATGATGATGATCGGGGACGGGAGCAGAAGCGCCGCGAAGTCGCCGCCCTCAAGCCAGAAACCAAACCCAATTGAGAATAAGCCAAGGAACGCACCGCCCAACGAACCTAAGTCTGTCGCCCGCTTCGGCTCATGTCCAACTTCTGCCATGTCAACTCCTACCGTGAACGAACAATCTGCTCCACACCATCGTCCCTAGGATAGCAACGATATGCGACGCCTACAAACTGGTAGCCAGGTCTTTGCCGCAATAAAACCGCATACCAACTTGCCTCCCGGTTAGCCTATCAGCGCGACGGATAAAAACTAACCATACGCGATTGACCGGATAGGGCATTGCCCACTTACGTCGTCGCATCCCCTACGACGCATCGACAAGCACGGTTCGCCTCCGGTACTCAACGATTCGCTTCACCACTTCGGCCGTTTGCTCCATCACGATCACCCGCTTGCCACTCATCATGACAATGATGGTGTCTGGTGTAGCCTCCATGAACTCTATGAGCTCACTATTGACGTAGAGTGATTGGCCGCCAAGCCTCGTCAGTCGGATCATCCTGCACCTTCTCGGCGGACCTCAGTGGACCGCCCAGGAATGACGCTACAGGACGGACGACGGGGATGCCAGCGGTGACGGTCCGACGCCCCACTGCTCACGCGTGGCAAAGCGCACCAGGTCGACCGCGCCGCGAAGCCCGAGTTTGGTCGCAATGTGCGCCTTGTGCGCTTCGACAGTCTTGACACTGATGCTCAGGTGAGATGCAATCTCGCGGTTCGCCATGCCCGCACCAATGCATGTCAGCATTTCACGCTCACGGTTCGAGAGTTGCGCAACACTGGGTTGCGACCAAGAACCGGGCCTCGCAGGGGTCCTGTGCCAGCGGTCAATGACTTTCCGAGAGATGTCCGGCGCAACGAAGAACGATGTGTGGTGAACGTCCCGAAGGCCCCCGACAACTGTTGCCGCAGCGCCTTCCTTGAGGATCATCCCGCAGGCACTTGCAGCAAGCAGCGGGAGCAACTGGGGTTCCGCGGCTCGCGTACCTGCGACAAGAACCTTGACCGCAGACTTCAGACGGGTCCGGTGCTTCAGTACCTCAAACACACCACCACCCGGCAAGTCCATTTCAACCAGCGCAACGTCAACCTGACCGTTGGCAAAATGTTGGGTCACCTCATTGACGTTGCCAGCCTCGGCAACAACCTCGAAACCGCCTGAAAGGTCAAGGATTGCGCGGATTCCATGGCGCATCAACGCCTGGCCATCACCAATCAGGATCCTGATTGGCCCATCGTTCGATGATGTCTCTTGAGAGAGTGAAAACCCGACGGTCGCAATCACGCAGACACCATCCCGCGGTTCCCCATCGTCAAGGAGCCAACTGGGGCATCCGATCCGACAAGTCGGCCAGACCTGACCTGCTTGGGCATGCTTCGCATTGACCGGCCAATCGCGTCATCGCAGTGTGCCCTCGACACCGCCAAACGATCATCCTCTGCCGCAATGGCACCACCGACCGCCTCAAACAGTTCGCGTAGCCGGAATGGCCAAACAAGCTCAATCGATGGTGCATCGTGACCGGCCGTCGCAACTGGGTATGAGGGTGTCGCCTTCGCCAGAATTACCGAACTCGGCACAGTCGCTGCCTGCACAAACAGCATCGGAGCGAACTCGGTCTCGTCGTGCACGGCCAGAAGACCGCAGACCTCCGTCCGCGCAGCGCCTGGTGGAAGCACCAGCACCACAATCGCGATTGGGCCGGAACCAGGGGTTGCCACTCGGACTGCAGATGCAGTGCCAAGCTCCCTGAATGCCTCGACTGCACGGCGGACGCCTACTGGGGACGACACCGAGACATTCAACCCCTCGCGGTCGAGATACGTCTGGAAAATCCGCACAATCGTGGTGTTGGAACCTACGACCAGTGCATGTCGTCGTCGCCGGATTGGTGCGCCTGCAAGCGCCACGTCCCACCCTCCTGCCCGTCAGCCCTCGACCGCCCCATGCAGTCTTCAAGCGAACCCCAATCGCACCGACCCGGCCGTTACGTTGTCGCCGGACGGGTTCGAAGTCAAGGTCTCCGGGTGTTGGGAGTAGTGTGGCCGTCACCAGCTACGGGAAACATCGGGCGGGGGACGGAATGTTTATCAGTCAGGCGACGGATTTCGGGTCATGGGACACGCTCCCGGTCGAGAAAATCTAGGTGAACCGCGATCAAGCAAGCAGCCCGTGGGTCACCGCGTAGACCGCAGCCTGGGTGCGGTCGCTGACCTGCAACTTCTGGAGAATGTGTTCCAGATGGGTCTTGACTGTGGCAACCGTCACGGAGAGCCGAACGGCAATCTCCTTGTTGCTCATGCCGGCCGCGATCAGCCTGAGGACATCGAGTTCCCGCGGGGTCAGCCGATCCGGCCCGGGCGAAGCAACGGGTTCGGATGACCGCTGATCCACTTCGGCGGCCAACCGGCGCAAGAACCGCCCCACCACTTCCTGGTTCAGCAGGGATCCGCCGCCAGCCACGGTGTGGATAGCCTCTAGCAAGTCCGTGCCGGCGACGTCCTTGAGGACATACCCACTTGCACCTGCCTTCACCGCCTCGAAGAGGTAATCAGGGTTTTCGTACATGGTCAGCATGATCACGCTCGTCCTTGGAGCAATCTGCTTGACCTGTCGGGTGGCGGCAATCCCGTCCATGTCCGGCATCCGAATGTCCATCAGGACAATGTCGGGTTGAAGATCAGGAATGATGGCGACGGCAGCGCGCCCAGAACGTGCCTCACCGATTACCTCGAGGCGATCGTCAGTCGCAAGAACTGCACGCAACCCCTCAATGACAAGGTGATGGTCATCAACCAGCATGACCCGAACCCGGCGAACAGGTTCATGGTTCGCAGACCCTGGCTCTGATCGGGTGATGCGCCCAATCCGGTTTGCATCTGTCGGCGTCGTCTCAACCATGCTTATCCACCGTCCTCCAGGGTTCCCGGTGAAACCGTCGCGTTCACGTCCGGATCGGACGCACCTGCCCAGTTCCCGATACTCCCACCATCGCCCTTGCGCTGACCTGGCCAGCTCAGGACACCACCTCCACGCGACCGCGCGCCAGTCACCACCGCCCCGCCCGCCGAAGCCGGCGCCTCCCCAACACGCACCAGACCTCCGAACCCGTCGGCGCCTCCGAGCACCAAGCCGTCCGTCGAACGATCCACAGGGATCACCACAGTCACCGTGGTGCCGTCGTCGGGAACACTGTCGATGTGGAATGTCCCACCGAGCAAGTGGGCACGTTCACGCATGCCGTGGACACCGACTCGATGTCCGGCATCCGACCCCGTGCCAGTCCTCTCGCTCAGCGAGCGCACATCGAACCCTCGACCCCAATCGCGGACCTGAAGCTCAACCTCACCATTCCGGCGAACCACCGCCACCTTCGCACGCCGCGCTTCCCCGTGCCGGCGGGCATTGTTCAGCGCCTCCTGGATGATTCGGTACGCAGTCACCTCAACCGTCGCCGGGAGCCGCCCCCCATCAAGCCCGTCAACAATCTCAACCTGCCACCCAAACTCATCACGCAGGTTCTGGACCGTCAGTTGCAGCGCCGCCATCAGTCCGAAGTCATCAAGTTCGGAGGGACGCAGGCCCGCGATGACCTTGCGTACTTCCTCGATTGACTTCTGAAGCATGAACAGCCCCTTCTGAAGGGACGGCCCTGAGCGTTCATCACCTTGCTGATAGTAGATGCCGAAGGTCTGCAGATGCTGATGCGCACTGACCATCAACTGTGCCAGTCCGTCATGGATATCGTACGCAACGCGTCGCCGATCTTCCTCCTGTGCGCCGATCATCCTCTCGACCAAGCGCTGCAAATGGGCTTCCTTCTCGCGAACAGCTTGGTAGAGCTTCGCGTTCTCGAGGGCGATTGCCGCCTGCATTGCCAGTCCC
This sequence comes from Thermoflexus hugenholtzii JAD2, assembly GCA_945907765.1. Classification (GTDB taxonomy): domain Bacteria; phylum Chloroflexota; class UBA11872; order UBA12225; family UBA12225; genus UBA12225. Next base: position 2,801 of record CAMDTO010000149.1, on the reverse strand, counting down.
GAAAGGAGGTGCGGCTCCACTGCCCATCCATGCTCGTCGGGCAAAGCCTGCGCCTCCCGTCCAGATGGTTCAGGCAAGGAATACACCTCGAGCGATCCGATCACCTGGCCCCTGACTTTCAAACCGATGCACCACCCAACCGCGTCCAGTGCGCGGAACGGCCGCGCAATTCCATCCTCGCGGACCTGATCGTGCACCTCCACGACCGCCTGGGACTCTCGCACCTGGTCCCAGTACTCCGACCCGCCTTGCGAGGCAAGGACAACTCCCGTCGCCCCGACCGGGTTCTCGGTGATGTAACACGCATCCGCCTGAGTGAGACGACGCGAAATGTCCAGGATTCCCGACAGCACATTGTCGAGGTCGAGACTCGATGAAATCGCCTCACCCGCGCCGTACAGGGTCAGGACCTCATCGAGCGCACGTATCAGTTGATCATGCAGTTGGCCGTTCTCAAGGTGTACCGCCAAGTGCGACGCAAGCGCTTCAAGCAGTAGCACTTCGTCAGCCAACCAGTCGCCGTGTCCGACGTTCCGGGTAACGCACAACGCCCCAAGTTCGCTTCCCCGCGTGCCGAAAAGTGGGATCAGAACCCAGATGTCTGATGAAGCCTCGCGCCCCGTCGCACCGGGCGCCGGCTTGGCGCGGATAACCGTCCGTGCTTCCGTGCATGCCAGACCAATTCCCCGAGTTGGCACGCGCCGTGCTCCCAGGCTGCCGTGGCTCGCCTGCAGGCGCGGTGTCTCTCCGGGCGACCCGACAACCCAAATCGAGGCGTGGAACGCCCCCGTGCCCGCACAGACGTGCGTTAAAACGGCCTCGGCGCCACCGGCTGGCCCCATCAGGCGCACTTCCGGTCCGGCCAGGACCGAGTGCGCCAGGAGAAGGGACTGCATCCGCGATACCTGGACGCTGGGTCCCGGTGAGGCAACCGCTAGAACATCAAGCGGCGCCGTCACTTCCACACCTCACCGGACTGTCCCGCAATTGCTGCCCGGTACGCCGGCGATGCCCAAAGCGTCGCACGCACCATCGTCGCGGTCCCGTCACCTGCTAGCAATCGCCTAGTCATTCTCGTCTCTGTCGGCAAACAGCGGAGGTCCCTCAGCACCGCACACACTAATCCGGTGATTTCCCCACATAGGTCAGGCACCCAGTAAGGGCCTGCCCAATCGGCAATCAGGCCTGGCACTTCACACGCCGCTCCCGCGGGGATCACCCAGACCGTTCTTCCCGAGGCATCAGATCGGACAGTCACACCACCGGGGACCAGACCTCCCGCGTCGAAATCGGCGTCCCGCCGGCCAAGCATCCGAGCGACCCCGGACAGCCAGTGCGCCAAATCTACCGTGACATGCAAATCTGACCCATCTTCTCCGGGCACTGCACTAGGGCACATGAACGACAGTCTACCCGAGCATTCTCGCATCCACTGGATGCTGCGCCCGTTCGTAGTCCTTGTCACGGCGATCAGGCGCTGGACCGATACCACTCGCTTCTCGATTGGGGTTTCAGGAATGCTGTTCGGCCCGGATGGTCGGGTGCTCCTTTTAAGACACACGTTTCGGCACCGGCATCCGTGGGGGATCGTTTCCGGTTGGGTCTCGACCGGCGAAGAACCTGCCGATGCACTGCGACGCGAGATCCGGGAGGAGACATCCGTCCAGGCAACCGTAGGCCCGATCCTCACCATACGCAGCGATCCCCGCGGTCCGAGCCTCGAAGTGGTCTTCATCGCGAGGCTTGTAACTGGATCGTTTCGGCCGAGTGCCGAGACTAGCGAAGGTAGGTGGATTGACCCGGCAACAGACCCGTTGCCCGAAGGCCTGCACCCAACGCACGTGCCTCTGATCCGTGCCGCCGTCGAGGCACTCCCGACATGGCGCGTGAATGTCGACGCAAGGCGCGAGAAAACCGGACCAACCTGACCGGACCTCACCAAACGCCCGGTCAACCAACGGTCACGAAGGTTGCGACGCGGCGAGGCGAGGAGCCTCGCCGGACTCAGCTTCTTCAAGCCTCGCCATGAAATAGAGAACAAGCGACAGGCGGTTGAGGTACGAAGACAGGAACGGATTCGTCGGGTACCCAAGATCAGGATCTTCGGCGCCGACTTCAAGAACCCGTACGACGGATCGCTCGGCACGCCGAACTACCGTGCGGGCAACATCTAGGTGCCCGCCGCCAACCGTCGATCCCGGCAGCACGAACTCGTTGGGGACGTTGATGCGCCCCTTGAGATCAACAAGCGTCTGATCCAACCATTCTAAGTGGTCCGCAGCCACCCGTTGCGCCCGCGAATGGTTCGGAGGCATCGCCAAATCGGACATCACCGAGTACAGGTCGCGCTGCACCTTTTCCAGAATGGCCGCGCCCCATGCACCGTGCCGTGCCACCACTGCACGCGCCAGGCCAACGTGCGATGTGGCTTCGTCGACATCCCCGAGCGCCTCAATGATCGCGTCGGACTTCGAAACCCTTCGCCTTCCAAGAAGGTCGGTCATGCCTCGGTCACCCGAACCTGTTCGCGACGTCACCATGTCCGTAAAGGTACCGTGCGACCCGTCCAAATCCCGTTAGGGTACGATGGCCTGTACGGGGTTGTGCGCCCGAAATTGGCTGATGAACAACGACAATTCGCACCGATTGGATGAAAGTTCCACGTCGTGCTTGTCGCGCATCGCGCAACAGTGCAGAATTGAGATGACATCGCGACCGGGAGCATCGTCGCATCCCGGTCAGTCACAAGCCGTTGACTGCAATCGCATCGCCCGGTCACCGCTTCGTCCGCGGTCTCCGGC
>CAMDTO010000148.1 GCA_945907765.1 Thermoflexus hugenholtzii JAD2 | reverse complement strand
GGCCAGAGAAGACGGGTTCGCGTTCGTCGGGGTAGTGGTGGGCGCGCACGACCGAGTGGATGCCGTCGGCACCGATCAGGAGATCACCGTGCACATTCGCAACGGTGGCACCGGTGCTTCGGTCCGTGAATGTGGCCTCCACACCACTGGCAGTTGTCTCGAAGGAGGCCAGGGCATGTCCGGTGTGGACGCGGTCGGGCCCGAGGCGGGTTCGGACAGCGTCCAGGAGAAGCATCTGCAGTTCACCCCGGTGAACCGAGTATTGGGGCCACCGGTATCCAGCGTCAATGCCTCGCGGTTCGGCCCAGATCGGTTCACCCCGCCGGGTGTAGTAGCGCAGGTCGGCGGTGGCAATCCCGGCAGCGGCCAGGGCGGGACCGAGATGCAGGGCGGTGAGGATGCGGACCGCGTGTGGCAGGAGGTTGATGCCCACGCCAAGGGGACGGATCTGCCGAGCGGCCTCGAAGACAATCGGATGCATGCCAGCGCGGTCGAGGCAGAGGGCCGCGACAAGTCCGCCAATGCCCCCGCCACAGATGAGGACGACGGGTGGACGGCCCGGGGAAGCCGGACGCCTAGCCATCCCCGCCACACCATCGCCCCTGATTGCAAGACACTCCGGGCCAGGTGCGATGGGCATGTGGGGAAGCAGCATGGGCATGTGGGAAGGGTACTGGGTTGGGTGTGGGGATCCCGGCCACCCAGTTGACAACCATGCCCCCGCGTGACACCATGCGCTGGCTTGTTGCAAACGATTCGCAGGAATGCGCCCCGGACCTGCCAGGAAGTCGACCGCCATGACCGCATCCCCCAACGGAACCGCCCCAGAGTCGATTCCCCGGCGCCTTTTCGCGCAGACCGATGGGGTCCGCGGACGCATCGCCCTCGCCGCCGGGTTCGGCCTCCTTGCGTCGGCATCGGGCGTTCTCCGCCTCTCGGTCCAGGGGGTTGCCCTTGCCAGTCTCTTCGCGGGCAAGCCATTCGGCGATGTGGTGCCGTGGTTGCTCGCCGTCGTCGCCTTGCCCCTTCTGCGGCTCACATTCATTACATTGCAGCAACTCGTTGGGCATGAAACAGCCGCCCGCATGAAGGTCCGCCTGCGAGGACGCATCTATGCGCACCTGCTTGACCTCGGTCCGGGTTCGCTTGGCACCCGTCGCACCGGTGATGTCCTTGTCGCCGCCGTCGAGGCGGTCGAGCAACTCGATATCTACTTCGGGCGCTACCTGCCCCAACTCGTCGTCTCGTTCGTCGCACCAGTCGGCATCTTCCTGCTCATGGCATGGATCGACCTGCCGTCGGCACTCCTCTTCCTTGCCTTTGCCTCCCTCGCGCTGCTTGCCCCCAACCTGTTCCGTACCCGCACCAACGTCACCTCCGTCGAACGGCGTCGCGCGTACGACGACCTGGCCGCCGAGTTCGTCGATGCCATCCAAGGGTTACCCACCCTCAAGGCATTCGGGCAGGGCGGTCGCACCGGCGAGGATCTCGCCCGCCGGAGTTGGTCCCTCTTCGAGGCGACGATGTCGGTCCTCGCGCTGAACATTGCCGAGGGGGGCGTCTCGAACGTCGCCATGCTGCTCGGTGCGGCAGTCACCCTGGCGTGGGGTGCCGTCCGCGTCGAGGCTGGTGACCTTGGCCTTGCACCGCTGATGATCCTCCTCTTCCTCGGTGTCGAGGTCTTCCGGCCAATCCGCGAACTCCGCCAGTTGCGCCACGAGAACCTTCTGGCAATGGCCTCGGCGATCGGCATCTTCGATCTCTTCGACACCCGCCCGGTGGTGACCGATCCCGCCACATCTGCCGTCCCGGTCGGGAAGGCAATCGAACCGGTGATCGCATTGCGAGACGTCACCTTCACCTACCCGCGCGCCACCGGTGGGGCTGCCCGCCAACCGGCCCTTGGGAGAAGCCTTGCAACCGGGGGCGATGGGGGGGGCGGCGTCTCGTTTACTGTTCCCGCCGGTGGGTCACTCGCGATCGTCGGCCCGTCCGGTGCCGGGAAGAGCACCGTCGTCTCCCTCCTGATGCGCTTCTTTGATCCGCAAGGCGGCACGGTCATGATCGGCGGGCACGACCTGCGCACGATGACCCGGGCACAAGTCCGCGACCAGATGGCCTTGGTCTCGCAGGACACGTGGCTGTTCCACGGCACGGTGGCTGACAATCTGCGCGTCGCCCGCACCGACGCTTCCGATGCGGACCTGGTGCGCGCGTGCACCGCCGCCGGGGCGCACGCATTCGTCTCCGAGTTACCCGCAGGCTACGGCACCATCGTCGGCGAACGTGGCCTGCGTCTCTCGGGTGGACAACGGCAGCGACTGGCGATTGCCCGCGCCCTGCTCAAGGACGCGCCGATCCTGATCCTGGATGAGGCGACCTCGCACGTCGATGCCGAGAACGAGGCGATCATCCAGACTGCACTCGCCGAGGCGATGCACGGACGCACAACCATCGTGATTGCGCACCGTCTCTCGACCGTGTCGCAGTGCGACCAAGTGGTGGTGCTAGACCGTGGCCAGGTCGTCGAAGCCGGTTCCCCCGCCGACCTGCGCCAACGCGATGGGGCTTTCGCGCGCCTCGTCGCCGCGCAGGAGGTCGCGTACGCCGTCGATGACACCGCAGACATCGTTCACACGGATGCATCTCCGGTCCAGTCGGGCACTGAACCCGAACGGGTGGCATCCGTATCCAAGGTGGGCATGACGGCGATTGCCGAGGCCGATGCTGACGATGCCGGTGCGATCGAGACCGGGTGGCGTCTCTTGCAACTCGTGCGCCCACAGTGGATACGCCTGTCCATCACCTTGGCTGCAGGCATCCTCGGGGCAGCGGCATCGGTTGCACTGGGCGTGACCTCGGGCATCCTCGCCGGGGCGGCCGGTGTCCCGGGCATGTCCGCCACGGTCGCCAGCCTCGCCTTTGGCGTGCCCGTCATTGCCATCGTGGCCGCCGGCCTGGCGTGGTTCGAGAGTTGGATCAGCCACGACATGGCCTACCGACTCCTCTGCGAGATGCGGATTTCCCTCTTCGCGCGCCTCGAACGCCTTGCCCCCGCCTATCTCCTGGGGCGTCGCACCGGCGACCTGACCAGCATGATGACCGGCGACATCGAGACGGTCGAGAGCTTCTTTGCCCACGCCATCGCCCCGGCATTCGTGGCCGTCCTCGTGCCCGGATTCGCCCTCGCCGTCCTGGCAGCGAATTCCTGGGTCCTCGCCCTGGTTCTTGTGCCTTTCCTGATCGCCGTCGGGTTCAGTCCGTACCTGATCGGTAGCCGGACCGACCGCATCGGCAACCGCCTGCGTGCGCAGACCGGCCTCGTGAACGCGCACGTTGCCGACAGCGTGCAAGGCCTGCGCGAGGTTCTGGCGTACTCGTACGGGACGCGCCGCCTTGCCGAGATCACGCGCCAGAGTGAGGCCCTGACGAGCCTGCAAGTGGCGTACGGGCGCCAACTCGGTTTCCAGACCGGCATGATCGAGGGTACGCAGGCCTACGGCGGACTGGCCGTGCTTGCATTCGGCGGGTGGCTATCGACCCAGGGAACGATCCGTGCCACCGACCTGCCACTCCTGACCATGCTTGCGTTCACCTGTTTCGGGCCGATTGCCCAGATCTCGCAGGTTGCCAAGGAACTGCAGGGTGCGTTCGGGTCTGGCCGGCGCCTCTTCCGGGTCCATGATGCACCGGTGGCGGTCGATGACGGCCCGGGTGTCCGTACGGATGCCGGGTCTCCCGTCGACAAACCCGCAATCGAGTTCGATGGCGTGACCTTCGCCTACGAACCGGGCCTGCCACCTGCGCTTGCCGACGTCAGTTTTGCGATCCATGCCGGGGAGACGGTTGCCCTGGTAGGGCAGTCCGGGGCCGGCAAGTCGACGGTTGCACACCTCGCGCTGCGGTTCTGGGATCCGCAGGCGGGGATGATCCGGGTCCTTGGCCGCGATGCCCGCACGCACATCCTCGACGACCTGCGTGGCCGGATGGCGGTCGTCACGCAGGACATCTACCTCTTCCGTCGCACCGTCCGTGAGAACATCCGCCTTGCCCGCCCGGAAGCGACCGACGCAGATGTTGAGGCCGCCTGCCGCCGGGCGCAAGCGCACCAGTTCATCGAGGCCCTGCCCGACGGCTACGACACGCGCCTTGAGGAACGGGGTGCGTCACTCTCTGGTGGGCAGAGACAGCGCCTTGCCCTGGCGCGCGCCCTCCTGCGTGAGACACCGATCCTGGTCCTTGATGAGGCGACCTCTCACCTTGACGCCGCCAACGAGGCGTCCGTGCGCGATGCGTTGGTCACCGCTTCGGCAGGGCGTGCCGTCCTGATCATCGCGCATCGACTCTCGACCATCCGCAACGCCGACCGCATCGTGGTCCTGCACGCCGGACGCATCGCCGAGGTTGGCACGCATGCCGACCTGATGGCCCGCGATGGCGCCTACGCCAATCTCATGAAATCGCAGATGCGCCAGGATGCCCGCATCGGCGCCCCGGTGGCCGCGGGATAGGTTCGCCGGGCCCAACCGGTCTGGCGGTGACAACTGCCGACGGCCACAAGGCTCGTCACGCAGACATGGAACGACCCTCGTTCCAAGAGGTCCGAGGGTCGTGCACAGGGTCCGATACCCCTACGGTGCGAAGGCCGGGATCGAGGCCGTCACTTCGGTGTGTGGTCAGTGCGCGGCGTGCGTGTGGCCGGCGTGACCGTGATCCTCGTCCTCGGGATCGGCCTTTTCCTCGTCGACGGCGGCGATCTCCGCATGACGGATGCCTTCGATCTGATGACCGTACGCCAGATGGGCATGATGGGCGGCGCCGACATGATCGTCGTGGGAATCGGCTTCGGCGGCCTTGGTGTGCTCATGTGCGGCAATGGTGAAGTGGTGGGCGGCCTTGCGGTGGTGTTCGGCGGCGGCAAGGTCGAGTTCGTGTTCGCGCTTGGTGACCATGGAGTTCTCGCTTTCTCGCAATCGTGTCCGGTGGTATCGGCACAGTGGGCGTCACACCACCGAATGGTCGCGCGATCCACGCGATGAGATCCGGAAGGGTTGTGAACCATTCCCCGTGCGCCGGTAAGCCATCGACACTCACTAAACCATACCCGTTTTCATGTCACAAAATGATGAATGGGGCACTACAAGTTTTTTCAATAACGCGACATGTATCGCGTGGTGATACGGATCATCGTCTGCGAGTGGCGTGCGCTTCCCCTGCGAACCGGAAGGAACACGGTAGTCCGGGTCATATCCCCTGGGACATGACCGGGACTTGTGCGGGAACCTAGACGGCGTAGAGGACTGATCCGTCGTTGCGGAGTGGATTGCTCAACGGGTTCAGCAGCGTGCGCCCCACTTCTGGCAGGACGGCGAGGTCGACCTCGACACCGAGTCCCGGCGCATCCGGCGCGTGGATGTAGCCGCCGTCGCGCTTGAGTGTTCCCGGGTAGGCGCGCGCCATCGGGCCTTCGTCGCCCTTGGAATATTCCTGCGCCACGAAGTTGGGAATCGACACGTCATGGTGGATCGACGCGGCGGTCAGCAGCGGCGTCAGGAAGTTGTGGGTCACCACGGCAGCGTGGAACGACTCCGCGATGGCGGCGATCTTCTTGACGTGCGTCAGCCCACCGGCCAGGCCGACGTCGGGCCGCACGAACTGTGTTCCGCCCGCGACCAGGAGTTCGCGGAACTCCCAGATGGTGTGCAGGCGTTCGCCGTTCGCGAACGGTGCGTTGATCCGCTTGGAGAGCTCGCCCTGCGACTGGATGCTGTCGATCTGGATGGGATCCTCGATGAAGAGGGGTTGGAAGCGACGCACCGCCTCGGCCACCGGGATGGCTTGCAGGGGCGTGAGTTTTCGGTGGAGTTCGAGGATGATGTCGGCACGCCCACCGACGGCGTCGCGTGCCGCCTCGACATTGGCCTCGACCCCAGCGACGAGGGCGTGCAGGGTCATGTCGCCAAAGCCATCCGGGATCGGATCGAACTTGATGGCGGTGAAGCCGTCATCGACCGCCTCGCGGGCGTTCGCGGCCGCGGATTCTGGCGTGTCACCATCCATGAGGAGGTACAGGCGCACCTTGTCGCGCGACTTGCCACCAAGCAGTTCCCAGACTGGGACACCGAAGTGCTTGCCCTTGATGTCCCAGAGGGCGAGGTCGACGGCACTGACCGCCCCGGACAGGACGGATCCGCGGAACGGTCCCATGCGGTAGAGGTAGTTCCAGTGATGTTCGATCCGTCGCGGATCCTGACCGACAAGGTAGGTGGCAAACTTCCGCACGACAGCATCGACCGCCTCGGGGTAGGCCCAACAGGCAGTCTGGCCCCATCCCACGATGCCGCTTTCGGTGACGATCCGCACCACCTGCGTCCCGCCGATGGCATGGCTTTCCACGGATTCGATTCGCATGACTGCAACTCCTTCCGGTGCATGACGGCCCCCGCCATCGCACGCCCCGCGAAGATACCCACACGAACGCGATCTGGCCGGTTCCCGAGCCAAACGGTGCGACGTCAGCACGAATCAGCGAGACGAATCCCGCCAACCCCCAACTGAGCGACGAAGCCGAAGGGGAGACCAGTCTTACGTGTGCCGATGATCAGTGCACGCCCGATTGCCTGGTCCGCGGGCGTCCCTGCCCGCAACTCCGTGCGGTGCGTCATACCTGGTCCATGATCGCTATCCGCTTCGGATCGGGTCTCGTCTTGATGCGTGGAGGTCACTCCCGTAGACGGATCCCGCCAACCCCCGACCGGACACCCGGTGGCACTCACGGATGCCGGAAGGGGGAGCGGGTTCGTAGGTACTGGGGACCGGTGCGGGTCAGGCTGCTTGTTGCAGGGTGCCCTTCCCTAGCCGCGCGCCTTCCACGTCACGGTCTGACGGCATGACCCGAACTTCACTTGCGCGTTCGCGGCCCGGTTGGCCTCGAGCATCGCTTCCTTGACGGTCGCTTCCTTCATGACGGCGCGCTTGAGCTGTTCGTTTTGCACTCGCAATGCTTCCAAACCGTTGTAGTGGTAGAAGCTCGTGCGGAACTGACCCGACCGCAGCGGTTCCACGAACGCCTGCAAGTGCTTGGGTGGTGGCTTCAGGAAGGTCGCAGTGTCATCGGCCGCCTTTTTCAGGGCGGGGATGAGCAACTTGTTCTGCGCCAGTGCCCCCTGCGTCTCCTCGCCTCCGAGGAACTTCGCGAAGGTGTACGCCGCGTCAAGGTTCTTCCCCTTCGCTGCCACGTTCGTCACGTCAGCGTCGGAGTGGCCGATGAACTTGGATCCCTTGCCGGATGGGAAGGGCACCACATCCCACTCGAACTTGTCCCCCACCTGTTGCGCGTACACCGACAACCGACCGGTTGATTCCTGACGGAAGGCGACCGCACCCGCCGCGAACGGGTCGGCAGTGCCAAGCGTGTCCGTCAGCTTCTTCCAGTCGTCAGGGCCAGCCATGACCTTCTGTTCGTTGATCAGTTTCACCAGGAAGTCCATTGCCTCGATCGACTTCGGGTCGTCCAGGGTGTACTTCATGTTCGGGACGTCGTAGGTCTCGCCCCCGTTTGAGGTCATCCATACCTGCAAGTTGCGGTCGATGTTGTCGATGCCGTTGCCGTCCATGACCAACCCCCACGATCCCGTGGGACTGTCGGCACCCGGTGCCTTGGTGACCTGCTTGGCGACAGA
>CAMDTO010000147.1 GCA_945907765.1 Thermoflexus hugenholtzii JAD2 | reverse complement strand
GGAAAGCAAACGTGGACGACAAGTTGGTCAGTGCATGGGACTCAGCAGCCTCACTCGCGGTTAATCTGCCCGCGACGTTGTGGATGCTTCTCGCGACGTTTCTCGTGTTCATCATGGTTCCTTCAATCGGCTTGCTCGAAGCCGGTTTGACCCGACCCAAAAACGTGGTTCACGCGCTCATGAAGAGCCTATCGGCCGTGGGCGTGATGAGCGTGCTGTTTGTTCTCGTAGGCTTCTCGCTGTCATTCAATCCCGAAACAATCGGAGGCTTCATCGGCAAGCCATTCGATTTCGGGTTCGGCGCCGGGCTCGATACCGCTTGGCCCGTCGCATTCGACTCGAAGGGGACCGCCTTGAATGGCGTGCCAACGAGCGTCTTCATGCTGTTCCAGACAATGTTCGCTGCCGTGACGTTGGCGCTGATTGGCGCCGGTGTGCCTGAACGCATGAAGTTTGGCGCGTGGATGCTCTACTGCGTGTTCGTCTCGATCATCGTGTGGCCCCTTCTGGCGCACTGGGTGTGGAGCCCGAACGGCATTCTCGGCACCTTGGGCACAGTGACTGGGCTCCTCCCAGGCCTCGGAGTGAAGGACTTCGCCGGCGGGACCGTGGTCCATATCCAGGCTGGCGTTGCAGGTCTGGCAATCACCATGGCACTTGGCGCGTCAGTGAAGCGTCGTCAGACCCTCACCTTGCGGTTCAGACCGGAGACCAGCGGTGGCTCGGTCAGCCGCATTCGGCCCGTCGACGGCGACTTGGCTGGAATCGACACCGCCAAGGAAGGCGCCGAAAAGTATGGATACAGCCTTCCTCTCGCAGTGGTCGGCACCGCGCTCCTGTGGCTCGGCTGGTTCGGGTTCAACCCGGGAAGCAGCCTCGATCTGACCCGTCAGAGCGCAATGGCTGCGATCGCCACCAATACTGCTGCGGCTGCCGGCGGCATCATTGCATTGATCATGGCCAAGTGGCTTGATGGCAAGTGGGACCCGGTTGCGGCAATTTCGGGCATCCTGGGCGGTCTCGTCATGATCACCCCGAACGCTGGCTATGTTGATGCGGTTGGTTCGATCATCCTCGGTGTGCTTGCCGGAGTGGTCACGATCGTCGCAATGAAGGCAATGGACAAGTACCTCTATCACATCGATGATCCGGTCGGAGGCTTCCCTGTTCACGGCGTGAACGGCATCGTCGGCACGGCTATCGTTCCGCTCTTTGCCAATCCCGCGGTGAGCGGCATTTCGCAGGCAGGCTTCTTCTACGGTGGTGGTGGATCGGCCTTGACTTGGCTCTTTCTCCAAGTAGTCGGTGTGATCATCGTGTCCGTCGTGAGCTTCGCAGCTTCGTGGTTCTTCGTGAAGATCGCCGAGAGCATCATGGCGGTTCGAGCTACGGTCAGCGAAGAGGTCCAAGGGCTTGACATTGCCGATCATGGTGTCGAAGCCGAAGTCGAGCGCATCTCCGCGTAACTTCTCCCGCGAGCCAGTCCGGAAACTGGTGCAGACCACCCTGTGCTTCACATCCGTTAGACGATGTGAAGCACAGGCATTATGCGCAACTGATGCACGTTGCATCGAGCGTGATGACACGATGGGTGGGAAACAATGCTGTACTCCCCCGGCGAGAACATCGGCGGCTACACGATCATCCGTCGGGTAGGCCAGGGAGGAATGGGTGTCGTCTTCGAGGCCCGGTCCGAAGACGGGACAAGGGTTGCACTGAAAATCCCTCATCCACAGCTCCTCGAAGATCCGGGGACCCGCGCAAGGTATGACCGCGAACTTGAAGTGTCGAGGTCACTAATCCATCCGAACATCCAGCGTGTGGTGTCGACTGGATTAGATGGAACCCGTGACCTGCCCTTCCTGGCACTTGAGTGGGTCGAGGGAGGTCTCCTTCGCGACTTTCTCCGAAGCGGCCTTCCACTCTCGGTCGATGAGTCGATTTCATTCGGCGCCCAGTTGTGCGAAGCGCTCAACTATTGTCACGAGCTCGGAATCGTTCACCGCGACATCAAGCCAGACAACATCCTCGTCACGAAGGCAGGCCAGATCCAGCTAATGGATTTTGGAGCATCGCTCCTCGAAAGCGCACCCAAGATCACCACTGCTTCTCTCGCCGCCGCACTTGGAACCCCCGACTACATGTCGCCGGAACAGGTAGAAGGACAACGGGGCGACGTTCGGAGCGACGTGTACTCGCTTGGCGCGATGATGTACGAGCTGCTTACCGGGCAACCTCCGTACCAAGGAGACAACGCCCTTGCCGTAATGGCACAGCATGTCCAATCATCACCGGCTTCCATCCAGAAGAAGAATCGGCAGGTCGGCCCACCTCTCGAAGAGGTTGTCTTCAAGGCCATGCGCCGTGATCCCGCATTGCGCTATCAGTCCATGATGGACTTGCACCAGGACCTGACCAATCTTGGTTCCGTCGACGCGACACTCCTCGGTCTTGAGCGCGTGCGGGTTTCAATCCCCGCGAACCATGGAGCGTCGGACACTGCCATCTGGTCACGAACAGTGCCAGCCTGGGCGATGTTCGTCGTGGTTGCCATTGCGGCCCTTACCGTCGGAACCCTGCTCATCGGAAGATAGGCCTCCCCGTAGCTCCAGTGACTTGAGACTAGGCCACCGACATTTCTGGAGGGTGACGCCGGATTGCCAAGGCGAATATACTTCGCCTGTTCGGTTCACGGGCGCCTCTGCAGTGCGATCCGTGCATGGTGTACTTGGCGGGCACATTGCCGTCATGCGCCAGGGTTCTGGCGTGGATCCAAGGAAAGGACTTGTTCGTGGCTTCCGATCAGACACGGTTCCTGCTTCCCGAAAATGAGATACCCAAGCAGTGGTACAACATCGTTCCGGATCTACCCACACCGCCAACACCAGTCCTGCATCCCGGCACAGGGCAACCGGTCGGACCGGCCGACCTTCTTCCGCTGTTTCCAATGGAAATCATCAAGCAGGAAGTATCGACCGACCGTTGGATTGACATTCCTGATCCGGTTCGCGACGCTTACCGGCTCTTCCGTCCCAGTCCGCTGATCCGGGCCCGACGCCTCGAAAAACTGCTCGATACCCCCGCGCACATCTATTACAAGTACGAGGGCGGAAGCCCGTCCGGGTCGCACAAGATCAATACCGCTTTGCCCCAGGCCTTCTATAACAAGGAAGCGGGCACAAAGCGCATCACGACCGAGACCGGTGCTGGACAATGGGGAACGGCCCTGTCCATCGCTTGCCAGATGGTTGGCGTCGAATGCACGGTCTACATGGTGAAGGTCAGTTTTGCGCAGAAGCCCCACCGCCGAACGCTCATGGAAGCGTTTGGTGCTCAGGTGTTTGCTAGCCCGACCAACCTGACCAATTCCGGCCGGAAGATCCTCGCCGATGATCCGGACTCTCCTGGATCCCTGGGTATCGCGATCTCCGAGGCTGTTGAGGATGCGGCGACCCACGACGATGCCAAGTACGCGCTTGGGTCAGTCCTGAACCATGTACTCATGCATCAGACGGTCATCGGGCAGGAAGCACTGCGCCAGTTCGACCTTGCCGGCGAATATCCTGACGAGATCTACGGATGTGTCGGAGGTGGCAGCAACTTCGCAGGCCTTGCCTTCCCATTCATTCGCGAGAACCTTGCAGGACGCACCAAGACCAAGATTGTCGCGTGCGAACCAGCGGCGTGCCCAACCCTCACCAAGGGCGTCTACACCTTTGACTACGGTGATACCGTCGGCAACACCCCAATCGTGAAGATGCACACGCTTGGACACAACTTCATTCCACCAGGAATCCACGCAGGTGGCCTTCGCTACCACGGCGCGGCGCCGCTTCTCAGCCAACTTGTGGACGGTGGGCATGTCCAGGCGGTCGCCTATTCCCAGATTGAGACGTTCGAGGCGGCTTTGAGGTTCGCACGGTCCGAGGGCATCATGCCTGCGCCTGAACCAGCCCACGCATTGCGCGGTGGCATCAATGCCGCTTTGGATGCGAAGGCCAAGGGCGAGAAGCGCGTGATCCTGATCGGCGTTTGCGGTCACGGAAATTTCGACATGGTCGCGTACGAAAAGTACCTCTCGGGGGAACTCGAAGACTACGCGTACCCGGAAGCGAAAATCCACGAGGCGCTTAAGACTCTTCCTACAATGGGTCTCGCCGCTCGCTCGTAATGTCGTGGCACCCGACACAACTTAGTCTGGCCGGCAACCCGCGGCGCAGGTCGTCGGGGTGCCTTTTTTCGTGATCAATGGGGAGCGATGGTGGACAGGCCCTTCTGCGAGTACGTAGTCCTCACCGGGCACACACACAAGATACTGTGCACTAATGCTCACCTCGGGTAATGGGTTCAAGGGACCCAGTTGGTACTTGGTAGGAGGACCCCATGAGCGAAGGCGTCAAGAAACGGATCGGCATAATCGGACTCGACCATTGGTACATCGGTCGCGAGGCACCGGCAATTGCCTCACGACGTGGTGACGCGGAAGTCGTTGCCGTTGCGCACAGCAATGCAGCGAACCGGCAAATCCTCGCAACGCAATGGAACATTCCTCACCAGACAGATGACTATCTATCGGTTGCGACTGACCCGGACGTCGACGTTGTGGTGACAGCCTGCACGACCGCGGAAAACGTTGACCTTTGCCTTGCTGCCGTCGAGCACGGAAAGCACTTGGTCCTTGTCAAACCCTGCGCAATGACCGTGGCCGATGCCGAACGGTTGGCCAGTGCCGTCGCACGAGCCGGTGTCCTGGCCATGCCCTTCGAGTCGCACACCCGCTTCCAGCCGCACGCGCGATCAATCAGCCGCTGGGTCCAAGAGGGTTTGATCGGCACGCCGTTGTCGGCCACGATGGTCAGCCGATACTCAATCCACGGCGCCCAGCTCGACTGGCCCGGGCAACCGAACCCGAACGCGTGGTGGATGGACCCTGCACGCGTGCCAGGCGGTGGTTGGATGGATCATTCCATCTATTTGATCGACTGGCTTCGCTGGACACTCCAGGATGAGCCCGTCGCGATCACCGGAATGTCGCGGACTCTTGTGCACAAGGACCTCGACCCCCAGAAAGAGGACTTTGGCGTCGCGCTCGTCGAGTTCTCCCGTGGTGTCGTCGCAACGGTGGAGGTGACGTGGTCCAGTCCCAAAGACAATGGCCTCACAAACTGGCAATTCGCCGGCAGTGACGGAAACCTCGTGTACGACGGCAGCGTCAACCCATCAATTGTGGTCCGTTCGTCTCAGGTCACGGCAGACCCATCAGCTTGGCACACGCTCCAGCCAGACACATACCCGGTACCTGGAACCATGTCAGCTGGACGAGTCCACGCGGGGGGCTCCTACCGGACTTCGATGTCGGCCGGACCGTTGGACCATCTCCTCGACTGCCTTGCAGATGGCACGCGCCCCATCGCGACGATCGATGACAGTGTTCTGACCCTGCGGGCATGTCTCGCGTTTTACGAGGCGTCCCGAACTGGCAAGACCGTGAACCTCTAAGAGCACAGTCCTTGCACACGCCCCGAGCTCGCTTTAACCGATGCTTGGGGCGGGACGTCCCCAACACTGGCGCACGGGAACCATTGCTTCGGGATCAGGGAAATCCCCGACGCCGGCAGATGTACGGTCAGCAATCCTTCCGGTACGCGCTCCCGCGTGGCGAGAGGGACAATGCCAAACCTGAATTCGGATCCAAAATCGATGCACACAGGTGATGGTGTCCCGAAGTGGGTCTCCGACACCGACGCCACGAGCGTTTTGCCGAGCCGAAACCGAGTGCTTAGGGTTCTACGCCTCGTCAACGGCAACGTGCTCGATGCATGCCAGACATGTGGCACCGAAGGAGCAGGCTCTGGTTGCGGGCCCATGCCGATTTGTGGACCGAATCCCACAAGACTGGTTCCGCGAAGTTTGCAAGCAGGCTCACCAGACGAGCGAACCCATGCACCCGTGGGCTCACGCGAGAGTGAACGCCCTCCCGGATAGGCATAGACGAAAAGGGAGCCACCGATTTCGGTGACTCCCGATCGCGCGTATGGGCAGGTCGGGGTCTCGTCCCCGCACGCTTGGGTTTACTTGAGGAGTTGCAGCGCCATCTGCGGAGCTTGGTTCGCTTGGGCAAGCACGGCCATCGTCGACTGCTGCAGGATCTGGCTGCGGACCATCTCCGAAACCGACTGCGCAACGTCTGCGTCGCGGATGCGACTGTTCGCAGCCCCGGCGTTTTCCGTCGCCACACCGAGGCTCTCGATCATGTGGTCGAGGCGGTTCTGGTTGGCCCCCAATTTGCCACGCGCAGTGCTAATGGTATCGATCGCAGTATCCAAGGTGCTAATCGCATTGTTCGCACCCGACTGGGTGGTCATGCTCGCAGTAGACCCAAGTGTGCTGATCGCCAGGGTGGTTGTGTTTGTGGCGGAAAGCGATACTGAGACTTCATTGTCGAACACGCCTGTCTCTTTGTTCGCGCCGACGTGCAGTTTGACAGCGGAGGCAGAACCATCCAGAAGGTTGATCTGGTTGAACTGGGTCGAATTTGCGATCCGGTCAACTTCAGACAAGAGTTGATTGACTTCATCCTGAATGTGAACCCGGTCGCTGTTTGAGAGCGTGTCGTTCGCCGACTGGACGGCCAACTCACGCATCCGAGCCAGCAGGGAGTGGGTCTCGTTCAACGCACCTTCCGCAGTTTGCAGAAGGGAAATCCCGTCCTGAGCATTGCGCTGCGCCTGATTGAGGCCTCGGACCTGATTCTTGAGTTTCTCGCTCACTGCTAAACCGGCCGCGTCATCCGCAGCCTTGTTGATCCGCAATCCACTCGAAAGTTGCTCAATCGCACGTCCATAGCTGGACTGCGACGATGAGAGATTGCGCTGTGATGCGACCGACTCGTAGTTGTAATTGATCCGCAAGGCCATTCAGGGGTCCTTCCCAGGCGGGGTTTTCCTCGACACAGTCCCTTGTGTCGGGCTGGCCGGCTGTCTCGCCCTCGTCCACTGTGTGAACTCAAATGACGTCCGACCTGACCTATCGTCGACATGCGGACAAGCGTCTGTAGGGGTCCGACCGAAACTCGATTACTTCGCCCCTGGACGAGTGCCCCTGGACGAGTGCCCCTGGACGAGTGCCCGTGGTGTGGTCAATGCTGAGAGCGGCAAGCGCATGCTGGGGATATGATGCCGATGCGCGCCGCTCCAGGCGGAATCACGCGCACCGGAGTAATTGCATGGGTGGTCTTGAAGGCAAGGTCGTTCTCGTAACTGGAGGAGGCCGAGGCATCGGTCGTGGTGTGGCCCGAGGCATGGCCCGCGAAGGCGCCCACGTGGCAATTTCGGGCAGAACCCGCGCGACCCTTGACGATGCCACGACAGAGCTGCAGGCGCTTGGTGCCGAGGTCTTGGCAGTTCCAACCGATGTGACGGACGAACACGCGGTTGCCGAGTTGTTCAAGGCCGTCCTAGCCCGCTTCGGGCGTCTCGACGTGCTCGTGAACAACGCCGGCGCATTTGACGGTGGGGCGCTCGATGAACTGTCCCTTGAGTCGTGGAACAAGGTCATCGCCACGAACCTCACCGGGCCGTTCCTGTGCACTCGCGAGGCGATGCGGATCATGAAGCCCCAGGGCGGTGGGCGGATCATCAATGTGTCCAGCATCTCTGCGCAGCGGGTCCGACCGCGTTCCGCCGCCTACAGTGCCAGCAAGCACGGGGTCTGGG
>CAMDTO010000146.1 GCA_945907765.1 Thermoflexus hugenholtzii JAD2 | reverse complement strand
CCCGCACCGCGAAGGACCGATCCGGCCAGGACACCCGCCACAAGGACCGGAAGCATCATCAGGGCAACCCGCAGGAGGACAACGCCATCACCTGATACCTCAGGGGCGACCCCAAGGACGCCAAGCAGGGGCGCCGCGAAGATGCTCCCGAGGACCGCAAGGATGAACGCCACCGCCACACTGAACAGGAGTGACTGACGCGCAATCGCCCGTGCCTCGGCACCGTCATTTGCCCCGACTGCCCGGGCCACCAGTGCCGTCGTTCCGGCCGCGAGGCCCGTGAAGACAATGATCACGACATTGGAGATCTGTCCGGCGGCGCCCACGCTTGCCATGGCTGCCGACCCGAGGTGCCCGACCATCATCAGGCTTCCGGTATTCAGCATGAGGAGAAGCAGGTTCTCCACCACGCTTGGCCATGCCAGCGCCAGGACACCCTTGGGCCGGGCCGTCCGGAACGGTGCCAAAGAAGCAGAATGCTGGGTGGACCGGGAAATCTCCTGACCACTCAGCGCATCACCCACCAAAGGCACGGCCGATACCCTCGACGCCGTTACCAGTCCATCGGCAGACAGGTCAGTCGACGCGGCACCCATTGGTGGAGAGGCCATATCTGGTCAGGCTAGCACAGTCGATGCGACGACGCCCCGGGAAACGGTTGCACCCCGGTGACGCTTGTACGGAACGACCTTCAAGCAGTCAGTGGCAGTCAGATGCTCGGATGGGATTGCCCTGGCCTCGCCCCCGCAACCCGTCCTGTCCTAGCTACTCCGGCCTCAGGCAGTAGACTGGCACCCGCAATGGGAGCATTTCAACAATGACCGCACTTGATGGGATTGACGTCCGCAAGCCTCTGGAAGGCGTCGCGCAGGAAGTCCTGACACCAGAGGCACTCGCCTTCGTCGCGCGCCTGCACCGGCAGTTCAATCAGCGTCGGCTGGACCTCCTGGCCCGCCGACAGGCACGGCAGATCGACCTTGATGCGGGAATCCTGCCGGACTTCCTGCCGGAGACGGCGGATGTGCGTGCCGGCGACTGGCACGTGGCACCAGTGACCCCGGACTTCGCCAACCGGCGCGTCGAGATCACCGGGCCCGTCGACCGCAAGATGGTCATCAATGCCCTGAACTCGGGGGCGACCTGTTTCATGGCCGACTTCGAGGACGCACTCGCACCGACATGGACCAACCTCCTGGAAGGTCAGGTCAACCTGACCGAGGCCATCGACCGGACCCTGTCATTCGCCGGACCTGATGGGCGGATGTACCGCCTGAACGACACGACCGCCACCCTCGTGGTACGTCCACGCGGGTGGCACCTTCACGAGAAGCACCTGTACGTCGATGGCGCACCGGTCTCGGCAAGCCTCTTCGACTTCGGCCTGTACTTCTTCCGGAACGGTCACCGCCTCCTTACGCGCGGATCTGGCCCGTACTTCTACCTGCCAAAGATGGAAAGTCATCTGGAAGCACGTCTCTGGAACGACGTCTTCGTCTTCGCGCAGGACGCCCTTTCGGTTCCACAGGGCACGATCAAGGCGACCGTCCTGATCGAGACCATCCTGGCAGCGTTCGAGATGGATGAGATCCTGTACGAACTCCGCAACCATTCGGGGGGTCTGAATGCGGGCCGGTGGGACTACATCTTCAGTGCCATCAAGAAGTTCCGGACGCGTCCGGAGATGATGCTTCCGGACCGGGTGGCGGTATTGATGACGGTGCCGTTCATGCGTGCCTACACCGAACTCCTGGTGCAGACCTGCCACAAGCGTGGAGCGTTCGCGATGGGTGGCATGGCCGCCTTCATCCCGAACCGTCGTGATCCGGAAGTGACCAACGCGGCTCTGGCCCGCGTGCGCGATGACAAGACGCGGGAATCGCGCGATGGCTTCGACGGCACGTGGGTGGCCCATCCAGACCTCATCCCGACGGCGTTGGAGGCATTCAACGCAGTCCTGGGGGATCACCCAAACCAGATCGGACGTCAGCGTCCCGATGTGCATGTGACGGCATCCGACCTGCTTGCCCTCGCGCAGACACCCGGTCAGGTCACCGAGGCCGGGGTGCGCAACAACATCAGCGTGGGACTGCAGTACCTGGCGGCGTGGCTTGGCGGATCGGGGGCGGTCGCGATCAACAACCTCATGGAGGATGCCGCCACCGCCGAGATCAGCCGGGCGCAGGTCTGGCAGTGGACGCGAAACGCCGCCAAGACGGCGGAAGGCGTGACGATCACCGCCGACTGGATCCGTCACCTGCAGGCGGAGGAACTCGCGAAGATCGAGGCGTCCATGGGCGCGGCGTATGCGCGGTTCCGCTGGGAGGATGCATCCCGGCTCTTCGCCGAAGTCGCCTTGGGCGAGGAATTCACCGAGTTCCTCACGCTACCGGCCTACGACCTCCTGGACTGACCTCGCACACGTGCGCGATGCCGACCGGACGCCCGCACGGGCCAATCCGGTCGGCACCAGTGTGTAGGAGGCCTGTACCGTCTGCCACGCCGTCTCCCCGGACTGCGTCTTGCACCTGTCAGGAAACGACAACCGCCCATCCCCCACAAGAGGGACGGGCGGAATGAACTGATAAGCGGTGAAGCATCTGTGACGTGGGGGAAAGGTCTACTGGATCACGAAGTCGAGGAAGAGGACTTCTGCGACCTGCTTTTCCTTGGGGAGGACGGCGTTGATGCGCCCCTTGAGTTCCTCACGGGCGCGCTCCATGCCGAGGGAACTGTTGAGTTCATCAACACGCCTTGCCCCGAGTGTCGTCGTGACCGCGTCCTGGACCTTGAGAAGGTTGGGAAGCACCTTAATCTTGACCGCAGGGGCCGCGGTATCGAGGCCGTCGTTGCCTTCGGGTTCGGCGTACGCGATGAACTCAATCTCGCCACCAGCAGCGACCGGCTTCGGGGTCAGGTCACGAACCATGAGCCCGAGTGTCACCTTCAGGTAGCGCTTGGCACCTGGGTCCGCAAGCGTGATGATGCGGTCCTTGATCGTGTATTCCTCGAAGTGTTCTTCCAGATGCTCACCCTCGACCGGAGGGGCAGCCACGACTTCCTTGGGTGGTTCTGGCTTCAGGAACCACGCCGCTGCGCCACCGATGATCAGTGCAGCAATTGCTGCACCAATAATGGGAAGAAATTTCACAGTCACCGCCTCCTGTGCCACTGGCCCGTCGGGATCAACCGCGTCCAAGAACCATTGCTCATTATCGTAGGGCTAGCAAGGATCGAGGCCCATTACCAATGGTACTGTACCGCACGGGACGTGTGTCGGACACCATGTCGGACCATTGGTGCAATCCACACTGCCCGTTGCAACACAACCGCCCAACTCGTTCCCGTCCCGTCAGCAATTCTAACGTCCATGACCCGATTGAGATGCCAGTGCCTTCAACAGTCTCGCCCGTTCCGCGGCAGTTTACAACTCCATGGCGGGCATTTGTCATTGTCGCCGGAAGCAGTTTCTCGACGCTTGTCCTGGAACTGGTCGTGGGACGCGTGCTTGCGCCAGCTATTGGCGTTTCCCTCTACACGTGGACGGCGGTGATTGGAGTGGTCCTCGGTGGCATTGCGCTTGGCAATGACATCGGCGGCCGCCTTGCCCGGCGCCTGAACCCTGGACCGGTCCTCGAGTGGGCCCTGTTGGGATCAGCCGCCTGGACCCTTGCCATCGCCGGGATCGCGCAGGTGTTCTCGATTGATGACCTTGCGATGGGCTTGCCCCCGCTCATCCGGCTCATGGTCCTGGTGACGGCCTGCGGGTTCCTGCCGTGCATCCTCCTCGGGACCGCCGGTCCTCTGGTGACCCATCAACTTATGGCCACGCGAGGCCTCGACGATGCCGGCCCGGTCGTCGGACGCCTCAATGCGGTGGGCACCGCCGGCAGCATCGTGGGCGCCTTCGGCACCGGCTTCGTGTTCGTGCCCGTGTTCGGCACGCGCACGACCCTCGCCCTGGTTGCCGTCACGTTGACGATGCTCAGTCTGGCCTCGAACCCGTCCGGTGGACGGAGATCTTTCCGCACCGGGATCACCGTGGGTCTTTGGGCTATCGCCGCATGGGTGGTGGTATCCGCAAGCTTCACGCATGCCATCGCGGTCAGTGCCGCTTCCCGCAGGATCAGCGATGGCCGCGACCGGATGGCATCGTCACCGTGCCTAGTCGAATCCGCCTACAGTTGCATCCGCATCGACTGGTCATCGGTTGGTCAGGACGATTTCGGCACGATGCGCCTGGACCGTGCCATTCAGGGACGCACCGCGCCGGATGCACCCCGGCTTCTCCTCTCGCCAATCTCGCAAGCGCTCGGCGACATGATCGTTTCGGCGGGCATCACGTCTGCCGGATGGGCGGACGTGGAACCCACCACGCGACCATTGCACGCCCTCTTCATCGGCGGCGGAAGCTACACTCTTCCGCGCTACCTGGAGGCAATCGCCCCGGGAAGCCGCATCGACGTGATCGAACTCGACCCCGACGTGACAGCGGTGGCCACGCGGTGGCTCGGTGTCCGGCTTGGGGGGCCAATCAATGCGCTTCCCACTGACGGGAATCGCATCGGGATCATTGCCCATCATGCCGATGCACGACAGACGATCCGGCGACTGCCAGATGCCTACTACGACGTCGTGATCGGCGATGCCTTCTCCGACTTCGCCGTGCCATGGCACCTGACAACCGTCGAGTTCACCCGTGAGGTGCGCAGGGTCCTCCGTCCGGAGGGCAGGTACGCGGTGAACGTGATCGACGGATGGCCAGGTGGACGGTTCCTGCCGGCGTTCATGCACACCCTTGAGATCGTCTTCCCGGAGGCCGACATCTTGGCCACGGCAGTGCCCGGCATGGAAGAGAACGACCTGCTGCAAAACTGGGTGGCGACTGCCGGATCGGCGCGCATCGATGCGAGCCTCCTCGCCAGACAGGTGCGCCCCGGACTATCCGATGGCCGTCCCGGATCCGAACCATCACGGGGACGTCTCGTCGCACGCAATTCCCGCCCGGAAGAACGGGAGCAGACCGACACCTGGGCCGAAGCACCGCCATGGAGATCGGTTGCACGTCAGGTGCCCGCGCTGACCGACGACCGCGCCCCCGTGGACTGGTACCTCGCCTCCCGTGTCTCGGGTTGATGGCCATCGCCATCCAATTGATACGCACCGACACTGCCAAGCATGCCGTGAATGATCGTGAGATGGTGCCGATAGAGATCAACCCGGACACCACCCATCGGTACGCGGTATCTTCCGCACGTGTCACCAACCCTCGACGACATCAGGCGGTTCGCTGTCGCACGGACCCTCCGCAAGGCCCCGTCATTGCGGGATGCCCTCCATGCACCGGGGTTCGTGCAGGCCGATCCCATCCGTTCACCGGCTCGCGCGCAGGATCTGACCCTCCGCCACCGTGTGCCCGGCTACCGTGCCGGTGACCTCGAACGCGCCTATCCCGACCTTGGTATCGAGGAAGACACCTTCATCAACTACGGCTACCTGCCTCGCGACGTGCACGCCCTGATGCACCCGCGCCCCGACCAACGCAAGCGGGAAACGGACCCCGAAGAGGTTTCGCGTGCGGTTCGAGACTTCATCGCCTCCCGAGGTACCGTCCACCCGCGCGACGTCGACGAAGCCTTCAAGCTTGGCACCGGCCTCAACTGGTTCGGTGGCAACTCCAAGGTATCATCGCAACTGCTGGACCGCATGCATTACCGGGGCGCGTTGCGCGTCGCCGGCCGGCACGGTGGCACTCGCCTGTATGCCTCTGCGCCAGACCGCACCCCGCCCGACGACCCTCACGACGCCGCCGACCGCCTCGTGGACGTCGTCATCGACACATACGCCCCCCTTACCCCTAAGGGCCTGCGCTTCATCATCCGGGTCATGCAGTGGGCCGCCCTGCCGCAGTGGAACGGCAAGCGAAAAGGCATGCTTGACCGCGCCTTGACGAGACTTGCATCCACCTGCATCGACGGCACCGACTGGTACTGGCCGGCGCATGAAGACCCGGCCTCCGCGCCAGAAGCGCCCGACGCCGTTCGCATCGTCTCACCATTTGATCCGGCAGTCTGGGACCGAGGCCGGTTCGAGATCCTCTGGGGTTGGAAGTACCGGTTCGAGGCGTACGTGCCGGCACCCAAGCGCGTGCGCGGGTACTACGCCATGCCCCTCCTCTGGCGCGATCAAGCGATAGGGTGGGCGAACATCTCGGTGACCACCGGGACGATGCAAACCGACATCGGCTACGTCACCGGCGAGGCACCAAACGACCCGTCGTATCCCGATGCCCTTCGCGCCGAACTCGCCGACCTGGCACGGTTCCTGGGTGTTGAGGAAAGCTAGGGTGTGCCCTCGGCCGTCACCCACGACATTGCCCCACCCCAAAAAAAAGCCGGTCCGCATTGAACCGGGTCGCTACGCCTCCCCTAGCCACCGACGGCGAACATCACGGGCCTGGGTGGTGTTCTCCTGGCTCCATTGCTGCGCCTCGGACCACAACCGGGCAGACTCCGCCGCCGTCGCCGCATCGCGGTCGGCCACCTTCTGCCGGTGACGCGCACTCATTGCTTGCATCTCGGCATTCGCGCCACCAGGATGGGACGGGATCGTGCCCGGGGCAAGCATCGGCAACACGCCAAGGTCGCCCAGACGGATCGGCAAGCGTTCCGCCACTGGCGGGATCCCGAACGGCACCCCCGGCAAGGTCTGGTACCAGTACTCCGTCGAGGCCCAGTCATTCGCCGAATGGTTGCCGTGGCCGTGTTCCATCGTCACGCGGATGCTCTTCGCAAAGCGGACCGGATCAACCAGATGGAAGCGGTAGGACGTCTGGTAGCCAGGCTTGCGACCCTCGAAGATCGTCGACCCGCACATCGGGAATGCCGTCTCCTGGTTCTCCCAGGCCTGGCTGAAGTAGTCCTCCGAACCAGTTCCGTGCAAGGACGGCGGCCACGTCTCCCCATCGATGAAGATCATGTCGTCACCCTCGCCCCACCACGTTCCCTGGAAGTTGGTGACCGAGATGTTGCACCCGATGTAATGCCCCTGACCCTCGGCCTCGAGGATCACGTAGTTGGCCCGGCTTGCGGCCTCGAGGTTCACCACGTCGGCCTCGGGCGAGTTGACGATCACACGAGGGTCCCAAGACGACGTTGGGTTCACCCGTCGCCACTGGGCGTGGAAGTAGGCCGTCCCGGCGGGAAGGTCCTGCCGGTAGAGTTCGTAGTCGACGTAAAAGTACTGGCGGTACGGCACATCGTTCTCGTTGGTGACCTCGATGCGCGCATGCCGGTTGAAGGGCATCGGCAGGTAGCAGTTGAGGGCCGCGCCCCCGCCGAACTTGTACGCCTGTTCCGGACGCACCGACGACGTGAAGGGCAGTGAGGCGAAGCTGTTCACCAGGGAATGCCCCAGGCAGAAGAAGTCGCCAAGGGGTGCAACGACACTGGGATGCGCCTGGCCATCCCAGTACATGCGCACCACCACCTTGCGGTAGTAGTCGGGGTCGGTCACAACCCGGTCGACCACGGTGCGCCGGCAATCCTGCGTCATCCAGAGATGGGTGATGCACCCTGGCCCCTCGATATCGGCGAGGGTGACGGTCTGTCCGGGAGCGATCACCCATGGATCAGCGTTGCGTCCGGTGTGATCCCAACTGGATGACCGTGCCGACCTGGCATCGCGCACACGGGTCAGGTCGCCGAAAATGCCGCCGATCATGCCCATTGTCCCTTCAAGATCCAG
>CAMDTO010000145.1 GCA_945907765.1 Thermoflexus hugenholtzii JAD2 | reverse complement strand
AATCGGTCGGGTTGGTGAAGAGTTGGCTTGTGGGGCCGAACTCGACGAGTTTGCCGACGCGTTCCTCGCCGGCGAGGAAGAACGCCGTTTCATCCGCGACGCGTGACGCCTGCTGCATGTTATGCGTGACGATCACGATGGTGTACTGGCGCTTGAGGTCGCTGATGAGGTTTTCAATTTTGTAGGTCGCGATCGGGTCAAGCGCCGAGCACGGTTCGTCCATCAGCAGGATGTGCGGCTGCATTGCCAACGAGCGGGCGATGCAGAGGCGTTGCTGCTGGCCTCCTGAGAGCGATGCCCCGGAGGCCTTGAGCTTGTCCTTGACTTCGTCCCAGAGGGCCGCCTGGTTCAGGCAGCGCTCGACGGCCTCATCGAGTTCGGTGCGCGACGGGGAACTGGTCAGCTTGATGCCGGCTACGACGTTATCGTAAATCGACATCGATGGAAACGGGTTTGGCCTTTGGAAGACCATCCCGATGTAGCGACGGACCTGAACGGGATCGATTCCACGGCCGTAAATGTCATGGCCGTCGAGAAGGACGCTCCCAGTGACCCGGTTGTTTCCGAGGCCAACCTCATGCATCCGGTTCAGGCACCGGATAAACGTACTCTTCCCGCACCCGGAGGGCCCGATGATCGCCGTGGTCGACCGAGGCTTGATCGTCATCGAGATTTCGCTGATCGCCATCCGATCACCGTAGTACGCGGCGACATCGGTCACCTGCATCCAGTGTCCGCCAGCAGTCTGGCCCGTGGAGTATTCCTGATCAGTCACGGGTTGCGTGGCGCGGTCGGTTCCCGGAAATCGCTCACTCATCGTCATGCCCATGGTTCTCCGTTGCGACGGCCCGTTGCGGTGAGGCGTCGCTGGTCATTTGCAACTCGCTGGTTGCTCCGGACTACCGGTTCTGTCGCCGCGTCGCCACGCGCACGGCCGTGCTGAGGATGCCAATCACGCTGATCAGGACAAGTGCTGACCCCCAAGCCTTGGTGTGCCAATCCGGATAGGGTGCGACAGCATAGTTGTAGAGCTGTATCGGGATGGCTCCGATCGGTTCCAGGAGGTTCCAACTGAAGAACTGGTTGCCAAGCGTGGTAAGCAGGAGTGGTGCCGTCTCGCCACCAGCACGTGCAACCGAAAGGACGAGGCCGGTGATGATGCCGGCCCGGGCGCTTGGCAGAACCACGCTGATCACCATCCGCCACTTCGGAACACCCAAGGCGAGGGCAGCTTCACGCAGGGTATACGGCACCAGGAGCAGTACTGCTTCAACGGTACGGACGATGATCGGGACCATGATGATCGCCAGTGAGACGGCTCCGGCGATGCCGGAAAAATTCCCGACCACTTGGCGAACGAGTATTGCCCAGACGAACACGCCAACCACGATGCTGGGCAGGCCCGCCAAAAGGTCAGAGCAGAACCGGATAACTTCAACGACCGATCCCCGGCCGTATTCGGCGAGGTAGATGCCACACCCGAGTCCAACGGGAACGCCAATCAGGGCGGCGACCGCAAGGATCAGCAAGGTTCCCGTAATGCTCGGGGCGATGCCACCGCCGACCTCGCCGTAGGGAAGCGGACGTTGCGTGAAAAAGTCGAGGTTTATCGCTGGTGCACCTCGGACGATCACATAACCGAGAATGATCCAGAGCACGCTGACCCCCACGAGGGCCGCGACGGTGATCAGTCCGGCCATGAACCGGCCATAGAACTTGCGAGCCACGTAACGGCGATCGGGCGCAAGTGGTGAAACCGGACTGACCTTGAATGAGAGTGTGCTGGGATCAGCCACGGGTTCCCCCCTTCGCCACGCCACGGCTGATTTGCCAGATCATCAGCCGGGCAGCGACATTGACGATGGCGGAGACCACGAGCAGGAGCGCCGCGACACCGACGATTGCGCTGAAATACAGGGGATTGTCCGCCTCGGTGAACTGGTTCGCGATGGCGGATGCCATCGTGTAACCCGGGGTAAGGAGCGAACCGGTGATCTTCCTGGATGAGTTACCGATCACCATGGTCACGGCCATTGTCTCGCCCAGTGCCCGCGCCAGTCCCAGGATCGCTGCCCCGGCAATGCCGACCCGTGCGTACGGGATGATCGCTTCACGAATCGCCTCCCACCGGGTTGCTCCAAGTGCAAGCATCCCCTCACGCTGCATCGTTGGCACCGCGAGGAGCACTTCACGTGAAATCGAGACGATCGTGGGAAGGATCATTATGGAGAGGATCACGCCGCCGGTGAACAAGTCCTTCCCCACGGACGGCCCCTGGAAGAGGCTTCCGATCACAGGAAGTGGACCGACGGCCGACTTCATGAAGGGCTCTACGGTCGAGCGCATGATCGGGGTCAGGACGAAGAAACCCCACAAGCCGAAGATGATGCTTGGGATAGCTGCCAGAAGCTCGATGGTGAACGACACTGGCACCCGGAGTGGGCGTGGGGCGTATTCGGTCACGAAGAGTGCTGCACCAACGCCAACTGGCGTTGCAATGAGAAGGGCAAGCAAACTGGTGACCACGGTTCCGTAGATGTAGGGAAGGCTGCCGAATTGTTCCTTGACGTTATCCCAATTCGATGACGTGACGAACCCGAGACCGAAACGCTCGAGAGCAGGCCACGCGTCGATGACCAGCAAGATGAAGAGGGCCACCAGGACGGCGGGCACGGCGAACGCAGTGATGTAGACCAGCCACTTGAACACGTCGTCGGCGCCCACTCCGCCTCTGCGGGCGAAAATCGGTGGCCCTTGGACGGTCCATGACGCTGGTGATGCGATCTCGTTTTCCACGTCTCGTGTCGTCATCAGGTGTTCCTGAGTGGAGTAGCCGCCCCAACCTTCGTCCGGAAACGTGGTCGGTTCAGCCAGTGTGTGGGCCTACTTGCCTGGGAAAGCCGGCTTGCCGGCACCGGTGATGCTCTTGATCATCGCCTCACCCTTGGTCACGATTTCAGCCGGCAGTGGCGCATAGCCAAGATCTCCATTGAACTTCTGCGCTTCGTGCGTGCCCCACCAGAGGAGACGGGTCAATGCGGTCGCCTTGGCTGCATCAGTCATCTGCTTGTAGGCTAGGATCCACGTGAACGAGGAAATCGGGTACGTTGCCGCACCATCCTGATCGACGATCGAAACACGTAGATCAGGTGCTACCTTCCCTGCAGCCGCTGCGGCCGCTCCGGTCACCCCTGCGAGGTTCGGTTCCACAAATTGGCCAGCCTTGTTCTTGATGAGGCCCACGCCCAACTTGTTCTGAACCGCATAGATCAGTTCAACGTACCCGATGCTGAAGGGTGTTTGCTTGACCTCACCTGCCACGCCTTCATTTCCCTTGCCACCCACGCCACCCGGCCAATTGACCGTTGTCGACGCGCCGACCTTGGTCTTCCACTCGGCGCTGACCGCTGAGAGGTAGTCGGTGAAAACGAAGCTGGTTCCTGACCCGTCACTCCGGTGGATCGAAACGATGTCCTCGGCGGGGAGCTTCACTCCGGCATTGTCGGCGGCAATCTTTGGGTCATTCCATTTGGTGATGGTCCCCAGGAAGATTGCAGCCAATGTTTCGCCGGTGAACTTGAGCTTCGTCGTCTCAAGGCCCGGGATGTTGTAGGTTGCGACGACGGCACCGAGTGCCATCGGGATGTGCAGGATTTCGCCTCCCTTGGCTTCCTTCAACTGGGCGTCGGTCATTGGGCTGTCGGTCGCACCAAAGTCGGCAGTCTGGTCACTGATTGCCTTGATGCCGCCGCCCGAGCCAATCGACTGGTAGTTGACCTCGACTTTGGTGAGCTTGTTGTACTCGTTGAAATACTTCGAATAGAGCGCTGCCGGGAAAGTGGCGCCCGCGCCAGTGAGAGTCTTGGCTTCCCCCTCGAACGGACCAGTGATTGCCACTGCTCCCGTAGCGGCTGGTGCGGGGGCGGTGGGCGGCGCAGCTGCTGGGGCCTTGGTTGGCTCTGCCTTGGCAGCAGCGGTGGGTGCAGCTGGTGCCTTGGCGGGTTCGGCCTCGGCTCCGCATGCGGCCAAAAATGCAGCCCCAGCAAAGGTGGCCGACAGGCGGGCGACCATGGATCGTCGGGACGTTGTTTCTGGTCGGTCGGTGGTCATAGTGCTCGTTCCTTCGCCTTCGGTAGGTGTTGTGCCCGCTGGGCAAAAGGTGTTCTCTCCTCACCAGTGGCTGGGGCGTGGAGGATGTGTCTCATCACTGCTGGCTGGTGCCTCCGCTTCCGGGCGAGGCATGCACCCGGAACTGGTAGCCGGTCCCCCGCACGGTATGCACGAACCGTGGATTGTCTGGATCGCTCTCGATCTTCAGGCGGAGGCGCGACACATGGACGTCAACCGTGCGTGTGTCCTCGCCGTGCAACTCTTCCGGCCAGACGGCTCGGAGGATCTGGTTGCGGGTCAGCACGATGCCGTGGTTGCGGGCAAGAAATGTCAAGAGGTCGAATTCTCGCCTTTTCAGCGTGATGATCTGACCATCAACCTGGACTTCGCGCCTCCCGTTGTCGATCGAAAGTCCTGGGAAATTCAACCGGGTTTGAGTCCCCTTTGATCCTCCCGACTTCCCCCAGACGTCATCAACTTCCAATAGGGCAGTTTGGGTTTCACCCATCTTGATTGATGCGCGCCTTAGGTGGGCCCGGACCCTTGCGACGAGTTCCTGCATCGAGAATGGCTTCGTGACGTAGTCGTCCGCGCCGACCTCAAGACCGACGACCCGGTCAATCTCGCTGGTGCGAGCGCTGACTAAGATTATTGGGCAGGCAAGCGTCTGCCGAAGCAGTCGACAGGTCTCGAAGCCGTCCACCCCACCGGGAAGCATCACATCCAGCAGGATCAGGTCTGGGGGAACCGCGCGGGCGCCGGCCAGTGCCTCACGTCCATTGACCGCAGTCCGGACCTCGAACCCAACTCTGCGAAGGGAGTACGCAATCGTCGCCCGGAGCGAATCCTCGTCATCAACCACGAGGACCATAGGCGGACGACCACCGGGCAATTGCTGGGGTGGCGCCCACGGTTGGGCGGTCCCGGCCGAGGTTTGGTTTGTCAGGTTGTCAGTCATTCCCGCACCACTTGTCATGTCAGTCTCACGGCGGGTCATGAACATCACGTTAACGACGGATGTGAGGTTGTTAACGTCGTCAACAATCACCTGGGAACCGGCGCAGGCCAGTCAGACCTCATGAGGAGACTGCCCTCGAGTGTCCCGGTCTCCCCCGCCAAAACGGGGATGAGGTGGCTACCCGGTCAGTGAGTTGGCGACTGGCCCGTTGCAAGCCAGGTGCGAATGGCATCGGCAATCTGGTCGCGGACGCGCCTGAATGTCCGAATCGCCGTGTCGGTCTCGTCGGCAGCAGGGTCAAGGAAACCCCAGTGCAAGGACTGGTGAGCCCCGGGCAAGACCGGGCAGGTGTCGCGGGCGTGGTCACAGACGGTCACGACGTAGTCGTACGTCGTCTCCATGACGTCCTGAACCAGTTTTGGCCAGTGTCCGGAGAGGTCGATCCCGACTTCCCGCATCGCCTCGATCGCGAGCGGATGCACTGCCGGGCGTGGTGCGGTTCCTGCGCTTGCCACGGTCACGGTTCCCCCGCCGAGGTGGCGGAACCATCCCTCAGCCATCTGCGATCGCGCCGAGTTGCCGGTGCACAGGACCAGGATGTGACGGGTCGTCGGGGTCATCTCGAGTGTTCCCTTGCTTCTTGTGCCGAAATTGTTTCGAGTGCCCGGGCGGCGAGACCCCCGGAGATCCCTCCGAGGATTGGCCCCACGATGTAGACATACACCTCGCCCCTCGGGCCGGGGATTGCGATGTCACCGAAACCGATTGCCCACGCGACGAGGCGAGGCCCCAGGTCGCGTGCGGGGTTCCACGCCGCCTGGGTAAGTGGTGCGAACAGGTTGATGAGGGTGGCGACCACCAACCCGATCAGGATCGGTGCCAGCCAGTCGGGCACTCCGGCGTGAGGATCAGTGAGCCGGATGATCGCGAAGACGAGGACGGCAGTGCCAACGCCCTCAACGATGGTCGCTCCAACGGGCGAGATCAGGGCGTGTGCATCTGGTCCGGTGCCGAACATCGCTGGGTTCGGGAAATATTCCCCAAAAACCATCGCGGCGACCTGGCTTCCCGGTGCACCGATGCCCAGACCCTTGGTGGTCAGGAACCGGTCGAGCAGGCTTCCAAATGCGAGGGCAACCGTGACCCCGGCAAGCACGGCTCCTGCCAGTTGCGCAAGGATTGCCGGTGCCACGAGGTTCCAGCTGAACCGCCCGAGAGTTGCCATGGCGATGGTCACGGCGGGATTGAGGTGGGCCACACCCAATGGCCGCGCGACAAAGATGGCGATTGTCACTCCGGCCCACCAGACCGAGGCGACCTGGCCCAACCCCACGTGCGCACCGGTCAGGACCGCCGTCGCCACGACACCCGTCCCGAACAGAGTGATCAGGTACGTTCCCAACACC
Organism: Thermoflexus hugenholtzii JAD2; assembly: GCA_945907765.1. Lineage (GTDB taxonomy): Bacteria > Chloroflexota > UBA11872 > UBA12225 > UBA12225 > UBA12225. The sequence continues at coordinate 1,290 of CAMDTO010000145.1, read as the reverse complement.
TCTCCGACCAGCATGTTCCGCGTTCCGCGTGTCATCGGCAGGTTCCTGTCCAGCGCGCAGTCGGGGTGAGTATTGCCAACCCGGCGTCGCACATCAACGGCGGCGATGGGTGCCTGCACTGCGCAGTTCCGGGAAAGTGACAACCCCGGCCTTCCTGGAGGGGGAGCCAGGAAGGCCGGGGTTGCTAGGAGAAGGAGGAGTGCTGCGTGCCTCCTTGGGGGTGGAGGTGCGCAGGCAGCGGGAGGAACACTGCGCCCCAATCATCTGCTTCGGTCGTGATCGCCACGTTAACGGACGGTTGCGACTTGGTGAAACACTTCCCCTTGTGTCCGGTGTGACCGACCTCACAGGAAACCGTTTCGGACAACCCGAATCAAACTGAAAAGAGGCACTCCAAATCAGCGTCCCTCTTGTCCATCCAAGCAGCCTCACGAAGGTTCCCGTGAGGCCACTTTTCACGGTGCGGGTCGTTACGCCGGGATCAGGACCGTGTCGATGACGTGGATCACGCCATTGGAGCACTGGATGTCCGCGTTGGTCACGGTTGCGTCGTTGATGCGCACCGCTGCCTTGGCATCGATCTTGACATCCGAACCCTGGAGCGTGGTCGCGGTGGTGAGTTTCACGACGTCCTTGGCGAGCACGGATCCCTTGACCACGTGGTAGGTCAGGATCGATGCCAACTTCTCCTTGTCCTCGAGGAGGGCGGCAATGGTGTCGTTGCCGAGTTTCTCAAAGGCCGTGTCCGTTGGTGCAAAGACCGTGATTGGTCCGGACCCGCTCAAGGCGTCCACCAGTCCCGCGGCCTGGGCGGCGGCGAGGAGGGTGCCAAACGAACCAGCCGCCGCCGCCGTGTCGACGATCGTCATCGAAACCGGACGGTTGTCGGTGGTGCCGTCGCTGTACGAGGCGGTCTCGGACCCGTCGCCGTTATTGACGAGACCGGTCTGGCGGGGCAGTGCTGAGCCGTATGCGATCAAGGCCTCGCCCTGCGCATTCATCGACTCGATCTTTGCAAAGGCGAGAGGAAGCATCGCCTTTGGCAGGGGAGCGTAGTCCAGATCGGCGCAGAACCTCTGCCCTTGGGTGATGCACCAGAAGAGGTAGTCTGCCAACGCTCGTCCCTTTGATGCGTCCCGCTGCTGGCGGTACGCCAGGATCCAGGTAAAGGTCGCGATCGGATAGGCGGCCGCACCTGCCGGGTTGACGATGGAGACACGGAGGTCGTCCGTCATGGTCTTGAGGGCGCCGGCCGCGGCTGCGGTCACCGAGGCAAGGGACGGGACAATG
>CAMDTO010000144.1 GCA_945907765.1 Thermoflexus hugenholtzii JAD2 | reverse complement strand
GGACGTTCGCCGCGCGGAGGTCAACGATCGTTGCCTGCTGCTCAACAACCAGTGCCTGCAGGGTGGCGATCACGGATGGCATCACTCAACAGAACGTGCAGCGAAACCCACCCGGCACCCTACCGCGCCATGACCCCGTGAACGGTTACCGGTTGATCCCCGTTACGCAAATGTCGTTCTCCACGTTTTCGCCGGATCACCAACTGGTTCGTCGAATGACCGGCGGAGTCCCTCCAAGGGAACCATCGCGGTTCCGAGATACGTCGTGCACCTTGCCCACAATCGAGCTGTGGAGTACCAACCATCAGGAGGTCCGGACTTCCCGTGTGCCGGAAGCAATCCACTTGACACACTCCACGCTCACGGGGTTTCTCGGTTCGCAAAGCGTGTCGCACACCTCGCAACCCGGCTGGAAACCGCATCCGGGACAGGAGCATGTGACCAGATTGCCTGGGAGGAGATTGCGATTGCCCTCGGATATGGGGGCAACGAGGCTCAGATGGAGCCATACACCCAGATACCACCCTCGTGCGGGTCCGACAAATACACACGTTATTCCGACGAAGAGATCTCGCTGACGCGGGGGCCGAGGCGTATCTTCTTGGCGCCGGAGGATTCCTAGGGATTGCCTGCATAAGGTAGCGGTGGGGGAGTGTGATGGGGAATCATGAAGGCATGAACCAACTGAGCCTGATGACGGGACTCGAGCGCGGGACCAAGCGGACGGCCAAGCAGCAGTTCCTGTAGGAGATGCTGGCGGTGGTGCCGTGGGATGCCTTGGTCGCCTTGGTCACCCCCGCACGCGCCTGCCGGGCTCACCGGCCGGCCCCCGTACCCAGTCCTGATGCTGCTGCGGATCCACTTCCTGCAGCAGTGGTTCTCCCTGTCCGACGAGGGGGTCGAGGACGCGTTGCATGATATCAAAGTGTACCGGGCATTCGCCGGGATCGACCTGGGGAAGGGCTGCACAAGGCACGATTCGCGTCCCGTGCGAGGCACGTTTCCGGCAATCGTTGCCCGTGGGGCGTCCTCCAGCCCCGTTTTCGCCCCGGAACCGGCCTCCCGACGGCCTTCCTAGCCCGTGTGCGTGCTGACCGGTGCGCATTCGGGCATGCGGCGGCCTACCCCGCCAGCAGGGTGCGCCGTGCCATGCAGAGGTTCGAGAGCGCAAACAGCGTCACCAGGTGCGACCCGTTCTTCGCCAGCCCCCGGTATCGCGCCTTCATGTGGCCGAACTGTCGCTTGATGACCCGGAACGGGTGCTCGACCTTGGCGCGGACCGAGGCCTTGGCCCGTTCCGCCACCGCCTCGGCCGACCCTGGCGCCAGCAAGCGACGCTTGCCCGGTGGCATGGCCACCATCCACGCCGGGGGTGTCGCACCAGCGGGCGATGCCCCGGTATCCCGAGTCCCCGTGGACAACCGCCTCGTCACCGTGCAGCAGCGAACCTGCCACCGCGAGATCGTGCACCTTGGCCGGAGTCCGCGTCGACCCCGATGTGCGCCTTCATGCCGAAGAACCACTGGTTCCCCTTCCGGGACTGGTGCATCTGCGGATCCCGTGTCCCCGTCTGGTTCTTCGTCGAGCTCGGGGCACGGGCGATGGTGGCGTCGACCAGCGTGCCCCGGCGGACCATCAGGCCACGCGCCTCAAGCAGTGCGTTGACCGTGTCGAGCAGTGCACTGGCCAGGTCATGGCGCTCGAGGAGGTGGCGGAAACGCAGGATGGTCGTGGCGTCCGGGATGCCGGTGGCGCCAGGGTCGATGCCCGCAAACGCCCGGTACACGGGGATATCGTGCAACGCCTCCTCGACGGCCTCATCCGCGAGTGCGAACCACTGCTGCAGGAAGTGGACCCGCAGGAGCACCAGAACCGGGTACGGCAGGCGCCCCGTGGCCCCCGCCGGGGCGAACGGGACAATCCGGGCGACAAGGGCGTCCCACGGGACGACGGCGATCATCTCCCCCTAGAAGGCCTGCCGGCGCGTGCGCTTGGTGGATCGTTCGAAACCGTTCGCGAGGCTCAACTGGTTCATGCCACCATGATTCCCGAAACGGTCCTGGCGCCGCTACCTTTTGCAGTCAATCCCTAGGGGTTCATGAGGGGCGGAGAACGCTCCCCGAACAGGACAGGCCGCGTGAAGCCACTGCCAATCAGCCTCGACGTGGTGGGGCAGCAGCTTCAGCCAGCTGTGCGCCGACCACACTGACCCGTTCGCGCACGAATGCTTCGAGGGCACCAAGGTCACGGTCCGAATACCGTCGCAATCCATCCCGTCCAGATGCGACCCACAGGGCAAGAAACCCACGCTGGAAGGTGCAGGCAACACCCAATGACGCTCCTTGGTCCGCAAGCCCGACAAGTGGGAGCAAACCCGGTGGCACGTCTTCAATCTCTTGCCATCTTTCGAACGGCAGCGCCTTAGGCAGGATCGCGAGGATGTCGGTCAACTGATCGTCGACGGGAAAGTCGGGCGGTGCAGCATCGCTCATCGCGTCTCGGGATGCAAAGGTCCCTGGTGCCGACCCAGCACGAACCTCCCGGGCCGCTGACCAGTTTCCCGATGAAACAAACGGCACGAGACGCCGTCCACGGCGGACAAGGACCGCAGCGGCCATTGCTCCCGCAACAGCCTGAAATTCACGTGCGAGCGACTCGAGCTGCGGTGGCAGGCTAGGGGCACCTTCGATGCTCCAATCCCCACTGTCTGCGTGCAGGGGCACCGCATCACTCCCTTTCCCTGTCTGCGAACCCCCTATCGGGTCCAGCGGCGCAACTGCGACTGGGTCACGGCGCGCGCGAAAATCCCGGATCTTCCCGAGATCAATGTCCGCGCCATCCTCTCCGGTTCGCGTAGCCAAGCCTGAGCGAACCGGGCCCCCTGCTAAAGCCTCATCAAGTTCCAAAGGGTCGAGTGCCGAGACCTGCCCCATGGAGCCAGGTTGGCCCCTGCGACCCGGCACGCGCCGACGTCGGTTTGCGTTGGCCCTACGCCAAGCAGTCACAGATGCGAAACAAGTCAGCGCAACGCCGAGTACGCTAAACATCAATGCAGGCACCGTACTGCCAGCCCGCTCCAGAACTATGGCCAGCAAGACCGAAGCCGCTGCAAACGCACCGACAGCAAGTTCCCACGGAAAGGAAGGCACGACGCCCGTGCCTTTTGCAGTTGCACGCTCACCCCGTGACGTCATCCACATGTCTCTCATGCCGGCTCTGCAGCCGCCGACTGATATCCACTTGCTTGCCGATCATTTCCGAAACATCTACAGGTATCCCGTGCCCCATCCACTTGGACAGCGATCGAGTCTTGGAGCACTAGACGGGACCTTCCACCTGGCACCCCGTCCTGCTTGTTGGAGCAATGATCGCATCTGCACGACAAACAGGACGATTGCGGCGGACCGGATCAGACTTCCGGCTTTAAAACATCTCTCAGGATCCGTCTCGCGGCATCGTCCACCGACCGCTCGCGTCTCTTGACCTGCCCGCTCATCTCGGCCCACAACGGGTTCCCATCAATCGCGACCGCCAGTGAGGCACGAAACTGATCGACCACTGCCTGGACAATCACGTTCGTAAGCAAGCGGTGACGACTGTCCGGACCTGGTCTGGAGCCACCAGCGCATTCCTCGATTGCTTCCTGAAGCTGATCGATCCCCGATCCGGTCGTTGAAATCGTCTCGATGATTTTGACGGCTTCACTACGTCCGAATGCCAGTTGTGAAGCAAGCGCCCCGGCACCATCCAGATCTGCCTTGTTGACCACGATGATCTGGGCTAGATCAACCAGACCAGCTTTGAGAGCCTGGATGCCATCGCCAAGGCCTGGCGAATAGACCACTACGACTATGTCCGCCAAAGCGCCTACTGCAAGCTCATCCTGACCGGCACCTACGGTTTCCAGAAGCACCGTGTCAAAACCAACATACTCCAGGATTGTCAGCATTTCACTCGTGCTGCGTGACAATCCATCGCCAGACCCGCGCCCTGCGACACTTCTGACGAAGATGCCACCGTCTCCGGACACCTCTGGCATCCGGATCCGATCACCAAGAAGAGCGCCCCGGGTAAATGGATTGCTCGGATCGATCGCCAGAACCGCGACTCGATGATCTGGGTTCGCCCTGCGAATCGACCTAGCCAGTGCGCCTACAAGCGTGCTCTTGCCCGCACCGGGCGCACCGGTGATCCCGACGACCCGGGTCCGTCTCCCACTGGACCCAGTCCCCAGAAGTGCTTGCCTCGCATGGTGAACCAGTGTCCCGGCACTTGGATTGCCAGTCTCGACAATGGTGAGAACCCGGGCCAAGGCACGCCTATCCCCTGCTCGCGCAATGTCCAGCAGCTTTACAGACTCATCGTCAACCGTGTGAACGGTCGACCGAGGTCCCTCGGGCATTGGGTTGCCCCGATGACCGACCCCCGAAACAGGCTCGCCCAAATTGTCGGGATGAGCGTCTGAACCAGGGGTGAGAGGGTCACGCTGCAACAATTCCACAAGCACCCCGTGCGCGTGCTTCGGATGAAGAAAGGCAACGAGACCACCGTGTCCACGCCGAGGCACGGCGTCGATAATGTCGAAGTCGGGCCGTAGTCGGTCGAGTTCGCCCGAGATGTCATCAGTTTCGAAGCAGACGTGATGAATGCCTTCGCCGCGACGCTCCCTGAAGCGCGCCACGGCGCTGGTCTGATCGAGGGGTTCAAGAAACTCTAGGCGCGTTCCAACCCGATGAATGTGGATAGCCGCTGGAGGGACACCGATCAGGCTCCCGATCTGGCGGACAGGAGCCAAGACCAATTCCCAGGTGTCTGGAGCAAAAGCAACAATGACGCCATGTGACCCCATCAATTCCGACAGGCTTGATTCTCTACCGAGGATGGCTGCAAAGGTCGACCGAGCCTGATCGATGTTTGAAACGACCACTCCGACATGATCGATGCCAAGGATCACCGTGCCACCACCGTCACGACATCCCGTCCCGGTATTCCCCGAAGACGTCCCGTAACGCACCGGCAAGTTCGCCGAGGGTGGCATTCACCTGAGCGCCAGCAATGAGCGGTTCCATCAGGTTTCCGCTTCCCCGAGCAGCCTCGCTGAGACGTGTCAGCGCCGCCTGGACGCGAGCTTCATCGCGTGTAGCCCGAAGCGTGACCAAGCGCCCTGCCTGCTGCGCACCCAAGGTCGAGTCAACTGAGAGCAGTGTCTGCGCATCCTGCTCAACAGTGGTATCGCTTCTGAACCGGTTGACACCAGCGATCACTTGCGAACCGTCGTCAATGGACCGTTGACACTGATACGCGCTTTCCTCGATTAGCCGGGAGTAGTAGCCCGTCTCGACAGCCTTCATCGCACCGCCAATCCGGGCAATCTCTGCCAACAGGCGCCTGGCACCGTTCGCCACCTCGTCTGTGAGCGCCTCGACAAAGTAACTGCCCCCCAAGGGATCGGCAGTGGCGGTGACGCCAGTCTCATGAGCAATGATCTGTTGGGTGCGCAGGGCCGTGCGCGCGGTCGCCTCCGTGGGAAGGGCAAGTGCTTCGTCAAGCGCATTGCAGTGGAGGCTCTGGGTGCCACCCATGACTGCTGCCAGTGCCTGCAAAGTGACCCGGATCACATTATTTTCGGGTTCTTGCGCGGTGAGCGTGCTACCCGCGGTCTGGGTATGAAACCTGAGCTTCCAGGATTCTGGCCGCTTCGCCCCAAATTGGTCCCGCATCGTTTCCGCCCAGAGTTGCCTCGCCGCCCTGAACTTCGCAATTTCTTCAAAAAACTCGTTATGGCATGCGAAGAAAAAACTGAGCCTCGGCGCGAAATCGTCGATGTCAAGTCCGGTAGACAGCGCCGCCCGGACGTACTCGATCCCATTTGCCAACGTGAAAGCCAGTTCCTGCACGGCTGTCGCGCCAGCCTCGCGTAAGTGATATCCCGAAATGCTGATCGGGTTCCATCGAGGCAGTTCACGAGCGCAATACGCAACGGTATCCGTAATCAGCCGAAGGCTCGCACGCGGAGGGTAAATGTACGTTCCCCGCGCGACGTATTCCTTGAGAATGTCATTCTGGACGGTTCCCAAAAGGGTCGCGGGAGCGATGCCTTGCCGGAGTGCATTCGCGACGTAGAATGCCAATAGGATCGGCGCCGTGGCATTGATCGTCATCGACGTCGACACACGGTCCACCGGGATGCCATCAAAGAGTGTCGCCATGTCATCCAGACTGGCAACACTTACGCCGACGCGCCCAACCTCACCACATGCAAGCGGATGATCGGGGTCGTATCCCAGCTGGGTTGGAAGGTCAAAGGCAACGGAAAGGCCTGTTTGGCCACCTTCCAGTAGGAACCGGTACCTGCGGTTCGATTCCTCGGCACTTGCATATCCGGCGTACTGGCGCATTGTCCAGTGCCGACCCCGGTACATCGTCGGATGAATGCCGCGCGTGTACGGGTATTGGCCCGGCAACGCCTCCGACGGGCCGTATGCCGGGTCGACCAAGATGCCACTGTGGGTTGCGCGGATGTCCGGACCCGCCATCAACCGATTGCCTTCCTCAATGCGCTGCCTGTAGGGAACCACTGCGTGCCGTGCGTGCGTTGACGCGCGGTGCATCGTGGCTTGGGTAGACACCAGCCAGAAGTCCGCCAACGTTGCTACTTGACCGAGATCTTCTTGATCTTGTCACCGATTGCGATCCTCACAATCAGCTCCAAGCCACTCGTCACCTGACCGAAGTTCGTGTACGTCTTGTTCAGGTGAGGCGAGTCGCGTTTCACGATGAAGAATTGCGAATCATTATTTATGCGCGGATCACCACCACGTGCAATCCCGACTGCCCCGACCCGAAATTCGCGCTCGTTATACTCGCTGTTCATCTGGCCACCACCCGTGCCATCACCCTTCGGATCACCGCCTTGGACCACCCAGTCCTCGACACGGTGGAACTTCAACCCGTTGTAAAACCCTTGGTTCGCCTTCGCTTCGAAGTTCTTGACCGTGTTTGGCGCGTCAGTCTTGGGGTCGTTCCCACCGAACAGCCCGATAGTGATGATCCCGCCCTTTTCGAGTTCGATCGTGGCCGTCTTGGACGCCCCCGCCATCACCTGTGGCGCCGCACCCGGTGCAGCCGTCGCCGAGCTCCCGCCTTGTTTCGGGTCGCTTCCAGGCATTCCGATCTCGCAACCCGCCAAAGCAAGTCCGCCAACAAGTGTCATCCCACCGCGCAAGGTTGCGCGACGGATCCGCCCAGTGCCGGAAACGGTCGAATTCATGTTCGCTTCCTCAAACGTGCCCGCCATGAGCTCATGGTAACGATCGGTGACCCTATTCGCCCGCCACACCATCGCACTTCGCACACCGATCACGATGGTGGCGGCCGCTCAACCATGACCACCCTCAGTTGAGTTCTTGCCCCTCCTGGCGCGACGACCGTCACTGCAACGGTATCGCCCACCCTGCGCGTGACCATCAGTCGTCGCAAGTCATTGAGCCCGGTCACCGGCTGCCCACTGAACGTGACGATGACCATGCCGGGGGATATCCCGGCCTTTTGCGCAGGACTTGCCTCGGGAACCTCGCGGACAAGAAGTCCTTGGGTGACCGCCAAACCCAGTCGGCGTGCAGTTGCAGCACTCAGATCCTCAACAGTGACTCCAAGATACGGCCGGGGAACCTTGCCAGAGGCCCGCAATTGGCCCGCAAGTGACCACGCCTGTCCGATGGGAATTGAAAAGCCGATCAGTTCCTGGCCTCGCCGAGGCACCCTGGCAATCTTGATCGCACTGTTCATGCCAATCAACCGCCCCGCCTGATCGACCAAAGGTCCCCCCGAATCACCCGGTGAGATCAGAGCGTCATGCTGGATCAGGCCCCGCAACGGGTAGTCATGGAACGTCTGGATTTCACCGGCAAGGCCCTGGATGACGCCAACCTTG
>CAMDTO010000143.1 GCA_945907765.1 Thermoflexus hugenholtzii JAD2 | reverse complement strand
TGGTTCGGGAAGTAGGTGTAGATGCGTCGGGGCATCCCTTCCATCCCGAGCCAGTGCATGGGGAAGAAGGTGATGTTGAAGGCCAGCAGCTGCGCCCAGAAGTGCCAGTTCCCGATGCGCTCATCGAGAGCCCGGCCAAACATCTTCGGCCACCAGTAGTACAGGCCGGCGAAGAGGCCCATGATGGAGCCCCCGAAGAGCACATAGTGAAGATGGGCGACCACGAAGTAGGTCGCAGTCATCTGGAAGTCCACCGGCGGCGAGGCAAGCATGATGCCTGAGAGGCCACCGACGGTAAAGGTGCCGATGAACCCGGCCGCGAACTTCATTGCCGTGGTGAACCGGATGGAACCGCCCCACATGGTGCCAATCCAGTTGAAGACCTTCACACCCGTCGGCACGCCGATCAGGAAACTGCCAGTGGAGAAGGCAGTGTTGGCGATGTCACCCATCCCCGTGGCGAACATGTGATGCGCCCACACCGTAAATCCGAGAAACCCGATGGCCACGCTTGAATAGGCGATGAATGAGTAGCCGAAGATCGGCTTCCGGCTGAAGACCGGCAGGACCTCGGAGATGATCCCGAAGGCCGGGAGGATCAGGATGTACACCTCCGGATGACCGAAGAACCAGAACAGGTGCTGCCACAGCAAGGGGTCACCACCTCCGGCAGCGTTGAAGAAGCTGGTGCCGAATTGTCGATCGAACATCACCAGGAAGAGGGCAATGGTGATCGCCGGGAAGGCGAAGAGCACCAGGATTCCCGTGACCAAGTTCGCCCAGCAGAACAGGGGCATCCGGTTGAAAGTCATGCCTGGCGCCCGCATCTTGAGGATGGTGACGACGAAGTTCAGCGCTCCGGCAATGGATGCGATGCCGAGGACCTGCAGGCCGATCACCCAGAAGTCGGTGCCGGATCCGCTGTACTTGTTATCGGTGAGGGGCGCAAGGCCGAACCATCCGACGTTGGGTGCGCCACCCATGAAGAAGGACAGGTTCAGGAAGATGCCGCCGAAGAGATAGAGCCAGTAACTGAAGGCGTTGAGACGGGGGTAGGCCATGTCAAGCGCACCGACCATGAGCGGCACGATGTAGTTGCCCAGTCCCACGTTGATCGGCATCACCGCGAGGAAGATCATCGTGGTGGCATGCATCGTGAACATCTGGTTGTACAGGTCAGGGCTCAAGAAGTCGCTGCGGGGAACCATGAGCTGGGTCCGCACCAGTAGCGCTTCGAGACCGCCAATCAGGAAGAAGAGACCTCCTGTAAGCAGGTACAGGATGCCAATCTTCTTGTGGTCGACCGTTGTGGCCCATTCCCACAGGAAGCTTTCCTTGTATGCCGGAGTCGCCTGCGACACCGGCGCCGCGACTGGAGCGACTGGAGGTGCGATTTCGACGGCCATCAACCCTGTCCCTTCCGCTTGCATCCGGTCGCCGTGCGACGACCTGCTGCACCTTGGCTACTTCTTGGCAGTATTCGCCGGTGCCACCTGGCACCCACTGTTGATTGACGGATCAACGGGCCGGCAGAGGTACGCGGTCAACGCGTCGATGTCCTCTTCCTTGAGATTGAGATTCGGCATGATCGTGCCTGGCTTGACTGCCTGCGGGTTGCGCAGCCACGTCTTGACGTTCTCAACGGTACTCGGAAGCGTCTTGGCAGCGACCGATGTGCGGCTGCTGAAGTGGGTCAGGTCCGGGCCGACCTTGCCGATCGCCCCGGTGCCCCGGATCATGTGGCACGTCTTGCAGGCCCCCGCAGCGAACAATTCGGCACCCTTCGCCTGCAGGACCAGCGACTGGTCGGCACTCGTGGCGCCCGCCGGGGTCACGGGGGTCACGGGCGCCATCCGCTGCCGCTCCACCCAGGCGTCGAACTCGGTCCGGGGCACGGAGATTGCGGCGTACCGCATGAGCGCGTGTTGGATGCCGCAGAACTGGTTGCAGACGCCCGCGTAGGTCCCGTCCTTCTCGGACTTCAGCCAGATCTTGTTGGTCCGGCCTGGGATGCCCGAGATCTGCCCGGTGAGCATGGGAACCCAGAACGCGTGGATCACGTCGGCCGCGGTCACCTCGACGATGACGGTGGCACCAGTCGGGATCACCATGTCGGACGCGGTGACGAACCCACTGTCCTGGTACTCGAACTCCCACCACCACTGGTGCCCGATGGCCTTGATGTGGATGGCATCGGCGGGAGGCGCCTCGAGGGGCGCGGACAGGACCTGCTGGGTGCTCACCGTCATCGCGAGGACGACGATGAAGACCAACGCGGTGATGATCGTGGAAGACAGTTCAATGGTCAGATTGCCGTGGAATTGCTGGGCCGGTGGTCCCCCGGGGCGTTCACGGAACTTGAACACCGAGTAGACGATGAGCCCTTGCACGACCACGAACACCACCACGGCCGCGATGAGGATGGGCAGGAACAGGTCATAGATCGCCGAAGCATAGGGGCCCTGCGGGTTGACCCATGACTGGGGTGACCGCGATTCACATCCGACCAAGCCAAGGAGTGTGAGCGAGATCAGCGCCGCCCATCGGCGTGCTGGCGTCGCGAACGGTGTGGCTCCCATTAGCATGAACCCCTAACGCGATGGTCATCCCGTGCACGGGCAACAAACCGCGACGGGATGGCAGAAAGCCACGTGAAACCCCGACACGATCATTCGCCGCGACGGCCATTGTGAAAATAGTAACAATCTTTTGGCGGACAGGAAACACTCGCCCGGAAGTCCCCAGCAGTATAGGCCGGGAACGCCGGGAACCACCGGGCCAAAACCCGGATTTGTGCGGTCGCGGGCCGCATTTCCGGTCACGGACGGACGAGGCTGCCGTCCGCCCGGCGGTCCTCGGCCATGAAACGGGGTTGCGCGGCGCGCGTCGGATCGAAGAGGTTCGCCGCTGCGGTCTCGTCGATATCCACGCCGAGCCCCGGTGCCTCGTTCCCGTACATGTACCCCCGTTCGGTCACCGCGTGCCCCGGGAAGACCGCGAGTTCACCGTCGGTGAAGTGGTTCTCTTCCTGGATGCCGAAGTTCCAGCTCGCAAGGTCCAGATGGTAGGCCGCCAGCTGGTTGACCGGGTCGTTGTCGCCGCCCTCCTGCCACGCGGTATGGACGCCGTAGAACTCGCACAGGTTGGCGATCTTGCGGGCCGGCGTGATTCCGCCGGCCTTGCTCACACGGATGCGCATGAAATCGATGAGACGGTCCTGGATGAGTGGCAGGTACTCGGCTGAATTGATGAACAGTTCGCCCATCGCCTGCGGTGTCGTGCAGATCTGCTTGATGTGGCGGTAGTAGGCGACATGCTCGGGCGGCAGGATGTCTTCCACGAAGAACAGGCGGTGTGGCTCGAGTGCCTGGGCCAACGCGACGGCCTGGTGTGGGCGCAGGTGTTCGTGGACGTCATGGGTGAACTTCGGGCCAAAGCCGAAGTGCTGTCGCAGGGCACCGAACATCTCCGGCACGTTCTGGAGATAGGCTTCGTCGTCGAACGCCCCGCGCTTCGTGGTGTCGAACGGGGCACGCAGGGCTGATGCGCGTGGCCGGCCACCCTCGCCGGGGTCGGCTGGTTCAAGGAATCCTCCACCACCGTAGGCACCCAGTTGGCATCGGATGTAGACCCAGCCGTCGTTGATGTAGTGCTGCACGTCGGCGATCAGTTCATCGATCGTGGTGCCGGCCGCATGCGCGTAGACCGGCACGGCGGCGCGGCACCTCCCCCCGAGAAGGCGGTAGACCGGCAGTCCGGCTTCCTTGCCCAGGATGTCCCAAAGGGCCATGTCGGCACCGGCGATCACCGTTCCCATGACCGAATCCTGACGCCAGTACCCTGACGTCAGCGTCGACTGCCAGATATCCTCGATATCTGCGGTGTCCCGGCCGACGAGTTTCGGGGCGAGGACTTCGTTGATCGCGGCCACCACCACGCCGGCGCGGTAGTGGTCGCTTGCCGACCCGATACCGTAGAGGCCGGGTTGATTGGTTTCGATCTTGACAATGACCCACGTGCCGTCGGCACGGGTGCGGATGGCGCGGACGCGCGTGATGGTAGCCATGACGTGCAGAATACCCCCCATGGCGGGTGCCGTGTCCACACAGTGCGCGTCCTGGCGTAGCTGACCGGGTCCGGAGAAGGGAAGCAGACGGTCGTGACGGTTCGGATCGGGTTCGCGGGCGCCGGTGGGGTCGCGGTCACGCACCTTCTCAATCTCCTGCGGTTGCAGGACGCCGAGGTTGTCGCCATCCATGATGTCGATTCGGATCGTATCGCCGCCTGTGTCCGCCGTGTCAATGGCCAGCAGGACCTAGGTGCCCGCTCGGGCGACGACACCAGACGGCTCCGGCCAAAGGCATACACCGACTACCGGGCGATGATCGCCGAAGCTGGTCTCAACGCCCTGTACATCTGCACGCCTCCTTCGGTACGCGGGGCCATTGAGATGGCAGCAATCGAGGAGGACGTTGCCCTGTGCGTGGAGAAGCCAGTTGCGTTGCGTCTCGACATTGCCCGTGAGATTGCGGGGGCGATCCGCGACCGCAATCTTGTGTCAAGCGTCTGCTATCAGGTTCGGTACTCCGAGGCCGTCGTCGATGCGCACAAGGCGCTGGGCGCGCGTCCGGTGGCAATGGGCCTTGGGTTCATGCTTGGTGGCGTCCCTTCAGCGCCTTGGTGGCGGGTCCACGCCCAGAGTGGTGGCCAGATTGTCGAACAGGCAACGCACGCAGTTGACCTGATGCGTGCCTTCATGGGCGAGGTCGTTCGCGTCTACGGGGCCGGAGCGCTTCGCGTGCATGGTGAGATGCCAGGGTTCGACATCCATGACACTGGGGCATCGGTGCTCCACTTCGCGAGTGGTGCCGTCGGCACATTGGTCACCACGTCCGTCCTGGGTGGCGGGTCTACCGCAGGGTTCCCGACGGGACTGCACCTCTTCGCTGCTGATTACCGGGTTGAGGTATGGGGTGGCACCCTGAAGGTGGTCACACCCGACCGGACCGACGAGTACCGCTACCGCGCATCCCCGATGCTTGCCTTGGACACGGATTTCGTCGATGCCGTGAAGCGCCGGGATCCCGCGCGGGTCCGGACGCCCTACGGGGACGCCCTGCGGACGTTGGCCGTGACATTGGCGCTTGACGAGAGCGCGCGGACTGGCAAAGTGACCGACGTCCCCCGGGTCTGATCGCTCGGGGTTGCGGTGCGATGGCAGCAAGGTGCAGGTCCTGAACACATGGGAGCCGTGACCGCCGGCCGGGTAGATACTGGTTCCGGCCTGCCCGGACCCAGCGTCCGGGACGTCTCCAGTCGTGCCGGACGCGTACCGATGTCCCAAGCAGACCTATCGGCAATCATGCGTGCGGCGCGGATGATGGTGCGGGAATGCGTGCCGTCACGCCTGCATCCGAAAATCCTCCGGGCCGCCGCGTCCGTGTCCGGTGCTACCCGCCTGACCCTGCTGCTTAACCTGCCCGCCATCGAGGCGGCCGGTCGCACGCCAGAGAGGGTCCGGGAGTCACTGCCTCACCGCATCCCGACGGTCCTGTTCGTTGGTGCCCGCATTGGCCTCCCGGTGCGAGTGCGTCGGGGCAGTACGGTCAGCGTTGCCGGGACGGTGGCCGAGTGGGTCTTGCGGAACCGACGGGTCGTTCGGATTGACGGACCCGATCACCCGGTCCCGGAGATTGCGGCGCGCCTCGGTCGCAATCCAGATGCGCCGGAGTCGGCGCTCTGTGTTCCCCTCGCGCAAGACGGTCAGGTCCTAGGCGTCCTGTGCGCGGGTCATCACCTCGCCGGATCCCTGTCCCCCCGGCACGGATCACGCTTGATGGGACTCGCCCCCATGATTGCGACATCGCTGGTCAACGCGCAACGGTTCGCAATGCTTGCCGGGCAGTCAGTCTCGGATCCGTTGACTGGCCTTTTCAATCGTGGTGGTTTTGACCAGCGATTGCGCGAGGAACTGGAACGGAGTGTCCGCTCGCACGTGTCCGGGGCGCTGATCATGCTCGATCTTGACCATTTCAAGCAGGTGAATGACACCTACGGGCACCTCACGGGGGATGCGGTGATCCGCCTGATCGCGACAAAGGCGATCAAGGGCCAGACCCGCTCCTATGACGTGCCGTGCCGCGTCGGTGGCGATGAGTTTGCCGTCATCCTGCCCCACACCTCGCTAGCGGATGCACTGACCGTTGCCGACCGCATCCGTCGTGCCGTGATGAACGCGCCGACCGACGCGGTTGGCGTGCCGGTCGGGCTGGTTGGCGCAAGCCTTGGGGTGGCGGTCTTCCCGGCAGGCGGCCTCACGGCCGATGACCTTGTCGCCCGGGCGGACCAAGCGATGTACTGCGCGAAGCATCTGGGTCGAAACCGGATCCAGGTCGCCGGGGCGGTTTGAACCCCGGAAGCGCATCACCCGGTGGTGGGGGGGCTTACAGACGGCGTGATCGGCGGTCAAGGCCAGTTCGAACCCCTGGCGCGTGCAGGGTGCCTGGAAGGCGGCTAGCCGTTGCGGCACCGCACGCACGCACGTGGTGCGGTTCGGCCCCGGTTGCCAGGCAATGGGCGGCCAGGAGACCGGCTGCTTCGCCGATGCTCCGTTCCACGGGATGCAGGCGTCAGCACCTGTTGGTGATGGGCGTCGTCCCGGGGTTCTTGCACGCGGGCAGGAGGTTCCGGACGCGCTGCGGACGCCGGGCGCCAAGGGGAATGGTGGACGGCAGGGCGTCGAGGTCGACGGAGTTGCCGGGGCCAGTCGATGGGTGCAGGTCGATGCGATAACCGCCAATCCCGACGCTATCGGCGAAGGCTTCGCCACTGGCTGGTGCCACTGGCTGGTGCCACTGGCCGGTTCCCCACGCATGACGCCGCGTGCGGTCGCCCCGACATGCGCTTGGGTGACCGTGACGACGGCGCGGATGCGACGGGCCTCGCGAATGTACTGCTCCTCCCAACCGGCCACTGGCAAGAGGCCACCGGGTTCCGTGGCGCCCTGCATGGAGCGTGCGTGAACCTCGGTTCCGGTTCCGCGGTTCCGGACGGTCACGCTGCACACCGTGTCGCCACCGTGTCGCCACCGGACTGCGCCGAGATCGGTTCGGTCAGGTGCCAGGTTTGGGGAAGTCCCCGGTTCCGTGCCATTGCCAGGGTGCAGGTGAGTGGCGTGGGCTTCAGGCGTCGGCGGGTAGTGACCCCGGCAGAAGGCGCGGACGCCATTTTGGAACTTCCGGAAACCACGGGTGCAACCGACGTGTTCGATCCACCGGTGTTGATCCGGAGGAACGCCCTGGCTGGTCAGGTATCCCCCAAGCCACCGGGTCGGTTCGGTCAGTAGCACGCGCATGCCCATGGACGTGGCGGCCAAGGCGGCGGTAACCCCGCCCATGCCACCGCCGACGGTACGGATGCCGGTTTGCCGTTCACTGATGTCCATCAACCCGTCTCCCGTTGGCGTGCCGGTACGGCGCGACTGCCCCGCCAGGATGCCCGGCGCGGCCTCTGGCCCTACACTGCGCATGCCCTTTTTACTGCGAGACATGGTGGGACTGGCCCGCAACGGCGGACTGGTCGGAGGTCTTTGAGATGGACGGAAAGATTGTCGTGAACGGAGTGCATTCCCCGGTCACGATCCGGCGTGACGGTTGGGGAATCGCACACGTTGATGCCTCGACCGAGTCCGACGTATGGTTTGGCCAGGGTTTCGTGGCGGCTCAAGATCGCCTCTGGCAGATGGAGTTCGACCGTCGGAGCGCGCTTGGCACGTGGGCTGAAGTGGCCGGACCGACCGCCGTGGCAGCCGATGTCCTGTCCCGCCGTCTGAACCTTCGTCCAGCTGCGGAGGCGGATATGGCGGCCATGTCGGCGGAGACCCGGTCGATGTTCGAGGCATATGCCTGCGGCGTCAACGCCTATCTCGGGTCAGGATTGCCCCTCGCACCGGAGTACGCCCT
>CAMDTO010000142.1 GCA_945907765.1 Thermoflexus hugenholtzii JAD2 | reverse complement strand
AAAGCGGCCCCGGCGGTGAACTGACCGCGCGAGAAGATCACATGCCACGGACGCTCGGCCGTCGCGTCCAGTGGATGCACTCCCAGTTCCGGGTACGGTTCGTACCGGTCCCTGACCACGGGCCGTCCGGTGAGGTCGTCTCGCAAGTCGCGAAGACGCGCAAGTGGTGCAAGGACGACGAACTGGGTCGGATCAAGGCCGAATGCTGGCCCATCCGGGGAGTCATCCAGCGGTTTGGCCGCCACGCCATTGAATTGGACATACCGGCCGATTGCCGGGTAAGCGTCCAGGTCGCCATCATGGAAGATCGTGTCCTGCACGCCGGGATGGCCAATCATCACCGAGGCGAGCTTGTGAGCGCGGATGCGCGACAGTACCCGTATCGCCTCGGTGCGAGGCAACGGATTGTGGGCCAGGAGGACCGGGTTGGTCCCCATTGGGTCTTCCCAGACCGCGGTGCCCTGGCTTGAGATCAGGTAGACCCCGTCAAGCCGTAGACGATCGAAGACTTCCACGGTTCGCGCACGGCGTCTACCCGATGCAATGGCCACCGTGACCCCGCGGTCCTGCGCGTGCCGGATTGCGCTGCGTGTGCGTTCCGATACCTTCTCGTCACTCGTGAAGAGGGTGCCGTCCGCATCGAGGACGAGCAGTCTCAGGTCGAATGGGTGCCTCGTTGCTTGCACCCGGGAAGGGTAGCAGGACACTGTCACGGCGCCTGACCGTTTGAGGTTCCGAACAGGATGGAGGATGGTCATGACTGGTGCAAGGGTGCAGGTTGGGTCAGGATCGCCGTGGGAACCGAAGGTGGGGTACTCGCGTGCCGTGCGCGTCGGCAACCACATCTCGGTCGCTGGGACGACCGCCACTGCGAAGGATGGCAGCGTCTTGTCTCCCGGTGACCCATATGGGCAGACAAGGGCCATCTTTGCAATTGTCGGAAGTGCCCTTGAGGCGGCAGGTGGGTCGTTCAGCGACGTCGTCCGGACACGGATTTTTCTCAAAGACATCTCGCATTGGCAGGAGGTTGGGCGCGCACATGGCGAGATCTTCAGCGAGATCCGTCCCGCATCCACGATGGTTGAGGTGTCACGCCTGATTGACCCCGCACACCTTGTTGAGATCGAAGTGGATGCCATCATCGCCGACCCAACATCCGGATCCTGATCAGCCGGATACCCCATTTCGTCCGGTTCCCGCCTGCCCGGCGTGTGCTGCCAGGTGGGTACCCTCCCGGTGAATGAGCGGACGACAGGCCCGTGACGACGGCCCCCATTGCACCCGCGCGCAGGTACGGTCAGCGCGGATCGCCACGACGGCCGTCTTCGGGTTCCATGGCGTCGCCCTTGCCCAATGGTTCCTGCGTATTCCAGACGTCAAGATCCAAGCCGGGCTTGACGACGGACAGCTTGGGCTTGCGCTCCTCGGCGGGGCGATGGGATCGGTACCGGCAATGCCCATCGCTGGCGCATTCACCGCTCGCTTCGGCAGTGCCCGAGTGACGGCCGCCATTGCGGTACTGTTCATGGTGCTCTTCGGCCTGCCAAGTTTTGCAACGTCGCAGTGGATGCTGTTCGGGGCGCTCGTGCTGTTTGGGGTGTCGGTCGGTGGGATCGATGTGGCATTCAACAACCAGGCCAGTGAGGTTGAGGAGCATCACGGTGCACCACTGATGTCGGGTTTCCACGGTTCTTGGAGCCTGTTCAGTCTGGTTGGGACGCTGATCGCGGCTCCCGTGATGGCGATGGGGATTTCGCCTGAGGTGCACCTCACGGTCACCGGGTTGCTTGCAGGTGGTGCAATCCTCGTGACGACGCGTTGGTTCCTGCCATCCGCCCCGAGACAGGCGGAAACCACCAGATCGGTCGCCCGCCTCACCCCGGCGTTGCTCGCATTGGGTGCGATTGCCGGCCTTTCGTTACTGGTCGAAGGGGCCGTCGCTGACTGGTCGGGCATCTACTTGCGAACGACATTGGAAATGACGCCCGCATCTGCCGGGCTTGCTTTCGGGGCGTTCTCGGTGACGATGGCGACGGCAAGGCTCCTCGGTGACCGTGTGGCGGCCCGGTTCGACCCACGGTCAGTTCTCGCGTCAGGTGCAGTGCTGTCAGGCCTCGGGATCATGATTGCAGTCGCACTACCGAACCCGGTCCTTGCGGTGGGCGGCTTTGCCCTTTGCGGGGTTGGGGTCGGCACGATCTTCCCGATCGCGCTCAGCGCAGCATCCCGGCTCCCGGGACAGACGCCCGGGGCAGCAATCGCAGCGGTCGCGACCATGGGCTATGCCGGATTTCTCGCCGGACCTCCGCTCATCGGTGGGGTGTCCCGGGAATTCTCGCTTGCGATCGGATTCGGTGTCGCGGTCGTGGCGTCGGCAGTGATGTTCCTGTTGACCCGTCTGATCCCCAAAGCGCAACCATCCAGAGGGGACGGGCTGTACGTCGGCGTCGAGGCCTCGACCGTATCGCACTGATCAGCTGTTGTGACGGATCTCGAGAAGTCGTAGGCGCGTCGTGGGCCATGTAGTTACCATCCGGCCATGAACATTCTGCGTGCATGCCTCGCGACCGTGACCGCTGTCATCATCCTTGTCGGTTCGGGAAGGATCGCCACGGCCGACAGCTACGCCGGACAGGACCTGCGCGGCAAGAGTTTCGCCCGCCAGAACCTGATCGGCGCCGACTTCACCGGGGCCGACCTCCGTGGGGCGACCTTCTGGAAGGCCGATCTGACCGACGCAACCATGGCGGGTGCGAACCTCACCGGGGCGGACCTCTACACCACGATTCTCGTGCGCACCGATCTCTCGGGAGCCGACATGCGCGGGGCCACCCTGTCCGGTGCGGTCCTGGAAGGGGCCAACCTGACGGGTGCGACCCTCACCGGCGCGACCCTTCACGCCGCCAACCTCGCCGGCGCCATCCTCCGCGGTGCGATGATCCGGGATGCGAGCCTCGTCTCCGCAAGTTTGCGCGGAGCCGACTGCTTCGCCACCAGTTTCCGTTCCGCGAACCTTCGCTGGGCAGATCTTGGCAACGCCTCATTGGTGGAGGCGAGCTTGGTCGGCTCGATCCTGACCGGCACCAACCTGGAAGGTGCCGTCCTGACGAATGCGTCGATGACTGATGCCATCGGGGTGGACCTGACCGGGTCCCTCTGGGACGAGACGACCACGGGGATTGATGCGGGCTGGCCACGCTGACCGTCCAGATGGGCGGCGTTGGCAGTGGGTTGTCCGTCACGTTGCGATGGCGCGCCTGAGATGGCGTGTCGCGTTGCGCGCACGGTTTCTTTGGGGTTCACGACTGCGACAACGAGCGGCGCCGTCGATGGCACAACCGTGCCTCGTGGCGACCTGTACGAATGACCCAGGGTCACACAATGCGTGCGAGGGATAGTGGCGAGTTGTGACGTAATCCGGAGGAAGGATATGGCGTACCTGAAGCAAACTTTGACGATGAATGACCGGAGGCTGCATATCACGGAGTTCTACGCCAGTGGTTCCGAGTTGCCTAAGTACTCGCCCCAGCAGGTTGAACGCACGTTGCTCGCCATGGTGCAGGACACGACCCACCCGGTGCCCAACGAGTGGTGGGTTCCCCTGCCGTTCGGCAACTGCCGTGGGTGCCGGTGTTTCGACCAGACCGAGTTCCCGTTCGGTGCGTGCCGGAACCCGGCCCTACCGGTTGAGCAGTTCGCCTCATTTGCGTCCCGGTCGGACTGCCCGGAGTATGCCAAGGGCGGGACCGATCCCTTGATGGGTCGCGTGCTCCTACACATCGGCCCCGATGGCAATCGCCGGGAGGGAAAGGCCGACGAGCCGAACCTCGTGGTCAAGCAGGTCGTGCCGTGTACCCCGTGGACGAAATTCCAGGCCGACCAGCAGAGCAAGCAATGGATGCTGATCGCACGTGATACCGACCGCGGCCTTGCCCACGATTTCGACCCGGCGGCGGATTACGACCCGATTGATCTGTCACCACCAACTGAGGCCAAGCGCACGGCGTACTCGCCCGAGATCGCGGAGATGAGGTTATGGGGGTGCGGGTGGTGATTCGCACAAGGAAGTTGCCCGATATCCTCTGACACTCTGAAGGAAAAGACGGGCGGAGTCATGCCCGGGGATCACGGAACGTCAATCACGAAAAGTTGGTGATGTAGGTCCGTTGGTTCTGGATGATTTTCCGCACCCGTGCCAGCAGTCCGCCGGCCCTCTGGCTATGAATGATGTCACTGTTTCGCTGTGATATGCCTTCTCGAATCGCGTACCAGTGAGACATCCACAAGGAGTACTGCTCCATCAATTCGTACGCGAACCGTATTTCGTTATCAACTCTCATGTACTGGTACTGACACAAGGCATAGTGCGTGCCGTTGGCATAGGAATGATTATTCACGCACCAGAAGCCAATGGTATTGACGTTGTCCAGATAACCCACGTCATCGGCGACCTGCAGATCGACCACGGTGTTGTAGAAATCGAAGAAGAGAGTATTCTTGGCTTCATCGCTTGTGACTCGGCGGTCGGCGCGTTCGACATCCTCGAGCGCGGTTTCCATCCTGTCCAGTTCCGCGGTGGCCCATGACCAGTCGATGCCAAATGTGTTTTCCGCACGTGCGACCGGAGGTCTACTCATCCATGCCACCGTGAACAGCGCAACCAAGACCAACCGGACCACCGGTACCATTGGCTCAACCCCTTCATTTTCCATCAAATTGCCACGGACAGAATGGACAGGGAGAAGCATACCCGCACGTGGGGTTTCAGGGACTTCCTGACGGTTTGTGACATGTGTAACGTGGTCATATGCGCGGTCAATGGCGATTGGGATCAAAACAGTGCAGAACACTCTGCAGCTGTTGGGCCGGGGTCCAGAGTGATCGTCAGTAAGCGCCGCTGGCGCGGGTGATGTGGTCCTCCATGAAGCGGAGGTCACTCGGCGCGAGTTCAAGGGCCATGGCTTCGTGGAGGGTCACCCATCGGAGGTCTGAGTGTTCGATGGCAAGCGGTGTGCCTTCAATCCGGACGTCAGTGAAGTGGATGACGAACGCCGACCCGGGGTCGTGGATTGAATGCAGCACTTGCCCGACGTGCGACACCACCACACCAAGTTCCTCGCGGAGTTCGCGTGCGATGGCCTGGGACATGGATTCGTCGTCGTTGCACTTCCCGCCCGGGAACTCATAGAGGCCACCGTGGCGCTTGTGCGCCGGTCGCTGGCAGACCAGAACTAGAGGCCCACGACGGATCACGGCGGCTACAACATCCACAGTTGCGCCACCGGCCTGTGCAGGGTGGTCGCTGGGTATTGATTTCTTCGTGATCACCACTGATTGCACCTCGTCAATTGACCAGAAGCGTAGTGCATGACGCCTCTGGCCAGCGGTCCCACGAGGTGATGTAGCCGAGGTTCCTCAAACCGTTTCCAGCACCAACTTTGGTCCAGTTAGATGGTGGCGAAGCGCTGTGGCAGGACCCTTCCGGGGCGCACTTGCAGGCAGGCTGTCGCGCTGATCTGCAAGGTTTGGATGGAGCGGGGGACGAGACTCGAACTCGCGACAGTCTGCTTGGAAGGTGTCCTGGCCTGAGCGCTGTGCCTTCTCCCGTGGATGGTTTTCACAAAAACGTACAGTTAGATTGTCGCTAGACAGTACCTAAGTTCTACGTCTCTGCTTCATTGAAAGTATGACTTGAGTCGCGGCGCTTGTCAAACCGGCGGGACACGCCGACAGCCACCCGCCCACCCTGAAATCGTGTGACCGAGCTGCCCTCTGACCCGCAAGAACCCTCTGGATCCAAGCGGGCAGGATTGGGTTCCCGACTTGAATGCGGACGTCATCCAGCATCGGGAAGGTCGCAATCTCGGTTGCCACCTTCTTTTTGGGATCCGGCCCACCATGGAGCGGGGGATTATCGGCTCACGTCGCGGGAACGTGGTCGAGGACGAAAAGCGCTCGCGGGATGCGCCTCAGCTGGGAGAGCATCTGCTTTGCAAGCAACCGGCCCTGAACGCTGCAGTTTACAGTACTGGGCCCCTCCTGAAAACCCCTCAATTATCGGCTGTCATCAAGCCGCTTCCGACAGTGCAATTCCACCACCAGATCCGATCCCTGGACGGCTTCCCGGAGGCCTCGCTGGCGGGTAAATTGGCGAACCGAACCGGTGAACAGTGCGCCAGTCTCCGCTGGTCCTGACGGCCACGTCCTGCGCGAAGTGTGCCATGTTGGCACAGCGTTCGTGCCGCGTTCGTGCGGCGACCCCACAGGCGTTTCACCTCCGCGGTCCGTGTGGCCGTGGCGGGTTCGGGACCGTGTGCAAGGCACGGGACACGATCCTTGGTGGCCGGATCGTTGTGCTCACGGTCCTCCACGCCGACCTTGCCGATGATCCGGGCTGGGTGAGGCGATCCCAGCAGGAAGAGTCGATCGGGGTGTTCCTCGACCACAGCGGGCATCCCGTGATGCCCCGATCCGGCGAGATCGTCGGGTGGCACTGCACGGTGATGTGGTTCGCTCTGGGACAGACGCTGGCGTTGTCATCACGATAGGTGGGGGATGTTGGCATCCGGTCCGGACGTGGATTCGCCGAGCCGGGTTGCACCCTTGACCGCAATCTCGCCTGGTGCCGACCTTTCGCGGTGCGACCAGCGCGGCTCGGATCTCTCAAGTGCGAACCTGTTTGGCGCAGACCTGGCCGACGCATTCCGCCAATTGACTGATCCGTCCTTCCCTTCGTGCATCCGAACAGCCGAGCGGCTGGATCAGGCACCAGACTGTAACGGGATATCGTCATCTTTCCCTGCAATATCGCTACAGACATTGACCGACCAACAGCGAGTGGACTGGTATCGTCCTGCCATTGAGCGGCGTGACACTTCGCGCCAACCGCGGAGTTGCCATGGGTGGACCGTCTGGCAGGTGGTGGCGAGCGGGGATGGTGGCTGCCTTGCTGGTCGCGGGGCTGGCCCTCCTGGTGGTGCGCGTGCCGGGAGTTGCCGGGCAGGCGGTCGCCACGGCTACCCCCATGCCGGTTCCCACTGCATTGCAGGCGTCTCCCGCCACCGTGGCGGGCATGGTCCCGGGCACAACCATGACGCCTGTTCCGGCACCCTGGTTGACCGAGACGACGACGGCCACGGTCGTGGCGTCCGTCACGGCCTCACCTGTCCTCTCGCCGTCGGTCTCGGCCACGGCGACACCGACACGAAGCGGATTGGTCTCCCTGACTGCGACGGTCACGTCGACCGCGACGGCTACTCCGACGCCGGCCGGATCGGCCACGACGACTCCCACGGGGACATTGACGCTGACCGCGACGGTCACATCAACCGTGACCATGACGCCCACTCCGGCGGGATCCGCCACCCAGACCGTGACGCCGACGCGGTTGTCCGAGGTGGTGCCGGTCGGGATGGTCCGTGTGCGAACGGACGCTGGCCAGGGTTCTCAATTCACGTCCCTCGTGGCGGGTGGGGATCACACCTGTGGCCTGGTGGCGGGCGGGACGGCGTACTGCTGGGGATACAACGGGTACGGCCAGCTTGGCGACGGGACGAGCGGAAATGGCGACTCGAACGATCAATCGGCCAACCGGACGGCCCCGGTGGCGGTGAGTGGCGGGCGGACCTTCACGGCGCTAGTGGCGGGCTCAAGTCACACGTGTGGCCTGGTGTCGGGCGGGACGGCGTACTGCTGGGGATACAACGGGTCCGGCCAGCTTGGCGACGGGACGAGCGGGACCAACCGGACGGCCCCGGTGGCGGTGAGTGGCGGGCGGACCTTCACGGCGCTGGTGGCGGGTGGGTATCACACGTGTGGCCTGGTGTCGGGCGGGACGGCGTACTGCTGGGGATGGAACGGGTACGGCCAGCTTGGCGACGGGACGAGCGGAGGCGGGATCAGCCAGCACCTCGTCACGGCCCCCCTGTTGACCGTGACCGCTACCGCTACCGCGACAGCCACCGCGACA
>CAMDTO010000141.1 GCA_945907765.1 Thermoflexus hugenholtzii JAD2 | reverse complement strand
TGGCGTGGCTAGCACGCCAACTCGGCTTCACAACCCCACCGGTCACCTGCCGACGCGACCTCGAATCGCTCGAACCGACCATGCCCACCACGATGGATGGCAGTCGTCTCTCGCTGTCACTCAAGACGGAACCGATTGTTGATCCAGTGGGAGCAGTGACCCCGCGCGGACCACTATCGATTGAGACCCACGTTGGCGGGATTGGTCCTGGCGCACTCGTCACCTGGCTTGAACGGCGCAACCCGACGGTCAAGTTTGGCGTCGTCATCACGCTCGGGTTCATGATGACGTTCGTGTTCAATCCGCTCACACCGCTGGCGTGGCTTGCCGTGGTCATGGTGGTGGCGTGGACGACGGGCATCGGTCCCCATCGGCTTGCTCGCCTGCTCGGACCAGTGATGGTATTTGCGTTCAGTCTCCTCTGGACCAACGCATTCCTTGCCTCGGTACCCCAGGGTGATCCCGTCCTTTGGCAGTGGGGACCATTTCACCTGACGGTCCACGGTCTGGTGCAAGGGTTGGCGCTCGCACTGCGCGGCGTCTCAACCGCGGCCGTGGGGCTGCTCTTCATCCTGACTACCGATCCAGCATTGTTGGTCGTGAGCCTCGTGCAACACGGCCGATTGCCGTACCGCTGGGGATACGCACTTCTTGCGGGATACCGGTTCATGCCAGGGCTTGCCGATGAACTGGTGCAAATCCGCCTGGCGCGCCGGGTCCGCGGTGAGGATGTCACCGACGAGCGTGCCATCCATGGGACATGGGGCGGCGGGCTCAGAAGGCGGGCGAACGGGGTTTCGAGGCCGTTCCGTGAACTTCGGATCCTGCTCACCGTTGCGATCCTTCGAGCGACACGTCTTGCAATCGCGATGGATGCGCGAGGCTTTGCCGGGATATCCACACGCACGTATTTCCACACCGCACCGCTGGTACCGGCTGACTTCATGTTCGCCGGAGCGTCGTTGCTGGCCTTGGCGCTTGTCAATTTCGCAACTTCATGGGTTGTGCAGATCACGTGGGTGCCACCTTCGTGAATGCAAGGCCGCGTCCAAATCGAAGTTATTAACGACCGCGTTACTGGATTGCAGGAAAATCACCATCGTGGCTCACGCCTTGAACAGTCAGTCCCCATAGAGCCCGATCCTCCGGAGCGCACATGGAAATCCGAGGTGTCCTCTTTGATATCAACGGTACGCTTATCGATATCGAGACCGATGACTGGGGTGAGGAGACGCTCGGCCCACTCAAATACTTCCTGAGGTATCACGGCGTAAGGCTTGGCAGGCAGGAACTTCGGGCCCGGCTTGAGGCAGGAGTCCGGCACCACCTCGGAACGATTCCCCAACCGTTCCCGGAACTGGACTGGACACTGATTTGGCGGGATGTGTTGGCTCAAGCGGGAGTGTTTGACCACGGCGTTCTGAGCGGTGACGACACTGGCCCGGCCGAACGTCGGTACCAGATTTCACTCGACCTGGCGCGAATGCACCGCTCGCTCGCCCGTCGAAGGCTTCGGGCATTCCCGAAGACCCATGAGATGCTCGACGATCTAAGCCGACGCTACGCGCTGGCTGTTGTCACCGACGGGCAGTGGGCATTCGCGCGCGAGGAACTCACCGAGACGGGTCTCATCGGGTATTTCCGGCATGTGACGGTATCTGGGGACATGGGACTGCGAAAGCCGGACACGCGCATCTTCCATGATGCACTCCACGCAATCGGGGTCGACGCATCGAATGCGGTGTACGTTGGAAACGATCCGTACCGGGATGTGCACGGCGCACAGGCAACCGGGATGCGGGCCATCCTGGTCGGGGACAAATCCCTTCCCAATTGGGCGACGTCCGGCCGACGCCCGGACTATCACATCCGCCACATCCACGAAGTCCCGAACGCGCTCCAAGCCCTAGCAAGTCGCTAGTCCAGACCCCTAGCCCCCGAATCAGAAGGCTAAGGGCCACTCTGAAGAATGCGATCGGGACAGGGTCGGCGACCTAGCCTTCAATCCGTCTGAACTTCTGAACGGTGTGACAATCCGGCCCAGCTAGGCCGATCCGCCCGAACTCCGCAAACGTCACCTCGCCGATGTAGACGTCACCATGGGAATCGACGGCGATGTCATGGGGCGCGGTGAAGTTGCCGGGCAAGGTGGCATCGTCGCTGGCGGTCTGGCCCCATCGCGCACGCAAGGTGCCGTCAGCGGCGAAGACGCTCATCCGACTCGCGTGCGCCTCGCGGATCTTGCCGGTCTTGAACGACTGCATTCCGGGCTTCCAGTGCAGCTCGGAAACATAGACATCGCCACCGGGCCCCACCCGGACCTGCGTCGGACGCTGCAGGTCGGTCCATTCGAAAAGGTACTCGCCGGTCGCCGAGAAGAACTGGACCCGTTCGTTTTCACGGTCGGCGACAAGCACTCGTCCGTGTGCATCAATCGCGATGCCATGGGGAAGGTTGAACTCGCCCGGGCCGGTACCCGGGCCACCGAAGCCACCAAGGTAGGCGCCATCGGGGGCGAACCTGTGAACGC
This sequence comes from Thermoflexus hugenholtzii JAD2, assembly GCA_945907765.1. GTDB lineage: Bacteria > Chloroflexota > UBA11872 > UBA12225 > UBA12225 > UBA12225. The sequence goes on along the minus strand of CAMDTO010000141.1, from coordinate 5,650 downwards.
ACGCGTTTCCGTATCCATCCGCAATATAGACCACGCCGTCCGGCGCGACGGCGACCGTACACGGCATGTTGTAGGGGCCCGCGGCGTGCTGGATGCTCGCCGAACGGCGTGCCTGGTCCGGAAAGACCTTGACGTAGCCGGTATCCGAGGTGATGCCTTTGGGGCCAAACGACTGGACGTGGCGCCCGTCGGTCGTGAACTTCTCGACCGAGTGGCCACCGCTATCGGTCAGGTACAGCATGTCGTCCGGTCCGACCGTCAGCCCGTGGGTCGTAGTCCAAAAGCCTTCGCCCCAGGACGTGACGTACGTTCCGTCGCGTTCATAGACGAACACGAGGCTTTGCTGCCTGCCGAAGATGTAGACACGATCATGTGAGTCGACACCAACGCCGGGTGCATCCAAGTGGGACATCCCGGCTGGCAGTTTCTCCCACCCCGGGACAAGTTCGAAGCGCAATTCATGCGACGTGGCCATCTGTTCTCTCCTCTTCGGTACGGTACCCCACCTCGGGTCGTGCCGGTCGGACGGCTTACCCGTCGATGTGCGCATCGAGCCACGTGGCAAGGTCCGCGACCGAACCGAAGCAGTGCCATCGTGGGTCAGCGACAACACTTGCAGTCTTGGCCCAGGCCGCGCCAAGTCCAGTCACTCCGGCTTCAAGGCACGACTTCATGTCATCCGGTGTGTCGCCAACATAGGCAACCTCGGTAGACGCAAGCCCCCACGCTTCGCGGACACGTGTGATCCCGTGCGCCTTGGCAAGGCCATCATCGCTCCCGGTTTCGAAGGCCTCAAGAAGAGGGCCGAGGCCGGTGCGTCGAACCGAAATCTCCGCACTGTCACGACCCTTGCCGGTGACAAGTCCAATCCGGATCCCACGGGAGCGCAGTGAAGTCATCAAATCGACAACTCCATCGAACAGCTGATCGTACGCGCCATGGTCACGTTCATACGCCTCAAGATAGACGCGATACGCCTCTGGCCAGAGATCACCGACAGCCCGCCGGAGCATCCCCGCCTCGGTCGGACCGAAGAAGGCGTACACGTCGGCATTGGAAAGACGCGGGCCACCGACGGACACGACCGCCTCCTGGAAACCGGAGATGACTAATCTGAGGGTGTCGGCGACCGTTCCGTCAAAATCGAAAACCACGCCTCGGATCCGTGCATGGTGCGGCGTCCCCAGTCCGGTCATGTCGCGTCGTTCCTCGCTGGGTGAACGGTCCGGAACATGCCGGGGCGACGCGTGGGCACGTCACCGCGGGCATAATACGTCGGTCAGTCAAGGTGCTTCCGAGCCAATCGGGTCGGATTCCCCGACAGACGCAGATAGCGAGAAGGAGCGTTCGATGGTCAAGCCACCGCTCAAGCCGGGGGTCAAGATCGCCATCCAGGCGAACCCTGAACCGACGGAAGAGGATTTGCAGTTCTGGGAACAGATGGGATTGCGCTATGCGGTCCTCTGGACCGACCAGACGAAGTCCGGGCCGGAGTACTACGCAAGCCGCCGAGAGATCTTCGCGAAACACGGCATCGAGGTGTACGGGTTCGGCAATGCCGACGTGCATAACCAGCCATTGCTGGTCCTCGGCGGTGAGGGGCGCGAAGCCAAGATCGAGCAATACAAGAACCACATCCGGGCCCTTGGCGCTGCGGGAGTCCCGTACACCACCTACGCGCACATGGCGAACGGGATCTGGAGCACTGAACCGGAACTCACGCGCGGCGGTGCACGCGGCCGGGCGTTCAACATGGCGACCGCAACCCACGGCACCTGGCGGACAACGAAGTACGAGCTTCCCCTGACAAATGGTCGCGAGTATTCCGAAGACGAAGCATGGACGAACTTCGAGGAGTTCATCCGGCAGGTCGTCCCGGTCGCTGAACAGGCTGGCGTCCGCATCGGCATCCATCCCGACGATCCGCCGGTCCCACGCCTCGGCGGAGCTCCGCGGATCTTCAGCAGATTTGACGACTACAAGCGTGCCCTCGCGATTGCCAACAGTCCCAACATCGGCGTTTGCCTGTGTGCAGGGTGCTGGCTGGAGGGTGGCCCAGCCATGGGTGCCACGGTTGAAGAGGCGATTGCCCACTTCGCGGCGGAAGGCAAACTGTTCAAGGTCCACTTCCGCAATGTCGACAAGCCATTGCCTCACTTCGTGGAGACATTCGTCGACGATGGGTACGCGGATATGTTCAGCATCATGAAGGCGCTGGCAACTGCCAAGTTCGACGGCGTTGCAATCCCTGACCATATCCCGGCGATGGCCGGGGGACCACGCGTTGGGACAGCCTTCACAATCGGGTACATGAAGGCGTTGTTGGACCGCGCAAACGCCGAAATCGGCCACCACTGACACTGCGTCACAGTGGTGCGCGCCCATGGACAAAGAAGGGGCGATGCAAGTTGGCATCGCCCCTTCCGTTTCCCTAATTCCCGGGTCTGTCAGGCTGGACCGCGTCGGGGCGGGACAGCAGATTGGTGCACGGGCCGGCTGCCACTATGAACGACCTCGTTGAAGATGATGTCGCCGTTCTTGATCTTGATATTGAAGCCGCAGTCCGGCGAGGTGCAGACCCATGCCTTGTAGAGCACGGACGCGCCGTGGCTGCTGAAATCCGAAAGCGGAACTAGGTTTCCCCGATTGCACTGCTGGCACATCGGAAAACTGATCGGAGCGTTCATCGGTGGAGTCCCTCCATCATCACCTCAATTGGTGAGCAGTGCGCGCACCGCATCACGACCCCTGAACCCCCACGTGGGACGGGCCGCCACCAGCCAGGTTGCGCCTCAACTACCAAGGTTCTTCAACCACGCGGTCACTCGCCACGTGCCTGGCAAACCCGGTGCCCTTCCTTCTCGAGTGTTGTCTCGTGGACCCTGATCATTACTCTCGTTCATGACCGAACCACTCGTCAGGCCACGCACTCGCATGCACTCCGACCTGCCGGGACAACGTCCGGAGAGTACCTGTCACGGCCAACTTGTGCAACGCGCACCAAGGGTCGAGTGAGTTGAGCCGGCTACCATGCAGACAACCCGAGCCGACCCGGTCTCACAGTCCCGAAAGGCGATGAAACGCATGCAACTTCCACGCTACTTCGACCTCACTGGCCAATCCGCACTGGTGACTGGTGGCGGTACGCACCTTGGCCGCGCAATGGCAACCGCACTGGGCGAACTCGGTGCGAACGTCCACATCGCAGGCCGGCGCCTGGACGTTTGCGAAGCAACCGCCGCGAGCATGCGAGATGCCGGATTGGACGCGCATGCCCATTGCGTTGATATCACGGCCGATGGTGAGATCGATGCGGCGGTTGATGCGATTGCCTCGCGGCATGGTCGGTTCGACATCCTCGTTGCGAATGCCGGAGGCTCGTTCACGCGGTCGTACATGCCCGATGCATCCATTGAAGAGTTCCGGCGCACGCTTGACCTGAATGTGACGGGGCTGTTCAGGTGCGCGCAGGCGGCTTCCCGACACATGATCCCGGCCCGGCGGGGCAAGATCATCACCATCGGGTCGATTCACGGCCAACTCACCGGTGACCTACGGCTATACGAAGGGCTTGAGTTCTGGCGCTCCGGACCGCCCTACCATGCTGCCAAGGGCGCAGTGGTAAACCTGACGCGATCATTGGCCGCCGAGCTCGGCCGACACAACATCCAGGTGAATTGCATCAGTCCGGGCCAGATACCGCAGGCCACGTCGGATCCGGAATTTGTAGAACGCTGCCGGGTCAACAACCCCCTGCAACGCACCGGTCAGGCGGACGATCTCAAGGGTGCCGTCGCACTCCTTGCATCACCGGCTTCCGACTGGATCACCGGGCACAACCTGCTTGTGGATGGGGGCTGGAGCATCTGGTGACTGGGCCAACTCAAGACTGCGCGTATCCTTGTTGCGAACGTTCCGTCAAGAGGAGAACCGACTGTGGCTGACCGGGGTGTCGTCTACATCGTCTGGGGGGAAAAGATCAAACCCATCCTGCAGCGTTCGATCGCGTCGGTACACAACCTCCACCCGGAACTGCCGATCCACGTCGAGACGATTGCACCGGATAGCACCCTTCTCGACAAGGCCCGGATGCACCGGCTGACGCCGTTCGAAGAGACGGTCTTCCTGGACAGCGACACGGTCGTGCTGGGTCGTCTCGACTACGGGTTTGACATGGCGGCCCGCCACGGTCTCGCACTTTCGATCTGCGAGTGCCCTTGGGGAAGGCGGTACGGTGGCCTCGAGGGTGACATCGTCGAATACAACACTGGGGTACTGTTCTTTACTGAGAAGGCTCATCCAGTTTTCGATGCCTGGGAAGCCTGTGCGCGCGATATTGACTCCTCAATTCTCTTTTATCAGGGAACGCGGCTTGTGCGAATGCCGTTCAATGATCAGGCGGGTTTTGCCAAGGCGGTCGACGACACGGGATTCAACCCCTTCGTGCTGCCTTTCAACTGGAACTTCAGGCCCTTGTGGCACCGGTCATTCTTCGGCCCGGTCAAGATCTGGCACGACTACGCTGATCCGCCCGCTCATGTCACCCAATGGTCACAGAACCAGAGTGACCCCGGGGCGATCATCCAATATGCCGATCTCGGACCGCGCCCCGACGGACAGTAGCGGTTCGCCTGGATTGGCACGTTACTGTCCCGTCAGCTGGGCAAACGACGGCCCAAATGACGATTCATGCGCGTCCGGAGTTATGGACGGGTTCAGATACCGCTCGTCCTTGAATAGCACCGTTGTGCACCCCCGGAACAGATAGCCGGGCAAGAGCCCCCAGAAGTCGATCCGTCGCCATCCCGAGGCCGCGAACATCTCAATGGCGATGGCGCAGGCCTGCCGGTCACTATTTTCGACGATGACGATGCCGGTTTCGCGGACGTGCCCAAGCGTGGCCTTCGCACACCCGTCGAGGTCCTCACCACCGAGCACCACCGCGTCGAACGGATCATCTGAACTGACTGACGCGGCGTAATCTCGACCGACTGGGATGCGGGACACCTCGACATTCCCGCCATAGTTCACCTCCGGCCCCGGGGTTTCGGTGACGACACGGACAGCATTGACACGGCCGGCCCACCAAGTCGCCACGGCAGGATCCCCCCATGCGTGGACCCGCCACGAGGAACGCAAGTGGGTCTCGACAAACTCTGTCGCCGGATGGGTGAACGATGGGATCGCCCGACCCGCGCCGTCGACTGCCGTACCTTGGACGAGGGAATCAACCCAACCGGTTGCGACCAATCCATTCATCGGCGCCGGCACGTGGGCGCTCACTGACCCCCAGTCGAAGCCGGAAACGATCTGGTGGGCTCGGACAATGGGCGGGAGGCCATCTGGGTCAGCCGTTTCGTCTGCAGTAGCGCGTGCCTCGGTACCGACCACCCCCGTCTCGATAGGCCTGACCTGGAGGGTGTTCGTCACAATCTCATGAGCCACTGGAACCGAAGCTGTCGGCTCAGTCCGGCGGGTGTAAAGCCACGGGACATCCCGGTCCGCGACCCAGCCAAGTTGGGCGAGGAATGCAAGCCTCGCACCGGAAATTGGCTGTCCGTCATTCACGATCGCAATGTGCCCGTGCTCAAGGCGGATGATCCGGTTCATGACATCAAGGTTCGACAAGTCTTCAAACCCAACGACGATC
>CAMDTO010000140.1 GCA_945907765.1 Thermoflexus hugenholtzii JAD2 | reverse complement strand
CGTTTGTTCAGGTCATGGTATCGCAATCCACCCGTCCCCGACAATGAACAATCCGCGGCGATGACCGTTTCGTAGCACCAACTTCATCCCCCTTTGCTGCGTTCATTTTCCTATACAGAATGTGCTGAATATTTTAGAAAGCACATCTTCGGTAACAGTCTGGCCCGTTACCTCACCGAGCACACGCAATCCCTCCCTCAAGTCGGTCGCGACCATGTCGTCGGGAAGCCCCGCGCTGATCCCTTTGACGGCGCGTTGAAGCGCCCCCGAAGCCCGCGCAAGGAGCGCGACGTGCCGAGGGTTTGTGACCACGACCGACGTGGCTGGACTGCCATCTCCGCCGGTTCGAGTTGCCTCCCCGGCCAATTCGCCCAAGGTGCGACGCAGTGTGTCAATGCCCGCACCAGTCACCGCAGACACGGCCAGGGTGCGTCCCATGTGCGTGGTCATCTGTGCGTGGAGCGTCGGGTCCTGTCCCAGATCCGCCTTGGTGATCGCGATTACCTGTATCGCCCCGAAGGCAAGGGTGGAAATACGCATCCGGTGTGTCTCGAAACCGTCCCTGGAATATCCCGACCCATCGACAACGTGAATGACCGCATCGGCCCCCTTGACAACGTCATGGCTCCGATCGATGCCAATCCGCTCGACAACGCCCAATTCCCGCCGATTATCAACTGGCCACCCAGCCGTATCCGTCAGGATCACCGCCACTCCATCCAGATCAAGGGTCTCTTCAATCGTGTCACGCGTGGTTCCCGGTTCGTCAGTGACGATTGCCCGCGGCCGATCAAGCAGGGCGTTAAAAAGGCTGCTTTTGCCGGCATTCGGCGAACCAACGATTACGACACGCCAGCCATGGCGCCTGATGCGGCCGGCCCGTGCGGATCGAACGAGCGTGTCAACCTGTTCCCTGACCGCGTCGACTCGCGCTCGCAGGACCGTGCTGTCAATGGCCGGGACATCATCGTCAAAAAAATCGAATGTGGCCTCAAGGTCAGCGTCAACCGCAATCAGGTTGTCTCGGATCGAGCCGATGGCACGTGCCAGCGAACCGGACAGGTGGTCGACGGCAACCTCGACACCAGCGCGAGTCGGGGCACGAACCGCGTCGAGGACGGCCTCGGCTTGCGTGAGATCAATGCGCCCGTTAAGGAAGGCGCGCAAGGTGAACTCACCCCGGTTCGCCAGCCGTGCTCCGGCACTGATCACTCCTTCAAGTACCGCTTCGGTCGACGCGCGCCCTCCGTGACACATGATCTCGAGGGTCGGCTCTCGGGTGTAGGTGCGGGGCCCGGCCATGTAGACCGCCATCACCTGGTCAATCTTCTTCCCGGTTCCAGGGTCGATTACCCATGCCAAAGCAACCCGCCGCGACACCAGCTTGCCCGTCCCGACCACACGGATAACGCGTCCTATGATGGTGGACACGTCCGGACCACTAACTCTCACGACCGCGATCGCGCCCTCGCCAGGAGGGGTCGCAACCGCGACGATGGTGTCACCCGACGCCGCCATCACGTTGTCACCCGGCATCACTGCCGGCTCCCGAGCAGCAATTCCACCGATGGTCTTTGCCGGTTTCATCTGGTTCCCACTGGCAGAACGATGGGTGCGACGCGCCGATGGCGTGCGGGCACGCCCGGCTATGATCGAGGTATCCCGACCGCGGAATAGTTAAGCCGATGAACTGACGGTCGCAGGTGCGCTGGGGCGTTGGCTTGGGGCGTTCAATACGGGACACCATGCCCCCCAAGTATCAAAGACGATGAAAGAACATGTCTCCGCCGCGATAGGTGAAACGCTCGCCGGGATTGCCATGGTGATCCTGATCGGGTTTGGCGTTGTCGCAGCGTGGGACGGGTACCACTCGGAAATCCGACCCCTCGCACGCGCCGTCCCCACATTCACCACAACCCCGATCCCAGACCCGGAACGCGCAAAGGTCGAGGGACGCCGGACTAGGCTCATCATTGACTACCTTGGCGCAGCAAACGCGTTCCGCGCCGCCGGCCAGCGAGAATGGGCGATAGACAGATATCGAGAGGTCCTTGCAGTAGATCCTGGCAATCTGGAGGCCCGGGCGGGATTACGGGATCTTGGCGCGATTGTCCCGACCGGGTCAATCCTCAACACGCCGGTGCCGACACCGCTACCCATCGAACCGACCAACACTCCGACCAAGCGGTAGACGCGCCTCCTTTCGTTAGAATGCCCCGTTTCCCCTCCCCCGGAAATGGGCGCACGTCCCGCAACGCGAATGAAGAAGATGAGGCGATGGGGAGAGGCGAGCGACGCGACGGGAGATCACCGGACCATGAGCGCTACCGATACTGGCAACGTTACGCACGGGCGGGACCACGATGCCCTTGCGACCTATGACCCAATGGCCATCGAAATGGGTTGGCAGGCACGTTGGCAGGCCCAGGACCTCTATGCGAGTCATGCTCATCCGACCCGTGCCAAGTACTACTGCCTCGACTTCTTCCCATATCCGTCCGGTGACGGTCTCTCAGTTGGCCATTGCCGCAACTATGTCCCCACCGACACGCTGAGCCGGTTCCTGCGTGCCCGTGGCTACAACGTGCTGCACCCGATGGGTTGGGATGCGTTCGGGGAACCAGCCGAACAATTCGCGGTCTCCCAGGGGGTTCACCCCCGCGTCACCACCGATCGCAATGCCTCCAACTATCGGCGCCAGTTCGACCTGATCGGCATTTCGTTTGACTGGTCCCGCGAACTCGATTCGTCAAGCCCGGACTACTACCGTTGGACCCAATGGCTCTTCCTCCTCCTGCACAAGCGCGGGCTCGCGTATCGCGACATGAACTGGCAGTGGTGGTGCCCGAGTTGCCAGACCACGCTTTCAAATCAGGAGGCTCAGGACGGGGTCTGTTGGCGAGGCCACAGCGGGCTCACCAAGCGCCAGATCCCGGCATGGTATTTCCGCATCACCGCATACGCCGACCAACTTCTACAGGGCCTCGAGACCATCGAATGGCCGGACCGCATCAAGGCGATGCAGGCGAACTGGATCGGTCGCAGTGCCGGCGTCCAAGTCGAGTTCCAGAGCGAATCCGGTCATGCCCTGCCGATCTTCACCACCCACCCGGACACCCTGTTCGGGGTGACCTTCATGGTGGTTGCTCCAGAACACTCGATCGTTACAGACGTGGTCACCCCAGAGCATGCCGATGCGGTTGCTTCGTACATCGAAGCCTCGAAGAAGACGAGCGAAATCGATCGGATGTCCACTGATCGAGAGAAGACCGGCGTATTCACGGGCACCTACGCCGTGAACCCCTTGAATGGCGACAGGGTTCAGGTCTGGATTGCCGATTACGTTTTGGCAACCTATGGGACGGGCATTGTCATGGGCGTCCCGGCGCACGACACTCGCGACTTCGCCTTCGCCCGCAAATATGACTTGCCAATCAAGATGGTCGTGCGTCCGATCGACTGGGACGACACCCGAACCGGCGCCGACCTGAGCGACGCCTATACCGCGCCGGGCATCATGGTCAATTCTCCCGGCTTCAATGGAATGCTGTCACCGGGCGAATGGCTCAAACTCGGCGGCACCGAACGTACTGAACTCGCCGGCAAATGGGGTTTCGATGTGGCCGCTGTTGATGCTCTTGTGAGCGAGGCGGGTGACAACCACGCAACCAACGCCATCGCTGAGGACGTGGAGAAGCGACAGGTTGGTCGTCGGGTCGTCAATTACCGCATGCGGGACTGGCTGATCTCCCGCCAACGGTACTGGGGCGCCCCCATCCCGATCATCCACTGCAGCGCCTGCGGCGAGGTGCCGGTTCCCGAGGATCAACTCCCGGTTGAACTGCCTGCAATGGTCGATTTCATGCCAGACGGCACGGGCCGGTCGCCACTGGCACGCGATGCCAACTGGGTTCGAACCACCTGTCCAACGTGCGGTGCCGAAGCTCGGCGCGAGACCGACACCATGGGTGGCTTTGCCTGTTCATCGTGGTATTTCCTGCGCTTTGCAAGTCCGGGCTATCACGAGGGTCCATTCCGTCCCGAAGACGTGGCAACGTGGTTGCCGGTGGACCAGTATGTCGGTGGCGCCGAACACGCCGTCCTTCATCTCTTGTACGCACGGTTCTGGACTCATGTCCTTCACGACGCCGGCCTCCTGCCGTTCTCCGAACCGTTCGCGCGCCTGAAGAACCAAGGCATGCTCGTGGTGCGCACGCCGCATCGTCGCTCATCCGATCCGAATGCGACCGAAGGTTGGGTGCCAATCACATCCGCCGAGGCGTCGACCCTGCCTCCTGAGGAAGTGATCTTCCGGGCCGCAAAGATGTCCAAGTCCCTCCGGAACGTGATCACCCCGGACGAAATGGTCGGCAAGTACGGCGCCGACAGCCTCCGCCTCTACGAGTTGTTCATGGCGCCATTCGACCAGGAAGTGGAATGGAGCGAGGAAGGCATTAACGGCGCCCGCCGCTTTCTTGGTCGCGTCTGGGACCTCGTGATCAAGTGGGACCAAGCACGTCAGGCAGATGCCACGACCAACTTCGACACCGCGGACGAAGCAATCCGTCGACTGCGACACAAGACCGTCGCGCGGGTTACACGGGATCTCGAACGGTTCCGGTTCAACACCATGGTCGCTGCACTGATGGAGTTCGCGAATGCCCTCGGCGAACGCTTCCGCGCCAATGCATGGCGGACACCAGAGTTTGCTGAGGCCATTGAAACACTTGTCAGGTTGCTCGCCCCCGCTTCGCCGTTCATGACCGAGTCCCTTTGGCAGCACACCGGTGCGTTCGGGCGGGCGCCACGCACCGCCTTCGCCAGTGGCGGCGCCGATGCACCATTTGACGCGTCCGGGCCGGGAAGCATCCATCGGCAGGATTGGCCGTCGTGGGAGGACACCCTTGCACAGGACGAGACTTCAACGGTCGTCATCCAAGTGAACGGCAAGGTCCGCGACCGGTTTGATGTCCCGGTCGGGACCGAGGAAAGCGAGGTCCGCACTTTGGCCCTTGCTCGTTCCCGCATCCAGGAACTCGTTCCTGATCCCGATGGATCCCGTTACCATTACGTAGCCGGGCGCCTCCTGAACATTGTGACCGCAGGTACCAAAGGGCACTGAGACCCTTGATGGATTCCGTCTCACCGTCACTCGCTTACCATTCGGCATTTCCTACCGATTACGACGCAGAGATGCCTATTCGGAAAACTGGTGCCTCGACGTCGGGCACTGGTCGAGTGGGCCTAATTGTCCGGCGACGCGCCCTTTGGATCGCGGTGGTAATCCTTGCCAGCGTGCTCGCACCGTGTCATGCACCTGACGCCGCCCAGGCAGGCGAAACCTTCACGTGGCAGAGCATGTTCGTATGCCCGGATTGGCTGGTGCCTGCACCATGATCAGCACAGCATAGACAAGTCAACTCGCAATGACCCGCAACTCTTCGCCGATCCACTACTCATGGGTTGTGGCCGCAGTCACGGTGCTCATCCTCATCGTATCCGCCGGGATCAGGTCCATTCCTGGCGTTCTGATGATCCCGTTCGAGACAGAGTTCGGGTGGGACCGTGCGACGATCACGATGGCCGCGTCAGTCAACCTGTTCCTCTACGGACTGGTCGGACCATTCGGCGCCTCAATTGCCGAGCGCATTGGCATACGTCAGACGACAACATGCGCGCTCGTCGTGATCTTTATTGGCCTGGTGCTCACACCATCGATTTCGCAACCGTGGCAGCTGGTCGTCCTTTGGGGTGGGCTCGTAGGCATTTCAGCGGGGATGATGGCCGGATGGCTTGGAGCCGTGGTGGCCAACCGGTGGTTCGTTTCACGCCGTGGTGTGGTGACTGGCGTATTCTCGGCGAATTCAGCCGCGGGGCAACTTGTCTTCCTGCCACTGCTGGCCTCAGTGACACACATCTGGGGCTGGCGTACGGCGACCGGCATCTGCGCAGTGATCGTTGCGGTAATCGCCCCACTCGCTTGGCGCTTCCTACGTGACTGGCCCAGTGATGTTGGTTCGACGGCCTACGGATCCAGCGCAGCCGATGCTCCCGCTGCCAGACCCAGACCAGCCGGAAATCCATTCGCCGGTGCTATCGCGACCCTTGTGGATGTGGCGCGCTACCGAACCTTCTGGCTTCTGGCTGCGACGTTTTTCATCTGTGGTGCGAGTACCAACGGATTAATCGGCACTCACCTCATTTCGGCTTCGCACGACCACGGCATTCAGGAAGTCACCGCTGCGAGCATGCTCGCCTTCATCGGAATCTTTGACCTCATCGGCACAACCGGTTCGGGATGGCTTACCGACCGGTTCCAGAACCGGACGCTCCTTACGTGGTACTACGGCCTTAGGGGCATCTCGCTGATCCTCCTGCCACTGGCGTACGATGCCGGGACATTCGGTCTTGGCGCTTTCATCGTCTTCTACGGTCTCGACTGGGTAGCAACCGTCCCCCCGACGATCCGGCTGGCAGCAGACCACTTCGGCCGCGCCCGGGTTGGCACCGTCTTTGCCTGGATTCTCGCATCCCACCAACTAGGCGCGGCATTGATTGCCTATATCGCCGGGGCCCTGCGCGTCGCATACGGTGACTACGAATCAGCGTTCTGGATGTCCGGTGGCCTCTGCATCGTCGCCGCAGTCCTCACCCGAATGATCCGGCGGTCTCCCGACCTGTCCGCCACACCGGTAACGGATGACCGCCCCCTGCCAGCCGGAGCAAGGCCAGTCTGACCGCCAATTGGCGCCTCGCCAATGTCCTCGGTGAGATACAGCGCGCCGACCCATAAGCCGCAGGCGTGCCGGTGAAACAGCAGCGAAAACAACGTCCCGCCAAGCACAAGCCCCACTACAAGCGGCAGGATTGGCGCCCGCTCGAAGACTCCACCCCACCAGATCCCGATTGTTGCGAGGATCGTGGTCGTCACCAGATTGATCGCCATGCCTCCAGTGACTTCACCAGTGCGCGTCTCGATTGGGGCGCGACACACCGGGCAGGCCTCGACAATAGTGAACAATGTCGCACTGATATGCCCGCGCCCACAGCGGGGGCAGCGCAGGGCAAGACCCCGCAGGAGCAGCCTGAGTGGAACGTTCATGCCTCGATTATGCGGGCACTCAGGTCTGCCTCCTAGGTGTCGTCTCTCACAACATTGTTTACAGGGGCTGGGGGGAACGGGATGAAGGCCTCGCCCGGTACGGTGCTGGTTACTCACACCACACCCGCCAGGGAGGCCTTCGGATGCAACACTATCACCCGCACGCCAGATTGACCACGCACGGGCGCGGACGACGTACTCCCACTGGAGGCAGCGCTTCGCGAGTGAGGGACTGCCCGGGCTGGCAGACCGCTCCAGCCGGCCCCGGTGCCCCCGGACGGCGCTCACCCCGGCGCAGGAGCAGGCGATCACCGGCATCCGGACCGCCCAGGGATGGGGTCCCGACCGGATCGCCCTCGTGCTGCGACTGCCCCGCGCCACCGTCCACCGGGCGATCGTACGCCTGGGTCTCCGCCGGACCAGGGTGCCGGCCCCGCCCGCCGCCCGCTACGAGCGAGCGGGGCCAGGCGACCTGGTCCACATCGACACGAAGAAACTCGGACGCATCGGCGTCGGGCTGGGACACCGGGTGACCGGCGATCGCCGGTCGCGCTCCCGCGGGGCGGGATGGATGGTGATCCACGCCGCCATCGATGACGCGACGCGCGTGGCGTACGTGGAACTGCTCCCCGACGAGTGCGAGGTGACGGCCTCCGGTTTCCTGCGCCGGATGGATGCGCACTTCCGTCAGCGCGGGGTCCAGGTGCAGCGGGTGCTCACGGACAACGGGAGCCAGTACGTCTCTCGGGTATGGAAGGCGTCGTGCGAGGACCTGGGTGTGGGTGCCCGCCGGACCCGACTCTACCGGCCCCAGACGAACGGGAAGGTCGAGCGCTGGTTCCAGACCGTCCTGCGCGAATGCCTGTACCTCGACCCGCTGGCACGCGAGGACGAGCGTCAACGTGCACTGGACACGTTCGTGGAATACTACAACCACGACCGACAGCACCTCGGCATCAAGGGTCTCACCCCCCTCTCCCGCCTCGCTTCCCTGTCAACAACCTTGTGAGAGACAACAGCTAGGGATTACCTGCATAAGGTACCGGCGGGGGAGTGTGATGGGGAATCATGAAGGCATGAACCAACTGAGCCTGATGACGGGATTCGAGCGCGGGAC
>CAMDTO010000139.1 GCA_945907765.1 Thermoflexus hugenholtzii JAD2 | reverse complement strand
CGCGGTCAGTTCACCGCCGGGGCCGCTTTGGAAGTCGTCGGTCCCACAACCAACAAGGCAACCGCGGTCGCGGCCCTCGCGGGGCATCTATCCATTGGGAATGAGAGCGTCGCTGCGTTTGGCGACAACATCAACGATGTGGAGATGCTCGGCGCGGTGGGGTTGGGAGTTGCAATGGGCAACGCCACCCCGGCTGCCCGTGCCGGCGCCTGGAGCGGGATTGCGCGTCGGGATGGCGCACATTCGGTTGCGACGATGGACCGGATCGCACCTTCCAACGACAAGGACGGCATTGCCTGGACCCTTGACTACCTTCTAGAGGGGCACTTGCCACCTGGATGGTCGCCTGCACTCGGCTAGGCGTGGTCCGAGTCGGCACGCATCACTCTCCCGGGCCCATAGCGATCCGTGCCGGCGAGGGCGCCGGCGTTCTCAGGGTTTGCGGACGCATATCAGTCGATGCCGGAATAATCGGTTGTGCGCCAGAGGTGTGCACGTGACGTGGGCGTGACCGGTTTCTGGACGGGGGTTGGACCCTGGAAAACGAGGTTACCTGTTCAGTGAGGTGACCAAGGCCACAGTTCTTGCAACGATGCGACGGGCGACTTCATCCTTGGGCAGCATCGGCAAGTATTCAATTTCGGGGCCAGTTGGGTCGCCCTCACGAGCAAACATGGTCACTCGGTTTGTGTCGGTGCCAAAACCACTGCCGGCTTCGGTGACATCATTCGCGCAGATCAGATGCGCCCCTTTGGCGTGGAGTTTCCGGGTGGCCTCGGCGGTCACCTCGCCAGTCTCGGCAGCAAACCCGACCTTCACCAAGGTATCACCGTACTGAGCCGTGACTGAGGCAAGGATGTCCGGGTTTGGGGTCAGATCAATCCTGAGCGCGTCGCCTGATCGCTTCATCTTCTGGTCGGCGACGACTGCTGGACGGTAATCCGCAACCGCCGCTGCCATGATCAGGGCAGCAGCCCCATTACTGGCTGCAAGGGTCGCGTTGGCCATCTCCGATGCCGTCCCCACCAGGACCACGGTGATTCCCCACGGCTGGGGAAGCGACACGGGACCGGATACCAATGTGACGTCGGCACCGACGTCTCTGGCTGCCTCGGCGAGGGCATAGCCCATCTTGCCACTCGACCTGTTCCCGATGAACCGCACCGGATCGAGCGGTTCGTGTGTGCCACCGGCAGTGACCACGACGCGATGACGCGCCAAGGCGCCAGTGCGCCCCAGGGCCTGACGCACCGCGCCGATCACATCTTCGAGGGGGGCTAGGCGACCCATGCCCGTGATGCCTTCCGCGAGGTGCCCCACCACCGGCCCGACTTGGCAGACCCCTCGGGCACGCAGCATGGCGATGTTCGCTTGCGTCGCCGGGTGATTCCACATGTTGACATTCATCGCCGGTGCAATGACGAGCGGCGCCCGGGTTGCCAAGACGGTGCAGGCGAGCAAGTCATCAGCAAACCCGTGTGCGAGGCGCGCCAGGGTCGTTGCGGTGGCCGGACAGATCACCACGACGTCCGCGCGCATTCCCAATTCCACATGGGCACTGGACAGGTCCGGCATCGCCTCGTGGATATCCGTGTACACCGTCCTTCTGGTAAGTGCCTGGAACGTCAGTGGCGTGACGAATTCGCGCGCCGAATCCGTGAGAATGACATCCACCTCGGCGCCCAGTTGAACAAGTGAACTGCACAGTTGGGCCGCCTTGAAGGACGCAATCGACCCGCAGACGCCGAGGACAATCCGCTTGCCAGCGAGCGCGTTCACGCCAATCCTCCCGCGACCCGCGACCACGCCAGACGGATGCCGTGGAGGGTGAGGTCACGGTCGACATGCGTGAAGATGGTCGTCTCGGGCACGATCAGCGACGCCAACCCACCAGTGGCGATCACGTCAACGTGATAGCCCAGTTCCTCGCGTAGACGGGTGACAAGTCCCTCCACGAGCGCGGTGTAGCCGAAGATTGCCCCCGATTGCAGGCACGCGACGGTATTGCGTCCGATGGACCGCGCAGGTCGCACAAGCGACACCCGACGCAATTGCGACGTGCCTCCGACCAGTGCATCGACGGAGACTGCCATGCCGGGTGCAATCGCTCCACCGACATAGGCGCCATCGCGCGACAGGACATCAAAGGTGGTCGCCGTCCCCATGTCCACCACAATCGCCGGCGCACCATACAAGTGCTTCGCAGCGACACAATTGAGGATGCGGTCGATGCCCACCTCGGACGGGTTGTCGACATCGACCCCGACGCCCAAAGCCATGTCACCACGACAGGTGACCGTTGGCACCTTGACTGCCCCCAGCCACGCCTGGAATGGGGCAATCAAGCCTGGCACGACCGACGCGATGCACGCCCCGCCAACGTCAGACAAGGCAAAGCCTCGCACTCGCAAGAGGTTTTCCCAGAGGACAAGCCACTCGTCGGCAGTGCGGTCACGGGCCGTGGAAACGCGCATTTCGGCTCGGAGGACCTCGCCCTCGAAGAGGCCGGCCACAACGTTCGTGTTCCCGATGTCAAGGGCGAGCAACATGGCAAGATGCTACCCGGTGACCCGGCCCGACCAGCCTTCGGGTTACGGGACCAACGGCCAGAGAATTGATCCACGCCCGATTGGAACGCTGTGGGCATTCCAGTCGTGATGCGATAGGATGGACCCATGGGGCATCCGCGCAGGCTGGCCGTGTTCACGGCGAACTCCGGGACGACCCGCCTTCATGGCTTCGTTGGATCGGGCCGTGGGCGAACTGGGTCCGTACCGTCTATGGTCGGGAGTTCCCAGCGACCGCTGTCCCGGTCGTCACGGGGTTCCCGGTCCCCCGCGCGTGCGAGGCGCGGGACCACCGCAACTGCCCGCAGGCGTCCCGGGGTCATCGACGGCGGCGACGCAGGCCCAGCACGATCACTTGCAAGCAGCCTGTCACGGCTAGCCTCGGATGCCAAGACGTCCCTGCGACGGTCTGCCGCCCCTGCGGTCCGCGGTGGCGCTGCGTTCCTGTTGGCGGCCTCGCTTGCCGCGTGCGGTGACGGCGCGGAATTGGTTGTGCCCACGCCGCCGGCGGAACGTTCCGGCGCAGCGGAGGTGCCACCGCTGGCCCCATCCGCAACACCGGGCGACACGACGGAACGGGCGACGCCGCTCGTCACAGAGTTTGCGAGCGGGCTTCCAGGCGCTACTGGCACATACGCCGTTGTTCCGGGAAGCATGTTCCGCGACCGGAGAGGCGTCTACCAGTTCGAGTGGCTCGAAGGCGATGTCGGTGATGATGGATATGGCGACAAAACGCGTGAGACGAGTGGTCGCGTCGCGCGCACAAGCCGACTTCGCCTCGTCCGTGACGACACCAATGTGGTGGACATCGTCACGGGAAGTGATCCGGTTCTCCATCTGACCAATGATGAGGAAATTGGTCTCGCCGATATCCAGACCACCTCACCCGCATACCCCGGATCGTCCTACTACCCACCGGCATACGCCTACTGGTCACCCTTCTACGGACGTCCCTCCTATTGGGATTATGTGCGGCCCGGGTACTACGACCCGCCGCGGACGGTGGTCATTGACCGCCCGGTGATCGTGAACCGGGATACGCCACCTCCACCGGTTCGAGTGAGTGGCGGGAGTGCAAGCACGGCTCCGGCACCACTCTCGCAGCGGACAACCGAGGTCACGAGCAAGGGAGGCGGACGGGCAGGCGATACCGGGGCCGGGTTCGCAGTCACGGCCCGCAACCAAGGTGCCATGCCAACCGACGGTCCGGTTTCCAAGGGCGACGCACGTGACGCTGTTCTTGGCGCCACCGGGAGCCTGGGAGCGGCGGGAGCACCGCCCCGGGTGGGTGATGGGAATGCTATTGCACCCGCACCTCCGAGGGTCGGCACCGGCTCCTCAGCAAACGGGGGCGCACCGCCACGGGTATCTGGTTCGGGCGGCTCAACATCAACGGGTTCGGGAAGCAGTGCGCCATTGCCGTCTGGGGCATCGGGATCAACCGGAAGCTCGGGAAGCAGTGCGCCATTGCCGTCTGGGGCATCGGGATCAACCGGAAGCTCGCCCCCGCGCGTGTCAGGGTCGACCGGAAGTTCGGGTGCCGGGAGTTCCTCAAGTTCGGGAAACCCAGGCTTCGGCAGTTCGGCGGCTACAAGCAAGGGAACCGGGAGCAGTTTCGGGGGCAGTTCGTCGTCGAATTCTGGCTCGTCGGCGCGGGCACCATCGCTTTCAGCGCCTCGGTCGAGCGGGTTCTCGTCCGGTTCCGGATCATTCGGGGGAAGCTCGTCTTCGTGAGAGCCTGCCTCACTGGCATCATCGAGGCCCGTTTTTGGCCGGCCTGAGAGATCCGATTTCGGCATACCGACTGTGGAGGGATCTTGCGGGGCCGTTCGGGCGCTTCGTCCTGCCTTCGCCATTTCTGCGCGTTCAGGCATCGACGACCAATGGATCACCACGAGTAAGTGCGGCTCAAACCCGGCACTCCCCGCGGCTGGTGAGGGCTATCATGGAGCGAGCGCGCGGCCTCCCAGCGACGACCGCCGTGATCCTTGACGTCCCTCTCACCTCGGGGATTGTTGTGGCCCAGTCGACGGTCATCCCCCATGGCGACGTGACCGGTCCGCCAGGAATGATTGCGTGGGTAGTTCTGATTGTCGGACGTGTCGATGCCAAAGGAGCGGTCCTGCCGACGGCAATGCTGCATGAATGGCCGCCCCAAGACGCTTGGGACACTCGGGACGCTCGTTTGGGGACCATCTCGCAGGCGGACCATTCAAACTGGTGGAGACAGCCGCTCGTTGCCCCGGTTAGCCGACCAACGTGGTTCATCCTGGACAGTGACCGGCAACGCGACGTTTCCCGGTCACGTCTTGACGGCCAACTGGACAACCGCTACCGATACAGCGTCGACCACCTGCCCCCGGCAGACACCCTCGGGTATGCCGGAATCACCGATGCCATTCTCGTCAGCGCGCAGTCCATGCCTGCGACGGATCTGGAACCCTGGATTGGAAGTCTGCTCGATGACGGCTTTCCCGTCCGTGTGCGGACATGTCCGTGAAAAGTCCGGCCCAGACCAGCCCGTTAGCCAGGCAGGAAGGCCTACCGATACGCAGCTCCACGACCACGCAGTCGCGCCACTGGCCATCCAGACGGGCGTGCCGGAGGCAGATCCCGACTTCGCGGAACCCCAGACTTTGGTAGAGAGCCCGGCTCGCGGCATTCCCGGGAAAGAGGCGCGACACGAGTTTCCAGAACCCGCGCGTCCGACACGCGCCAATCAGGCCGTGAAGCGCCATCGTTCCAACCCCAAATCCCCGGGCATCATGGCCGACATAGACCGAGAACTCTCCGATCCCGCCGTACCAAGGGCGCGAACGGTACGCGCCGACACCCGCCCAGGCCACCACCAACCCGTTTCGTTCCACAACGACCGTTGGGTGGCGGTCACCTCGTTCGGTGAGACCTGCCTCCACTTGACCGGCGGTCCGTGGGACCGTCAAGAAGGTCGCCGTACGGTCCTCGATTCCCTCATTGCGGATTTGCGCAATCGCCTGAGCATCGCGCAGGTCAGCCAGACGCATCGTGTACGCGCCATTTGAGGGTGCCACGCGGGATACTCTATCGCTGCGACCACGTCCATGCGCCATTGCCATCAGATCACGTTCGGGGGGCGGGCATTCTTGAGCGCAACCAACGCCGACGAAGGCCTGAACCGGAGACCGCTGGGCAACGCCCCGGCGTCACTCCGGATCCTTCCGGGCGGGCCCTCGACGCCTGACGGTCACCTTGACCACCTCTATGGTTCATTCCTGTCAGGTGCCATCGAGACGGCACCGATGCCCGACTTTGGAGTGGGGGGCGAACCATATCCAACCCTTGCCACACTGGTACTTGACCAGGACGCGCATGATGCACTGACCCGACTGACCAATTCATTCGACCGCATCATTGCCAACGCGATCGATCACATCCTTGAGGATCGGGACTATCTGGTACGTCTCGGGTTCCCTGCAGTCGCCATTGACCCGCTCACGCGCGAACCTCGGGGAACCCGGCCTCTCCTTGGGCGCTTCGATTTCCTTTTCGATGTACATGGCACATGGCAACTTATCGAATACAATGCGGATACCCCATCAGGTCTGCGTGAAACGATCACGATCGAACCCTTGGTGTGGCATCACGTGCCGCGAACTCTCAGGCAAGCACGGCCGGCCGGGACACACTTGGGGCGGGCACTGTCTCGGGCAACGCTCGGCAGACTTTCGCAACCACTGACCACCAACCGAAAGGTTCGGACACTTGGCATCTTCACGGACGCCAGTCATACCGAAGACTTTGCCCAAACCGAGGCACTCGCCAAGCTGCTTCGGGACCCGCTCTTGGATCTGGAAATCGAGGTGGTAGTCGGAGATGTCGACAACCTGCGCCTGGTCAAGGGTCGGCTTCACTTCCAGACGGGTCCGGTCGATGCGGTCTACCGGTACTTCCCGTTCGAAACGCTTCTTGGCCATCCCGCTTGGACGATGCTTTTCACCGCCGTGGCGACGGGCCAGGTTCGATTATTGAACGGACTGCGCGGGCTGCTTGCCCAGAACAAGGGCGTGCTTGCGTGGATCTGGTCGCACCGGGATGACGATTCGGTCTTTGACACCAGTGATCGTGCCACCATCCGGTCTCACCTTCCCGCAACGCAATGGGTGGACGCCATCCCACCGCCTGACGCGCGCAACGGGTTCATCCTGAAGCAGGTGTTCGGGCGTGAAGGTGAGGAGGTTCGGCACGGATCCGAACTCGACGACGACGCGTGGCGTCAGTGCGTTGGCTGGGGAAGTTATGTGTCTCAGCGCCACGTCCTGACAGTTCCTTCGCGGGCCACTGTCGCGACGTCGCGAGGCCACCGCGATGTCGAGGTTTGGCCGTGTATCGGTAGCTTTGCCGTTGACGGGCGCTGGGGGGGGTACTACACCCGGATCGGCGGCGAGATCACTCGACACGACGCCCAGTGGTGTGCGACGGGCGTGACCGGACAATCCGACGTGAAACGTGACATGAACATGTAACCCGCCCAGCGCCACATCTACCCCAATGAGCCAATTTCCGCCATATACTTATTATGCCCCCAAGCGAGAAGTGACGGCTATACCCGCGACCGGGTGTGGTCATGAAGCTGACAAGTAAGTCAGAGGACTTCCGAACGGATGGGCACCGGAGGGTAGCTATGGCAACGACGAACAGGCGCGCACTAGGAATACGGGTTGCGACCACTGCAGCCGCGGTCGCCGCGGTTTCTCCAATCCACGTGGCGCTCGCCGGCGGTGGTGGCGGTGGAACCTACGGGGCAAGCGGAAACATCGTGGAGACCGCCGTGGGCAACGGCATGTTCATGACACTCGTGGCAGCAGTCAAGGCGGCTGGCCTCGTGGAAGCCCTTTCCGGACCCGGCCCGCTGACCGTGTTTGCTCCGACAGATGACGCGTTCGCGAAACTCGGCAAGGCTACGATCGACAGCGTTCTTGCTGACAAGGCTCTTCTAACGAAGATCCTGACCTACCACGTTGTGAGCGGGAAGGTTATGGCAGCTGACGTCATCAAACTGACCGCAGCCAAGACACTCCAAGGCGGTGAGGTGAAGGTGTCCGTCGTCGGCGGAGCCGTGAAGATCAACGACGCAACCGTGGTTGTAGCCGACGTGCTTGCAACAAACGGCGTGATCCACGTAATCGACACCGTCTTGATGCCTTCCTGATACACCATTCGCACCCGGTTCACCGCCCCCATCCGACAGCCGTTGGATCGGGGCTCTTTCTTTTGTAGGGAACCAGCTCCCACCATTCGTCGGATTTGTAACCGGGTCGCACCCCGCACGTAACGGGACGATGGCAGGCCCGCGACGTATGGATACATTGGGTGGCAACGCTCTTGGGGAACAGCGCCGCCAGTCCAACTCTGGTGGTGCACGACAAGGAGCAAACCAACCGTGACAGGCATGAACCGACGGCAGATTGGCGGGCGGATCGCGGCATTCGGCGCACTCGGCGCAGGTCTCCTAACCCCGGGACTGGCAGCGGCGCAGTCCGCGAAGACGCTCAATGGTGCGGGCGCAACCTTCCCGGCAGTTCTCTACAGCAAGTGGTCCGAGGAATATCTCAAGGCGACCAGCCTCCAGATCAACTACCAGGCAATCGGTTCGGGCGGTGGCATCAAGGCGCATCAGGACCAGACCGCCGACTTCGGCGCGACCGACGGTCCGATGAACGATGCACAGAT
>CAMDTO010000138.1 GCA_945907765.1 Thermoflexus hugenholtzii JAD2 | reverse complement strand
GCCACGATGTCAGAAATGAGCCGCGCCCCGTTCGACATTGCCGTGGCTGAGTCGGAAATCGTGGGTGGCCCGTTCGTCGAGTACAGCGGCATGCGTTGGGGCATGTTCTATCTCGCAGAGTTCGCCGCCGTCTGCCTCAACTCGGCACTTTCGACCGCCCTCTTCCTCGGAGGATGGGAACTATTTCCCGGATCGCGTGCCCTCGGTCTTGGGTGGATCTCCGATCAGTTCGGGCTTCTGTTCTTCATGGGGAAGATGATCGTCCTCGTCCTGATCATCCAGTGGGCCCGTTTCGCGCTTCCCCGTCTCCGCATTGACCAACTCATGGACTTCGCGTGGAAGTTCCTTCTACCGGCAGGCTTCGTCAACTTCATCCTCACCGCAATCCTGCAGGTATTCGGCTTCGTGCCGTTTGCCATCGGGATCGGATTGACCCTCGCATTCGCTGCCGTGTTGCTTGCGACCTATCAGGCACGACGAAGCCCTTCCACAGTTGCGCTCGTCCGGACATCAGGAGCCGTCGCCGTGCCGACCAACCAGAGCGTCGGCCTTCCAGTCTGACCCACAAAGGATTTGACCGATGCGTGGCGTTCTCGGTGGCTTCTTGCAGACACTGAAGTCATTCCTGACCAAACCAGTAACCCGCCTGTATCCATATGAAAAGCCAGATCTCGAGGCGCGGTTCATGGGTGCACCTTCCCTCCTTTGGGACGATGCGGTAGACGAGGTCGTCTGTGTTGCATGCAATATCTGCGCGCGTTCGTGCCCGGACGACTGCATCACGCTTACCGGAGACAAGTACACAGACGGCAAGACCAACAAGAAGAATATCATCAAGGACTATTTCATCGACCTTGGCCGATGCTCTTACTGCGGCATCTGCGTGGAGGTATGTCCATTTGATGCCAACGAAATGTCCACGCACTTCGAATTGAGTACCTACGACCGCATGACCTTGGTCTACGACAAGGACCAGCTGATCGAGATCGGCAGGGGTGTGACCCGTCGCACCGGCAAGCCGGAACCAGTGGGGCCGCCCCCGGGGATCCTCGATCCATCCACCTATCGCTAGTCACAAATCGGTCTGCCCGGACCGTCGAAATCGGGTGTCGGGTGTCGGGTGTGTCGGGTGTGTCGGATGTCGGATGTAGAATCGACGCCTGCACGCTCAAGCTTATGGATGCGGCATCGTGTCATTGGAGAAGTCATGGAACTGAGTGCGCTGGCCTTCTACGTCGTTGCCGGGGTCACCCTCGTCGCAGCGCTTGGCGTCGTTTCCGCGCGCAGCGTCGTCTACGCCGCTCTCCTGCTGATCCTGTCGCTCGTCATGACTGGTCTGGTTTACCTCCTCCTGCTCGCGGACTACCTCGCCCTCATCCAGATCCTTGTGTACGGCGGAACCGTGAGCATCCTGCTGCTGTTTGCTCTGATGCTTACGCCACCTGAGACACGCCCGGAACTCAACCATCGGGGATGGGCGCTTGGTGCCGTCGCTTCGGGTGCGCTGTTCGTCCTCTTGCTAGTTTCATCACTTGCAGACAAGTGGCCCGTAGCCGGGGCAGCTCGTCACATCAGCCTCGTCGACCTCGGTCGTGCACTCTTCTCGACGTGGGCCGTTCCCTTCGAAGTGGCATCGGTGGTCCTTCTCGTTGCGCTTCTTGGCGCGCTGACCATCGCGCGCAGCACCACACCTGGCAGCAAAATCGCTCCCCGTGCTTCGGCATGATGATCGACTGAGGCGAAACGAATGGTTCCCATCGAACACATCATGGTTTTTACCGGCGCCCTGTTCTGCATTGGCGTCTACGGTGTCATGGCTCGCAGGAATGCCGTGCTGGTGCTCATGGCGATCGAACTCATGCTCAACGCCGTTGCCATCAACTTGGTGGCTTTCGGCACGCTGGTCTATCCGGGGCAAATCAATGGCATGGTGTTTGCGATCTTCGTCGTGACCATCGCCGCTGCCGAACTCGGACTCGGACTTGCAATCGTCCTGCGGGTGTACCGGATGCGTTCAAGCATCAATGTTGACGATATCGATTTGATGAGGTGGTAGCTCGTGGACTACGCGTGGCTCGCGCCCGTGCTGCCGATCGGTGCCTTTGCGCTCAACGTGCTGATCTGGCGACAGATGGGCGCCAGAAAGCATGCCCTGTCGGCCTTGACGACGCTCGCCGCCATCGGTGGCGCGTTCTTGGTATTTCTCGCCGTCTTCTCGGATGCGTCATCCCATCTTGAAGGGACCGCAACGAGCAGTGGTCTCCATCTGATCTTCGAAGACACACCGTGGTTCACGGTCGGTGTCTCGCCACACCTTTATGTCTTCGCGCCAACGCTAGTGGTCGACTGGCTGTCAATCATGATGCTTGGCGTGGTGACGTTCCTTGCATTCCTGATCGAGTTCTACGCAACGGGCTATATGAAGGGAGACAACCGCTATTGGTGGTTCTTCTCCGTCAAAGCCCTTTTCACCGCGGCGATGCTCGGAGTTGTCCTCTCATACAACTTCCTGCTGATGTACATCTGTTGGGAGCTTGTCGGCCTCTGTTCATTCCTGCTGATCGGCTTCTGGTACTCGGAGCGGGCAAACGCCGAGGCTGCCAAGAAGGCCTTCATCACGACCCGTGTCGGTGACGTCGGGTTCTTTATCGGCCTCGCCCTGCTCTTCATCAAGACCGGGACTTTCGACATGAAGGCAACATTCGCCGCCGTCGAATCCGGCGCGATTGACCCTGCCACCGTCACGATTGCCGGCATCCTGATTTTCCTCGGGGCGATGGGCAAGAGTGGACAGTTCCCCCTCCATGTCTGGTTGCCTGACGCAATGGCCGGCCCGACGCCGGTCTCTGCACTCGTGCACTCAGCAACCATGGTGGCGGCGGGTGTCTATCTGGTCGGCCGTTCGTACCCGGTCTTCCATGCGTCGTCAACGACGATGGGAGTCATCACCACCGTCGGAACCATCACTGCCATCTTCGGGGCAACGATCGCGCTGACCCAACGCGATATTAAGCGCATCCTTGCCTACTCGACCATCAGCCAACTCGGGTACATGATCATGGCTCTGGGTGTCGGCGCATACACCGCGGGCCTCTTCCACCTGTTCACCCATGCCTTCTTCAAGGCGCTCCTGTTCCTTGGTGCCGGATCAGTCATCCACTCCATGGAACCTGTCCTGAGCGGGACAGGGCGCAACCCGAATGACATCTTCAACATGGGTGGCCTGCGCAAGCAGATGCCAGTCACGTTCTGGACCTTCCTGCTGGCTTCACTTTCCTTGGCGGGCATCGCGCCTCTCGCCGGGTTCTGGAGCAAGGACGCCATCCTCGTCGGTGCCTATGAAGCCGATGCCTGGTTGCCTTTGTTCGTTGCACTGCTTACGGCGTTCCTGACCGCCTTCTACATGTTCCGGTGCATCTATCTGGTGTTCTTCGGACCGGCCAAGTGGCAGGTTGCGACGGCAGCAGGCGACCACCATGATAGCCATTCCACTGACCACGTCAAGGGTCGCCATGCAGTGCCCCACGAAAGCCCGTGGACGATGTCACTTCCCCTTGTGCTGATTTGCGTGCCCGCGATTGCAGCCGGGTGGATCGGTATTCCCGGATTTTCTGCGGGCTTCGCCGAGACCGTCCGGTTCGGTCCAGTGATCGAGGAACACATCAATCTGGTCCTCGCCGGGGCCGGAACGCTTGCCGGGGTGCTTGGCATCGGTCTCGCGACCTTGATGTACCTCACGCCCGTATCCGGACCTCGCCTCATCTCGGAGAGTTTCCCGGCCGCCTACAAGACCCTTTACAACAAGTACTACGTCGATGAGATGTACCAGTGGATCATCGACCACGTTGTGCTTGCAATTGCCGCAATGGCTGCGACCGTTGATCGGAAAATCCTTAACGATCGCATCGTGGACTGGTGCGGGCCATTCCTGCAGGGCGCGGGCGCGCGTCTGCGCCTCACCACATCTGGCTACATCTATCACTACGCTTTCGGATTCATCATCGGCATCATGGCCATCGGCGTGGTCATGTCGGGCGGAATACCGGACATGCGGTTCGCACTCTGGTAGGGACCCACCACTTCGAGTTGTCGGTCACCAACATAACCTGAAACCATCAATCGCTAGCTGTAAGGACAAGCTCAGTGGGTTACCTGTCGACGATCACCCTTGCGCCGTTCATAGCAGCGCTCATCATCATGCTGATCCCGAGCCAGCGACCGGGACTCATTCGTGCGGTGGCGCTCGTTGCCAGCGTCATCTCGTTCGTGTTGTCCCTTCTGGTGTTTGCCGGGTACGACTGGCATCGGGCCGGTTTCCAGTTCCGCGAGGCTTACCAGTGGCTACCGGACTACGGGATCACGATCAGTCTGGGCGTCGATGGGATCTCAGCTCCGATGATCATTCTCAACGCGGTGGTCCTTCTGACAGGCACGATCGTCTCATTCAAGATTGCTGACCGCCCGAAGGAGTTCTACGCGCTCCTCCTGGTGTCGGTTGCCGGGGTGTTCGGCGCCTTCGCTGCCCTCGACCTTTTCATTTTATTCCTCACCTACGACATCGCCGGACTTCCGATGTACCCGCTGATAGTGATCTGGGGTAGTACCCGCAAGAACTACGCCGCGCTCAAGCTCACCCTCATGCACGTCGCCGGAAGCGTGTTCATTTGGGTGGGCATGATTGCCATTTACGTCCAGGCCGGTGCGAAATCCTTTGACCTTGAGTACCTCGCCTCACAGGCACATTCCCTTCTCACACCGGGCTTCCAGATCATCTTCTTTCCGGTCATCTTCATAGGGTTCGGGTTCCTAGCCGCCATGTGGCCACTTCACACGTGGTCGCCCGATGGTCACGGTGCGGCGCCAACCGCAGTCTCGATGGTCGCTGCTGGCGTATTGATGAAGCTCGGCGCCTACGGATGCATCCGTGTTGGCGTCTGGCTCCTGCCTGAAGGTGCGATGGTGTGGTCTCCGGTCTTTGTGACCCTTGGGACAATCGGTGCCGTGTACGGTGGCGTCATGGCAATCGCGCAACGTGACTTCAAGTTCGTGATCGCCCATTCGTCTGTCAGCCACATGGGTTACGTGATCGTAGGCATCTCAACGATGTCACTGGTCGGCCTGAACGGCGCGGTCTTGCAAATGGTCAGCCATGGCCTCATGACTGCCCTCTTCTTCGCGATGATCGGTGCCATGTATGACCAAGCGCATACCCGCGAGGTTGGCATCTTTGGC
This sequence comes from Thermoflexus hugenholtzii JAD2, assembly GCA_945907765.1. GTDB lineage: Bacteria > Chloroflexota > UBA11872 > UBA12225 > UBA12225 > UBA12225. The sequence goes on along the minus strand of CAMDTO010000138.1, from coordinate 3,067 downwards.
GGTTTGGCCCGAAACATGCCCTGGTACACAGGGTTCTTCACCATAGCCTGCCTCGCGTCCCTTGGCCTGCCAGGGTTGTCGGGGTTCATCCCCGAACTGCTCATCTTCCTCGGGGCCTTCCAGACCTACCCGATCGTAGGCATCCTTTGTGTTGCAACTGTGGCCCTCGCTGCCACCTACATGCTCCGACTGGTGTCGCGTGCGTTCTTCGGGCCACTGAGCCAGCGCTGGGCATCACTGCATGACCTGCTCCCAAACGAGTGGTTTGTTGGCGCCTTCCTCGTCTTGACCCTGATCATCGTCGGCGTCTATCCAACACCGTTCCTCGACATGATTAACGCCTCCGCCGCACCGGTAATCGAGCGGGTGGGAGGGGTACGTTGATCTCGACAGGAGCCGGCAACAAGAGGTTTTCCGATGCCCAACTTTGATCCTGCGACGCTTGATTATGTCCTGCTCGCTCCGCAGTTCATCGTGACCGGGCTGATCTTCGTCTGCCTCTCCCTTGACCTCATGGTCTACGGCCGAGGGCACCGGTTCATCGGTTGGGTCGCGATCATGGGTCTCGCCGTCGGAATCGGCGCTCAGGCATCTTTGTGGGGTGTCCGCAGCTCTTTCGCAGGCGTCCTCCGCGTCGACGACTACTCGAACCTGTTCAACATCATCTTCATGGCCGCGGGCATCGGCGTCGTCTTCCTGTCATTCGATTACGCCGAGCGGTTCTTCACACAACCTGGCGAGTTTTACGCATTCCTGGTGGCCGGAGTTCTCGGCATGGGCCTGATGGCGCAGGCGCAGGAACTGCTCACCGCATACATCGCGTTGGAACTCCTGAGCTTCTCCAGTTACGTGTTGGTGTCCTACGCCAAGACCAACTTGAAGAGCAACGAGGCCGGATTGAAGTACATCATCCTCGGATCGTTCAGCTCGGCAATCCTCCTATACGGAGTGAGCCTCCTGTTCGGCGCCGTAGGATCCACGATGTTTCCCGATATCAGGGCAGCGCTCGACACCTCGGTCGCCACAAGCGCCGTCGCGCAGATCGCGCTTCTCATGATCACCGCCGGCCTGGCGTTCAAAGTCGCTGCGGTTCCCTTTCACATGTACTCACCGGATGTCTATGAGGGGGCACCGACACCAATCACCGCATTCCTTTCCGTTGCCTCGAAAGCTGCAGGGTTCGCCCTCACCATGCGTTTCGTCGTCATGGCTCTGTGGCCGTTGCGTGGCCCTGTGTCCGATGTGATCGCCTTCCTTGCCGTCCTCACAATGACACTTGGCAATGTCGTCGCCCTCCGGCAAACAAACATGAAGCGTCTTATGGCATATTCAAGCATTGCCCAGGCCGGGTACGCACTGATCGGTGTGGCTGCGTTCTTCGCTGTCGGTGATATCGCCGAACAAGCCTCCCGGGGCGTGATCCTGCAGCTCATCGGCTACCTGTTCACCACGCTTGCCGCGTTCGGGGGGATCATCGCCTTCCAGGTCGTTGCCGATGGGAGAGAGAACATCTCAGACCTAGCAGGCTTGTCACGCCGATCACCATTTGCAGCGTTCGCCATCATGTCGGCACTGTTCAGCCTTGCAGGCATGCCTATCTTTTCGGGCTTCATGACCAAGCTCTTCCTGTTCGCACCAGTCGCCCGCGCTGACCTCCTTTGGCTGGTTGCGATCGCTGTCCTAAACAGCACGATTTCCCTGTATTACTACCTGCAGGTAATCCGTGTGATGTACTCGGAGTCTCCGGCAGGTGTGACCGCCCTGAACGCTTCCGCCGTGGCAGCTATCAAGGCAGCGTCAATCCACCACGAAGAACCGGTACTCGTCGGAGCCGCAGTCGCTCACGGATCCGCACACGTTCCGGACAACCACGGATCGTCGCATGGCAGCCATGGTGCGGAATCTCTCGACGATGTTGCGCCGGCATCCCTCGGCCCTTGGTGGCGCCGACGACTTACCGATGGCATGGAACCGGAGCTGCGCTTTCCGATAGATCCGATCTCGATCGAACTACGTATCGGGATCACCCTTGCACTTGCCGGGATATTCGCGTTGGGCCTGTATCCGGCCCCGTTTGTAAATCTTGCGTACGACGCAAGCAAGGCACTCTTCGCGAAGTAGCGACAACCACACGGAGAGTGCCCCATCAGCCTCAAGGTAACAAAGAACGGGGAGTGGCAAGCCTCCCCCGTTCCTCTTTTTCACTCACCCACAGCGGCTGGCGTGGCCCTCACGTCTGGGGTGCGGGATGTGACTAGACGCCCGTGAACTTCTGCATGAAGTAGATCCCACCGATCGTGAAGAAGAGCACAAGTAACACGCAGACCAACTGCATGGTCTCACTGATCACGACGCCGTTAATCATTGCCCAAGTCTCCAGCCGCGTCACCTGCGCAGCATGTAGTGCGCTTGCCTACAGTCGGGTATCCGATCCCGTAATCATCGTAGCAAACCTGCCCGTCGACCCGCGCGATCGCTCATCATGAACGTTCCACACGCCACCGCCATGAGCACCGAAGCGATGACAAAGACCTGTGACCACCCAATGTTCTCGGCTACGTATCCAAGTGCAGGCGCCGCCACGACCGGTCCGACGGTCGAGGCCGCGTTGTACACCGCAATAGCCGTGCCTCCTCGCTTGGGAAGCAAGTTCTGGACGTGCACGATCCCGAACCCGAACGTTGCGGTGACAACGATCGCATAAAGGATCTCGATGGCGAGGAATGGTGCGAAGGTCAATGTGAACGCGATCGCACCGAAGTAGAATACCCCCGCGGCAATTCCGATGTAGAGGACCGGCACAACCCCATAACGACGCACGAAGGTCGCCGCCAACAACGAGACCGGTATCTCGTAGACCGGCCCAATCCCGAAGACAATGCCTACCGAGTCAGTATCGACATTGACGACATTCCGGAGGTACAAGGGCAGCATGGTCATCCGCGCCACCGATGCGGCCCCAGTACACACCGTGGTAAGCAGGTACCACGCCATCGGTGCCTGCATAAAATCGCGCCAGACCGAATTGGCCACCACCCCGCCAACTTCCACTACCGGCGCAATGTTC
>CAMDTO010000137.1 GCA_945907765.1 Thermoflexus hugenholtzii JAD2 | reverse complement strand
TGACCTCCCGGTATCGTGTTGGGGTGATCCAGGAAGCCGGAACACTGCTGCGACCGAATGACGGAGAACGCTCGCGTGACCGCAACTTTGCGACCTCCCTTCTGGTTGCAACGGTGATCGGCCTCGTGTTGAGGACGTTGTATCTCGGATCGGTGCCAACCGGCATGGACGGTGCGGAGGCCAAGGTCGCTTTCAACGCGTGGCTGATCGGACTGACTGGCAAAGACGAATACGGCACATTCCTTGGCTTTTGGTCCCCGCGCAACGACGGCTACGGGCTGCCCTTGTTCACGTTGGCTGCAGTTCCGTTCACCGCGATCCTGGGACCGACGACGCTGGCGGTTCGGTTGCCTGCGGCGCTTGCGGGAGCCCTGACGGCTGGACCGTTGGGCATCCTTGCCTTGCGATTGACGGGGTCCCGGATCTCCGGGATTGGGGCGGGCGGTCTGCTTGCCAGTTCGGCCTGGCATTTGCAGATCAGCCGCACGGGTGACGGAGCCTCCCTTGGGCTCCTCGCACTGATTGTTGCGGTGCTAACCGTCATCGAAGTGACGCGAAGGCAATCCGGGACACGGCACGTCGTCTCGCACGTCTCACTCGGTTTGATGGGGATCGGAGGCGTCGTTGTCGCAGCGCTTTCACATCCCGCAACGATGGCCGTCACACCTTTTGTCATGGCACTGGCTTCGATTTTGCGGTGGAGTCGGGGCACTCGTGCGCTGACGCTTGCAACAGGAGCGACCCGGCCTCTAGTCGTCTGCCTAGTCGTCGCGTCGACCGCAGCTTCGGTGTTCTCGTGGTCAACTCACGGGATTGCTGCCACTGACCCCGAACCGGCCCGGAATGCCCGAGAGGTCATTGTGGAGGCAACTGTCGCGAGGCGGGTCGGTTTCGCCGCACCTCCACCACCATTCGAATGGCTCGCGGGGTTCACGGACACGCTTCAGTCACCTACGCTGGTCTCGGCCCGCGTCGCAGTCGATGCGTACGCAAGCGTGTTCGATCCGACCTTCCTCTTCACCCGCGGGGACGCCAACCGACGTCGTCATGCCGGCGAAGGCGGTCAATCCGGATTGCTTGAAGTGCCACTGCTTGCCACGGGCCTGTGGATGCTCCTCGTTTCGGGCAATTGGCGGCGCCCCGGTTGGGCCCTCACCGCGGGATGGCTTTTGCTGGCGCCAATTCCCGTTGCCCTCAGCCTGGCGCGCGCAGATTCGTCCAGTGCAGTCGCGATGATCCCTGCTCTCATCATCGTGGAAGCAGCCGGTCTCGTCCGGGTTCTTCAGTTCGCGCGTAACCGAAAACTCACCGCAGACTTGGCCATCGTCGCGGTCGCCGGTATGGCGACGTGGGCGCTATCGACATTCGTCCATGATCGACAGGAGTCCGCTCGGGCATGGCAGGGTGGAACAATCGAGGCATACCGACACGCCTGGCACGACGTGCACGATGGGATTGCGGATGAAGTGATTGTGACCCCACCCGTCGACGGATCCTATCGACACGCCAACGTAGCCTCGGTGGGCGTGCTCGACGGGTCTACGCGCCCTTCGCCGATTCCCCCAGTTGTCCGCCGGAATGTCGACTGGGGTTCCGAACTCACGGACCCGGCGTCCCGCCGACGCCTTTACGCAATCGATGGTCCGGCGCGCGTCCCGGCTGGCTACCGGTCAGTCTTCATCGGCCGAGGCGAGGACGGACGCGCCGCCGTGCAACTGATCGCACCTGGTTCGTGAAGATGGGTGCATCCGCCTGCTCGTCTATTCACGGCCGAACGGGCACCGGGACAGGGTGTGCGGTCGATGCTTGACGCTTCCCTCAGGGGGGTCCGGGACGTGGCCCTGGCGCCCCTCGCACGCGCCCTGGGGACGGTTACCCCAACAACCTTGACCGCCACTGGCTTGGTCGTCGGGATCGGAAGTGCGCTTTCGGCAGCCGTGGGCAACCACAATCTGGCCCTCGGTCTCTGGCTTGCGAACCGCCTGATTGACGGACTTGACGGGGCGGTTGCGCGCCAACAAGGGACCACGTCGGACCGTGGCGGCTACTTCGACCTGTTGGCAGACTTCATCGTCTACGCAGCGGTGCCGGTCGGGTTGGTGATCGGGTCAGCCGACCCAGATGGGCTAGCGGTGCATTTGGGACTGCTGCTGGGCTCGTTCTACATCAACGCCGTGTCGTGGCTGGCACTGTCGGCACTTCTGGAGAAACGGTCGACACCCACACTGTCAGAGCGCAGTGGTGGCACCCAAAAGACGTCTCTCATCATGCCGTCGGGCCTGATCGAAGGTGCCGAGACGGTCATCTTCATGACCGTCTGCCTGTTGTGGCCGGGTTGGCTCAACTGGTGGTTCACGGGCATGGCGCTCATGGTCACAATCACTGCAGGCCAGCGTGCGGTGTGGGCATGGCGCAACCTGTGACGACAGGTGAACCAGCGTTGGGGTTCTCGGGATACTCCGTCAGGAAAGAACAGTTTCGACATCAATCTGGTCAGGAATGATCAGGAGAATGATCGTCTGCGACCCGCGGAACTGCCTCGGTGTGAGGCGCGCCACGCCATCACGTAGCCGCCTGTGCAACGCATGCGCTGTGGTCCCGGACTGAGCCGATGCGAGGGCTTCAGAGACGATCCCGGTGACCTCCCGGAGGGGAAATACACTGCCCAGGTTTCGCGCCAAGCGTGTCGGCCCTGCCGGGATGACCCGGGTCAACGTAATGGTCGGTTGCGGGTCGGGCGCATCGTGTTCACCGGGGTCGGGAAAGAGGACGGTCAGCCGTTCCTCGTAGAAGTCGTCAAGAGTGGGCGACAGTTGCCCATACACCTGGTCAATCATCAATCGGTTCGATTGATCGTAGGCATCGAGGATTTCGCGGATCCTTCGAGCAGCAGTCACGATCTCGTCCGGCGTGGTCATAGCTTCGATGCCTCAACGATTGGGTATCCGGTTCAATGACCGCCGCAATTTGCGTAACCGAACCGGAATTACGCGATCAGGACCGGGCCGGTGCCGGATCAAACTCGGCAGCGAAGGTCTCGCCATCATCCTCTGGGGCATAACCCAACACGTCCCGCGCACTGGAGATATCCCAGTATCCGCGAGTGTTACCCGAGATGCCATAGAAGATGCCGTAGGTCTCCTTGGTCTCGATGCTTCGCCAAGCGAGCTGCGCCATGTCGCGGTAGCTCAACCACGTTGAAAGTTGGCGACGGTCACGCGGTCGCGGTTGGAACGAACCGATGCGGAGGCAAATCACTGCAAGGCCATGTCCCTCAGCATAGAACCGCCCCAGGGACTCACCGAATGCCTTGCTCACCCCGTAGTACCCATCGGGGCGGACGGGCATGTCGGGCCCGACTGGAATGCCGTCACGCTCGTAGAAACCTGTCGCGTGATTGCTTGACGCGAAGACTACCCGCGGCACACCCGCACGTAGCGCACCCTCATAAATGTTGTAGGTACCCACGATGTTCGCGTGGAGGACGGCATCCCATGGCGCGTGGACGCTCGGAACGGCGGCAAGGTGCAGGATTGCGTCACAACCAGCGACGGAATGTTGAACTGCATCGAGGTCAGCAATTTCGGCGACGGCAACCTCATGGCCCCCACCAATCGGTACCGCGTTTCCACTTACTCGCGCCTGAGCCACGGCATCGGCCACGCTATCGGGAACGGTTCGGTTGTAGATCAATCGAAGTCGGTAACGGGATGACAGGTTCGAGGCCATCACCTCGCCAATACGTCCGGCCGCACCGTTGATTGCAACGAGACGGCTCCCTTCGGGGGCGGGGGAGAGCAGGTCTGATGCCGGCGAAGTTGTCATGCTGCATGTCTCCGCATGGAAAGTGGGTTTGAGAATACATGGAGTGCCAGAGCGACGATGGCGGTCGCGATATTTTAAAGACCGCTGGCTACCTGGCTATCCCGAGCGAGGTGTGATGATGGACGAGATGATTGGCTATCTGGCGCGTCTGTCCGGTGTCCGGAGCAACGCAAAGACGGTCCCCGCCAAGGTGAGCCCAGACAACGTAGCGGCAAGTGCAACGGCGAACTCAAAGGTAGATGTCTCGGCGGCGTCCGGAACAAACCGACCAATACGGTCAATAATCCCGGCAACTGGCTGACGCTCAAAGACGCCCTGCAATTCAGGTTCGCGCGTCAGGATGCGGTTCATCGCGATGGCAAATGTGTCGTCGACAAACCTGTTGCCGTTGGCAACCACCTGGATCCGTGGCTCGCGCACCTTGTATCCGGTAGTGGTGAACCAAATGAGATACGTGCCATCACCGTGAGGTCGCACGCCATCGCCGTCAAAGACCCCCCATCCCCATTCATCAATCCGCACCCGCCACGCAGGTGGCGAACTCTTGAGGAACGTGAACTCCCTGGCGAATTCGGGTTCCCACCGAATGCTGGTGCTCTCCGAATGACGGTCACCTTGGTTGTCGAGGATCACTTTCAGTTCGATAACGGGGTCGGCCGGCCCGCCATTGAAGTAGCTCATGCCCACGTAGTTCAGGAGGACTACTGGGCCGGGTGTTGATTCCGGGATCACCATCATCGCGACGGGTGAAGCACCATTTGCCCTCGGCCCGGCCTTGGGAGGAGGCGCACCACTCCGGGTCCACCAAATCGCGGCAGCCGTCACACACAACACGATCACGCCAAGTACAGCGAACATCCACAGCGAGCGGCTACGACTTCGCCTCCCCGATGGAATGCTGCCAACCACCTTGAGGTCCTCTGATGCGACGTCGCCAGGTTGGGTCACCACTGGGTTTCCGACCTGCGGTCGGACTTTCAGGTTCGGCACTGGCCGGCCCTATCAAGACCGGCGCAAACACACTCTACACAGGTGAGGCGTGGATTGGCACTCATGAAAGGAGTTCCGAGACCAAAAAAGGCCGCATCCGCGGGCGGTTCATCGAATACCGGTTGCCAACCGCGCAGTACCACCCTAGAATCCGACTACTGCGAACCCGGTCACGCGTTCGCAAGCCGCTGTCGGTTTTTGCCGTGCGTGCGGGGCGTCCACGGACCGGACGCGCAGGAAGGGCAGACGAGTGTCACAGGCCGCGACGCAGGAACGTGCATCCGCCGCCACGCAGAGGTCACCACTGTTGAGGGTGCGCGACCTTCGCACCCAGTTCTTCACCGCAGACGGGGTCGTGAAGGCGGTCGATGGAGTGTCCTTTGATGTCTATCCCGGCCAGACACTCGGAATTGTTGGTGAGTCCGGCTGCGGGAAGAGCGTGACCGCGATGTCGATCATGCGCCTCGTCGCATCACCCCCTGGCCGGATTGTCAGCGGGCAAGTGATCTTCGAGGGCCGAGACCTGTTGGCATTGCCCGACAACGAGATGCGCAAGGTCCGGGGCAAGCAGATAGCCATGATCTTCCAGGATCCCATGACGTCGCTGAACCCGGTTCTCTCGGTTGCGCGCCAGTTGACGGAGAGCCTGGAGTTGCACCTCAACATGGACCGGTCGCAGTCCAAGCGCCGTGCAATCGAGTTGCTCGACCTTGTTGGCATCCCTTCCGCCAAGGCACGCGTTGACGACTATCCGCATCAGTTCAGCGGTGGCATGAGGCAGCGGGTCATGATCGCCATGGCGCTTTCTTGCAACCCGAAATTACTCATCGCGGATGAACCGACCACCGCGCTTGATGTCACCATTCAAGCGCAGATCCTGGACCTCATTCGCAATCTTGCCAAGGACTTCAACACCGCAACCATTCTCATTACCCATGACCTTGGTGTTGTGGCGGGAATGTGTGATGACGTCATGGTGATGTACGCCGGGCGGGTGGCTGAACGCGCAGACGCGCTCTCCGTCTTCGGAGATCCGTCTCACCCGTATACGATGGGCCTGCTGCGAAGCGTGCCTCGCCTTGACCAGACCGAACGCGAACGCCTCTTGCCAATCGAGGGGCTACCGCCTGACTTGATCGAGCTCCCGGACAATTGCCCGTTCCATCCCCGGTGTGGGTTTGCGAATGACCAGTGCCGATCGACGCGCCCGATACTTCACTCGCCCGCGGGCGATGGGCATGAAGTCGCTTGCTGGCACCCGCGTGGCGTTGTGGCATCAGCGTGATGGATGGATTAGTGCTGACTGCCGATGGGGCGTCCTCGTTCAATCGCCGAGGCGGGTCGAAGACATTGACGGTTCTGGGCACGATTGCCCGGGACTGCCGGAAATGGTGAGGATCACGACGTGGCACTAGCACCCGCCTCGCAAGGAGACAGTTCAAGATCCATGTCTCCGGATACCTCGCCACCGCTTCTCGACGTCCGTAACCTGACAATGCATTTCCCATTGACGCAAGGTGTGATCTTCCAGAGGAAGGTTGGAGCCGTCCGGGCGGTCGATGGGGTCAGTTTCACGATCCAGAGGGGCGAGACCCTTGGATTGGTTGGGGAATCTGGCTGCGGCAAGAGCACCACAGGCCGAGCACTCCTGCAGCTCTACAAGCCGACAGCGGGCGAGGTCTTCTTTGACGGGCAGGACCTGACGAAGTTGGCGACCGAACCGATGCGAAAGATGCGACGTCAGGTCCAGATGATCTTCCAGGATCCGTACGCGTCGCTGAACCCCCGGATGACGGTTGGGAGCATCATTGGCGAGCCCTTAGAGATCCACAATCTTGCATCCGGCAAGGAGAAGCAGGACCGGATTGAGCAACTGCTGACCGTCGTCGGCCTCAACCCGTACTTCGCCAACCGCTACCCGCACGAATTCTCCGGGGGACAGCGTCAACGGATCGGGATTGCTCGGGCGTTGGCGGTGAACCCTGCATTCATCGTGTGCGATGAACCGATCTCCGCACTTGACGTCTCAATCCAGGCGCAGATCATCAATCTTCTCGAGGAACTCCAGAGCGAATTTGGTCTGACCTACCTGTTCATCGCGCACGACCTCTCAGTGGTTCGTCACATTTCCAACCGGGTGGCCGTGATGTACCTCGGGAAGATCGTGGAACTCGCGGACCGCAACGCGCTGTATCTCGACCCAAGGCACCCGTACACGAAGGCACTGCTCTCGGCAGTGCCGATCCCCGACCCGTTGGTCGAGCGAAAGCGCGAACGGATCATCCTTACAGGGGACGTCCCGTCTCCGGTGAACCCTCCCCCGGCGTGCCGGTTCCACACCCGTTGCCCAATCGCTGAGAGCATCTGCCGGGAGAAGGAACCGCCGTTCCGGGAGGTCAGCCCGGGCCATTGGGCAGCCTGTCATTTCGCGGACTGACCGTTTGGGTCTGGTTCAATCACTGGTCTCACGACGTGTCGTTGTCGGGATCGGCGTTGTTGTCGGGATCGGTGTCACCGGCGTGGCCGTGTCCTTTTGGCGGGGACCAATCCAGAGCCAAATCGAGGCCACTGCAATTAGGGCACCCGAGGCGAGTACCAGCGTTGCCGTCTCTGGCACATGGGAAATCGTTGCCGGAGGGGTCGGTCCGGCGACGGGCCAGTTCAATGGTCCGGCGGGCATAGCGATTGGCGTCGATGGGTCGATCTTGGTCGCAGAACACGGAAACCATCGCATCCAGAAACTGTCTGCGTCCGGCACGCCACTCGCTCAATGGGGTCGGAAGGGAAGCGGACCGGGCGAGTTCATGAACCCGTATGGGATCGCGATTGCCGGTGATGGTCGCATCTTCGTTGCCGACCGGGGGAACAATCGGGTGCAAATCCTTTCCCCGGTGGGCGAACCCATCGCAGTGTGGGGAAGTGCCGGCAAGGACCCGGGCCAATTCCTTGCGCCGGAGGGGATTGCGCTTGATCCTTCGGGAAATGTGTATGTCGGTGAGTATGGGACTAACCGGATTCAAAAGCTTAGGGAAGACGGCAATCCCATCTCGTCGTGGGGTGCGCCCGGCGGCCGGGGTGGCGCCGGACCAGGTGAGTTCAATTGGCCGGTCGGCCTCGTGATCGAGCCATCGGGGTCCATGGTGATCGCCGACTGGGGAAATGACCGGATCCAACGCGTTTCCGGCACCGGCACACCAGTTTCGCAGTGGGGGAGAAAGGGAACCGTTGCCGGCGAGTTCGGCAATCCCAACGGAGTGGCGATTGATCCCGCCGGCAGGATCTGGGTGACTGAATACTCGAATTGCCGGGTGCAAGTGCTTTCTCCCGAGGGACGTCTGGTGGCGCAATTTAGCGCGACCGGGATGCGCCCAGGCAAGGGAGCCGGCGGGTTCACGTATCCGCGTGGAATCGCCATTGACGCCGGTGGGTCGGTCTACGTCACTGAGTTCGGGAACAACCGGATCCAGAAATTCACGCCTGCCGGCGCG
>CAMDTO010000136.1 GCA_945907765.1 Thermoflexus hugenholtzii JAD2 | reverse complement strand
TGCTCCACCACATCGCCTGGGGGATTGAACTGAAAGTGGTTGCCGTCGCCTCGGCCGTCTCGTCGAACTCCGCAAAATAGGCAAGCGTTGCGGATATTGTCAACACGGTAAAGAGCGCCATGAAGTAGATGAGCGCATCGTTGAAGACCGATGGCTTGCCTCGCGATGCGAGTTGGGCACTCGCCCTAGCCTGATCGGCGGCGAGCTTCATCAACTTGAGCATCCGGAGCACCCGCAGCACCCGCAGCACCCGCAGCACCCGCAGCGTGCGCACGACACGAAGTCCTGCGTTTGGAAGGAATGCCAAAAGTGCCGGGAGGATTGCCAACAGGTCGACAATTCCCCAGAAACTGGTGACGTACTTGATCCGGTTTTCAGCAACCCAGAGGTGAAGCAGGTACTCGGCCGTGAAAACCATTTGGTTTTGGAGTGCTCGCGACTGTGCCTGATGATGGTGCCATGCGGGTTATCCCTCAGTCAGTCATTCGGACCGTCGCATCACGTGATGATTCGCGCGACGGTCCGGCGTGTCTTGATGGTGCCTAAGGGTTCTTCGCTCCGAGGCCAAGACGTGCCACAACGGAAGCGATGATTGCGTGTTCCTCGGACCCGAGGGCGCCGAGCGGTGGCCGGACCGGACCCGCCGGCAAGCCGCAGAGTTCCATTACAGCTTTGACGCTTGAGACTTCAAAACCCCGGCGTCGCGCGCGGATTGCGTAGAACTCGGCGACCTTCTCATCAAAGATGCGACGTGTTGCGGCGAAGTCACCACGATGAGCTGTGTCATACAGCTCCTGGCTTACCCAGGGCATGAAGTTCGCGACACTGGAGGTGAAGCCCTCGGCGCCAGCTGCGAAGTAGGTGTGCACCATATCGTCTCCGACCCCGCCGACCCAAACCAGTCGGTCGCCGAGTCTGGCCCGAATGCGCGCCCACAGGCGCAAGTCAGCCGAACCATCCTTGAAGGCGACAACATTTGGTGACGTGGTTGCGAGTTTCTCGACCATCTCGGGCGTGAAGACGGCCCAGTCGCGGGCATAGGGCAAGACGCCAATGTGGACCGACTGCGCAATGCCCGCATAGAAGGCAAGCAAACCATCCTCGGGTGAGGGTCCGTACGCGGGAGGGAGCATGAGGATGCCGCTCGCTCCGGCCTTTTCGGCGGTTGCAGCGAGTTTTTGGGACTCACGTTGTTTCCCGCCTACTCCACAGATGACCGCGGCACGACCGGAGGCCGCTTCGATGACCGTGCGGTGGACGGCTTCTGTTTCCTCGGTCGTGAGGGAATAGAGCTCCCCAGTTCCGCCGGCGGCGACCAAGGTCACGATCCCGTGCCTGATCATCCAGTCCACGTTGTGGCGGAGACCGTCGAGGTCAAGGTCAAGGTTCGCGTGGAACGGCGTGATCGGGAAGGCTGTCACGCCTTTCAGATGGGTGCGCAAGGTGTCAAGACTCGCCATGATCGCTCGGTTCTCTCTTCCGGTTCGAGTATCTGATCAGTCATACACGTGCATTTATTGACGTAACAAAAACGTCTCGGATGCGCTTGTATTGCCCGTCACAGGATACAGACCGGGCGCGATTCTCCGGCAAAAACTGACGGGAGGTACCGTCTAGCCCCGCCGTCCGAAGATGTCACGGAGACCGATGTGGGGTGCGATGCGTCCGCGTAGACGCGCCTGCCAAACGATCAGAAACAACGTGAGTGGCAAGAGGAGGTGCGGCGCCCAAGTATTTTCCGTGACCTGGAGGACTTCAGCGGTGACTGCCACCGGTTGACGCACGATGCCGAGCAGGACCAGCCAGGCAAACGTCGCGAGACCGGCGCCGAGATACCCGTTCACAAAAGACGCAAGGCTACCCAAGATGGTCAGGGTGAACGCAATCAGGATGATGTTCTCAGTTTCCATTGGCAGTTGTCACGATAGCGTCGGTGGTCCACGGCGTCAAGAGGGGCGATGGCAACAAATCAGGACGCGGTCACGCACTCAAGCGCCTCAAGGGTTGCCTGTGCGTCGAGCCAACGCTCCTCAGTCGCCCGCAATTGCTCACTGACGAACACGTGGCGTGCCCCGAGTTCGACCAGTTTGACGCCGTCTCCCGAACGTGATGACACATCTATTTCCTGATCGAGGAGCTGCAGATCGGTCTCCAGTTTCGCAAGTTCTCGACCGAGTTTCTCGGTTCGTTCCCGTGCCGCGCGGATTTCCCTCGGGTTTGCCGTTGGTCTTGCGGCAGGTGTTGACCGAGTTATGGGCGGAGCAGATTGCTTCGTCGGTTCGGGCACGGTGGCCCCGTTCGCCGGTGCATTGCGGTCTTCCGGTTTCGCAGTTCGTCTCCCGGCGTCGTGTCTCGCGGCGCGAACTTCCGACCACGTCCCGCGGTGGAGGGTCACCTTCCCGTCAGCCACTTCCCAGATCTGGGATGCGAGACCGTCGATGAAGAAGCGGTCATGGGATACGAAAATGATGGTGCCGTCGAACTGGTCAAGGACGCCCTCCAGTGCCTCGCGCGAGTAGATATCGAGGTGGTTTGTCGGTTCGTCGAGGATCAGGACATTCGCGGTTGAGAGGGCGAGTTTCGCGAGTGCGAGACGGCTTCGCTCACCACCGGATAGCGCGCGGACGGCCTTGAAGACATCGTCGCCTGTGAAAAGGAAGCGTCCGAGGTAGGTTCGTGCCTCGGTTTCACTCATCGCGTGCCCGTCGGTGACCTCAGTCATCACGGTCCCCTTGGGATCGAGTTGCTCATGCGCCTGAGCGTAGTAAGCGATCTGGACCCCGTAGCCGATGTGCACGCGGCCTCGGACCGGAACGAGTTCTCCCATGATGACGCGCAGGAGGGTCGTTTTTCCGGCGCCGTTTGGCCCGACAATTGCAACCCGTTCTCCCCGGGCCACTTCGATCTCGTGGGCACGAACCAAAGGCGCCAATGCGCGGGACTGGGCATTGGTTTCGTGAACGAACGGCATTCCGGGCGTCTGGCCGAGCAAGCCATTCCCGACCGGTGCGTCAGGCGCGATGCCTAAGTTCTCAAAGGCGAGCACAGTGTCTCCCGCCCGGAGGGTTGCCCGGATTGCCAAGTTCATTTGCCCGTGTGTGCGGGGTGGTCCGACGCGCCCGAGGCGGTCCAGTTGCTTTTGGCGACCGCGTGCCTGACGAGCCTTGACCCCGGCGCGATAGCGTCGAATGAAGGCCTCGGTCCGGGCAATGTGCGCCTGCTGGGTTGCGAAGTCGCGCTGCTTTCGCGCTTCCCGTTCGGCTCGCTGACGCGCAAATTGGGTGTAATTGCCGGTGTACGTCTCAAAGTTGCCGTCGGCGATTTCCCACGTCCGGGTTGCGACAGCGTCGAGGAAGTAGCGGTCATGGGAGACGACAACCACGGCCGCGCGGACCCCTGTGAGGAAGCCCTCAAGCCATTCGGTCGCATCAACGTCGAGGTGGTTCGTGGGCTCGTCGAGGAGCAGGAGGTCACTCCCACTCAGTAGGAGCCGGGCAAGGGCTGCCCGGGTTCGTTGACCTCCGCTCAATGTCGTCACCTCGCGTTCGAGGAGTGCTTCCGGGATGCCAAGCCCAGCAAGCGTCTCATGAATCCGGTGGCGGTACGCGTACCCATCGGCGGCCTCGAACGCAACTGAGACATCAGAGTGACGGATAAGCAGTTCGTCAATCGTCACACCGGGCGGTGGCGATGCCAGCGCGTCCTCAAGTTCCCGAAGTTCGACCTCCAGTTGGCGGACACGGGCAAATGCCCCGTCCAGGTACGTCTGCAGGGTCATGCCTTCGGCGAACGTGACTTCCTGGGGCAGGTACCCAACGCGGTCGCGTGGCGGGAGCGAGAGGGAACCGCGGTCAAGAGGTTCGACCCGGGCGAGCAAACGGAGCAAGGTCGATTTACCGGCGCCATTGACACCGACGAGGGCGATGCGCTCACGGGCATGTATCTCGAATCCGACGTCGGCGAAGATGTCCTGGGCACCGTAGGCGCGGGCGAGATTTGAAGCGGATACGAGCGACATATGGGGAGAGTGTACGGGGATATTTTTGATTGACCCCTGCGAGCGACTAGTCGCCCTTCACACTTGGTGGGCGCACGGCGGCAGAAGTGGCAGTGGGTTCAACTTGGCATCGCGGGCAAACGTGCGTGCCCCGCGCAGAGACACGGACACGGATGATTTCGGTGCCGCAGACCAGACAAGGTTTGCCATTTCGTCGGAAGACGAGCAATTTCGTCTGGTTCGATCCCGTGCCCCCAAGTGCGTCACGGTAGTCGGAAAGGGTAGTGCCCCGATTCTCTATGCCTTGCGCAAGTGATTCAAGGATCGCTTCGCAGAGGTTTCCGATTTCGGCTGTCCCGAGACTGCCTCCCGACCTCAGGGGGTGGATGCGTGCCCGGAAGAGTGCCTCGTCGACATAGATGTTCCCAAGGCCGGCTACCGATTGCTGGTCGAGGAGGAGCGACTTGATGGGCGCGCGTCGACCGGAGAATCGGGAGGCGAGGCTGGCCGCCGTCATGAAGTCAGGTCCGGGAACGTTCGCGAACCCAGAACCCGCAGTGTCGTCCGCCTCTCCGGGGTGACTGTCCGACGATCGTGCGGCAGCAATCACTGGCTCCGGCCCAAGTCGGCGGAGGAAGTGTCGTAGGCCGTCGATGCCGAACGCGAGGGCAAGGCGACCGAATTTCCGCTGATCAATGAAATGGAGTTCGCGTCCATCCTGAAGGTAGAGGACGGCACGCAGGTGGCGGTCGCGGTCGGCGCCGCTGTCCATCATCGTGAAGCGACCAGTCATCCGCAGATGGACCCCCAACCACCGTGAATGGTCGAGGGCGATCAATAGATACTTGCCACGGCGGGAAATGCCAGTGCAAATCGAACCCGCCAACGAGGCCTCGAAGTCGGGTGCACTGCCGTTTCCGATGCAACCTGGCCAGACAAGCTCGGCGCGGGCGAATGCCGATCCGACCAAAATGGGGGCGAGGGTTCGGCAGATTGTCTCGACTTCAGGTAACTCAGGCATTGGTATCCGTCACGAAATGGCAGAGCGTTTACAAAATGGCAGGTAGTACGCGGGTCGCGGTGCATTGTCCATGCACGGAAGTTCCGGGGCAAGTGCACCGTGAAGCTGTTGCTGACGTTCAGGACACCAATGAGGCCGGAAGTCGCAAGCACACGCTCAACGAACCTTGCGGTGGTGGGCACCGGTGCGTGGGGTGTGGTTTTGGCCTCGCAGGTTGCCTCGCAGGTTGCGTCCCAGGTGCGTGCAGTCACGCTCGTCGCGCGTACCCGTGAAGAGGCATCGTTGCTCAGTTCGACAAGACGATCCCCGCGGGTTCAGGGCGTTGCCTTGCCTGACAACCTGCAGGTTTCTGCCGATCTCCAGGACACCATCTCTACCGCGTCCATCGTGGTCATGGTGGTACCCGCCCAGTCGATGCGTCTGACTTTCGGGTTGGTTGCGCCGCACCTTTCACCAGGGGCGACGGTGGTAAGTGCCACCAAGGGACTGGAGATTGCGACTGGATTACGCATGACCGAGGTCATTGCGTCGTTCACGGGAAGTGCTCATCCGATTTGTGCCTTGTCCGGACCCAACTTGGCGGCCGAGATCGCTTCCGGAAAGCCGGCTTCATCAGTGGTGGCGTGTACGGATGACCGTGTTGGCCAGTTGGTGCAGTCGATCCTATCGACGCCGACGTGGCGGATCTACCGGCATCATGACGTGATTGGTGTGGAACTTGGCGGGGCGCTCAAAAATGTGATTGCCCTTGCGATCGGCATTGCCGAAGGTCTCGATGCCGGCGAGAACGCGAAGGCCGCGTTGATCACCCGAGGTCTTTCGGAGATGTCTCGTCTCGGGCAGGCGCTTGGTGGCGAGGCGCTGACCTTCGCGGGTCTGGCTGGACTTGGCGACCTGGTCGCAACCTGTTCAAGCCCACTGAGCCGAAATCGCGCCTTTGGCCTTCGCCTTGCTCGTGGTGAGCGCTTGGAAGACCTGATCGAGACGTCTGGATCGGTCTCGGAAGGAGTGCCAACGACGCGGGCTGCCCTACATGTGGCGTCGCAGCTGGGGGTTGAATTGCCCATCACGGCGATACTGGGAGAGGTAATTGACGGAACACTGGATCCTCGCGAGGCAGGTGCAAGGTTGCTTGGTCGCCAAGCGGGTCGCGAGCGGGTTGATTACCCCGCACAGGGCAAGGTCACCCTGACGGATTGATCCCGCGGTTCGACGATTGGTCGATGATCCCGGGCAAGGCATCGCGGTGCCTCGGCCGACAGGGATACTTACCGGCAGGTATATGGAACTGGCAACACCCATCGACGACCGCCTCATGGAATTGGCGCAGGCCTTTCACGCTCACGGTCATCGTCTCTTCGTCGTTGGCGGACCGGTTCGGGACTGGTTTATCGGACGGCCGATCAAGGACGTGGACCTCACGACGGACGCGACGCCGGATCAAGTCCGCCGCATGGTGGGCGTTTCACGTCCGTCGGCGGTCTACGACGTTGGTGCACGGTTCGGCACGATAGGCCTGGTCTACACGGTGCCTGACCCATCCGGTGGGACGACCGATGCGACCTGGGGTGTCGAAATTACGACTTTCAGGACTGAACAGTATCAGGATGGCACCCGGAAGCCGACCGTTCAGTTCGGAACGTCACTCAACGAAGACCTTGCCCGACGCGATTTCACCATCAATGCGATCGCGGTCAACCTGCTCACGGGCGAACTCCATGATCCGTGCGGTGGCAGGGACGACATCGTCTCGAAGGTTGTGCGAGCGGTCGGTGACGCTGATGCCCGGTTTTCTGACGATCCGCTGAGATTGCTGCGAGGCATACGGTTCGTCTGCGAACTCGGGTTCACGCTTGCGGAACCGACCCGCGCTGCAATCGCCACCGGCGCCGCTGGGCTGGAACGGATCAGTCGCGAGCGGATTGCGGCTGAAATGGGCCGGATCCTGGTGTCGACACGACCAGCGATGGGTTTGCGTCTCGCGACGGATCTGGGATTGATGGAACGCATCATTCCTGATGTCCTGCCGATGCGTGGAATGAGCCAGCGGCCAGTCCATCACAAGGATGTGTTTGAGCACACCATGGGTGTGGTCGAGAACATTCCTGCTGAAGCCGGGCTGCGATGGGCGGCCCTCCTACATGACATCGGCAAGCCACCGACAAAGTCCGTGAACCAGGGTGCGGTGCATTTCTTTGGGCATGAAGAAGTAGGTGCACGCATGGCGAACCGCATCATGCGAGGCCTCAACCTGGATGCGTCGCTGATCGCGCGGGTCACGAACCTTGTGCGGATGCATTTGCGGATCAATGCGTATGAACCGACATGGACCGACTCGGCGGTCCGGCGCCTGATCCGTGAGGTCGGCGATGAACTTGACGATCTGATCGCGCTTTCCCGTGCTGACGTGACGAGTTACCGTGCCGAGAAAGTCCAGGCCGTGAATGACCGCGTCGACGACTTTGCGCGACGATGCCGTGAACTCCAAGCAGCGCAGGATGTGGCACGTCTTCAGAGCCCACTGGATGGGGACGCGTTGATTCACCTGTTCGGCCGTGGACCTGGCCAATGGATCAGGCCAGTAAAGGACTACCTGCTCGGATTGGTCATCGACGGCGAACTGGCCGAAGATGACCGTGAGCGTGCGACGGAACTGGCACGGGCGTTCCTTGCCGCGGGAGATCCAACGTGACGGGAGCGTCGAGGAGCCAAGGTGTGAGGCCCGGGTTGGCTTCGCGGTTGCTGTCCGGTGGTGCGATCGAAGCGGTGATGACTGATCCGGTCTTCCGGTCGATCTTCATCATTCTCATCATCCAGGGAGTTGCGTTCGGATCCCAGATGCCGTTCATGCCACTTTGGGCAACCGAACGCCTTGGCGTTGGTCCTGTAGAGGTTGGAACGATTTCGCTGGTGACATCGCTTGCGACGACCGCATTTGGCCTGAGCTACGGTGTGGTTACCGACCGGACGCGGAGACGCGTGCCTTGGCTGGTGGTTGCATTCGGCCTTGCGATCCCGCTGCGCATCGCGATTGCCTGGACCGAAAACTTCATCATCGGCACGTTGCTCTATGCGGCCATCAGCGTGGCCATGTTCACCCTGTTCTTCGCAATCCTTGGCGACTGGTTCCGACATCGGAGTGACGAACGCGGGGCCGAGATTTCCAACATCGTCCGGCTGGGGTTCGCGATTGGATGGTTGATTGGTTCATTTGGCGCCGGACGCGTGGTTGCGTTGTCTGGTTTCGAGGGGTTGTTTCTTACGACCGCTGTGCTGCAAGTTCTCTCGTTTGCGGTGCTCGTATTGGGTGTGCGCGATGCCCCGTTCGTGAACATTGCCCCGGTTGCGGAAGTTGGCGGGGTGGTGGCCAATTCGGTCTGGCACGATTTT
>CAMDTO010000135.1 GCA_945907765.1 Thermoflexus hugenholtzii JAD2 | reverse complement strand
TGTCGGGAGAAGCGTCGTTATCGGGCGACCACGCGCCATGATGATGGTGAGCGCGGGCGCGACGGTGACCATCTGCCATACAGCGACGCGCGATCTTGCGGAAGAATGCCGGAAAGCAGACATCCTGTGTGTAGCAGCCGGGAGGCCGGGACTGGTTGATCGGTTCATGGTTGGAGCTGGCGCAGTCGTATTGGACTTCGGCACGACATACGACACCGACGGTACCGTCCGCGGTGACGTCTTGTTCGATGATGTACGTGAAATCGCAGGATGGATTTCGCCGGTTCCGGGTGGAACCCTTCCGATGACCACGGCTGTGCTGATGCGCAACACGCTCGATGCCGCAATACGGCAGGTTGCAACGTGACAACCAAACCCCGAAGAAATACTGTAGGCCAGTTTAGGGGCAGGGAATAAGAGCGTCAACTAGGCGAAGATGCCTTTTGACCAACGGAACCAGTCGGCACCAAAGTCGCTCCAGGACACATTGGTCACAGTGAAGAAACTTTCGGACCATCTCCGGGAAGATGCAAACTCACGGGCCAGTTCCCAGAATCGGGCAATCCCGAACCGTTCGATAAAGTACCGGGTTCCGTGAGATGCATGCGCGTAGGCTAGAGAAACATCGTTTGCGGTGTACCCGCGTGAAACATCGCTACCCCATTCGATGATCTCACTTGCTTTGTCCAGGCTCCATTGCCGGTTTGAGGCGACAGCCGACGAAAATTCCCGTGTCCGAAAGTTGTCGGCGATGTACTCGGCAAGGCCTTCGGACATCCAGTGCGGGATTTTCACGATCGAGAGAACGCAATCATTTGCCAAGTGGGTGAGCTCGTGCGCGAGCGGGATCAGCAGGCGAGACTCTTCGGTCTCAGTGATTGGAACTGGCCCTGCCCCGAACGATTCGAGTGACCGCAAGAGCACGGTGCTCCGGGACCCTGGGAGGTACGCGGCCCACGTGGAGAAGCCTCGCAGGCCGGAATGCGCGCCATAGGTCGGGTTCAACGAAATGATCGGACGGTTGACTTCGGGCAGATCAATAATCGAAGATACGCGCGTCCAAGCCGATTGAGCGACGATTGCAACTCGGTCAATAATGTCAGCGTCCCAGTCGTAATGGGAAAGCACGACGGTTCCGAAAGAGGTGGTCTGACGCATACCCAACTCGTCATTGGTTGGTTCCGCATGCAGCACGGTGCCATCCGCTTGTCGCGAGAAGACCCACGTGGTGCATTCGGCAGGCGGCGCACCACGAGACGGCGAGACCTCGAGGAAAGCCTTTACATACCCGTGTGGCTTTTCCTGCAACCGGACTGGTGAAAACGTTGCGGTGGGTCCCCACCCACCTCGCGAGGAAAGGTCGAAAACATCCCCCTGGATGCGACGCCAAGTGGGGTTGCGTTGATCGATAGTCGCCACAAAGGCTTGACGATCACCACGCATGAGGGCATCCGAACGCGCGTCGAGACATGTCTGGATTGCAAAGGTCGTCCGTTCATCCGCGAGCGGCTCGTCCAAACCAAATTCGCGTGGTTTCTGTTGGCTGTCACTCGACGCCAATGCAAGCGGCAAACTTGCGGCCGCAACACATGGCGTGGCCAACCCGGCCGCGATCAACGCGCAGCGGCGGGTGAAACGGGATTCTCGAAGCGGTACCTGAACGTCTCCGTCCATGATCTTGAGGAAAGTGTAGCGAGGAAGATGCGCCCCACGTCTCAGTGACTCCCCCGGGGACAGGTGTCATACTGCCCGGTGATGGCAAGTCGACGAGCTAGCACTATGTCACGGGTGCATCCCGAAGCGTTTACTGGGACCCCGACGGACGCAGTGGAGATATTGGCGTGGTTGGGTGCGGTCCCGACTGCGCCGTATCACGAGGACCGGATTGTTGACCGGGTGGTTGGTTTTGCAATCGGTCTTGGGCTTGAAGTCTCCGACGATGCCGACGGCAACGTGTTCGTGTGGTATCGCGGGGCAAGTTCTTTGGGTCATGCCAAGCGTCCCCTCATTGTGAGCGCTCACATGGATCACCCGGCGCTCGAAGTCGTATCCACCGAGCCGCTTGTCGGCCATCTGCTTGGTTCGATCAGACCGGAGTCCTTCTCTACGCCCGTCCCGGTTCGGTTTTTTACCCCTGATGGGTCCGATGATCCGCGTGGCGTTTTAGAGGTCGCAGGGTGCGTACTCGGTGCTTTCCAACTTGAGGGTGTTGCTGACGCGCGCGTCGGGTTGCACCTTGCTGCCGCCGGGACGCTCGTTCCTGGCGCGTTCGGAGTATTTGACACTGGGCCGGTCGCACTTGATGCGGAGACAGGTCTTCTCTACCTGACTGCCGCTGACGACCTCGCTGGTTGTGCCATCACGTTGGCGTGGCTTGCGCGGAGTGCTGCTGCCGGGGTCGGATTAGACCTTTGCGGGGCGTTCACCCGTGCCGAAGAGGTTGGACTCGTAGGCGTAGCCGCGCTTGTACGACGTCGAGGTCTCCCGGACGACGCACTCGTGATCTCAATTGAAGCAAGCAAGTCGCTACCGGGTGCGGAATTGGGAATGGGCCCGGTGATCCGCGTTGGTGACGCTGCGACCACTTTCCATCCCGAGGGCGACGCGGTGCTCCGGGCTGCTCGTGATCGTATTCGTGGCCGTGATGCCGGCTACAGGGTGCAACGCCAACTCATGAGCGGTGGTGTCTGTGAGGCCACTGCCTACGTTGTCGCGGGATACACGACTGGTGCGGTGTGTGTGCCACTTGGGAACTATCACAACCAGACGCCAGATGGAGGCATCGGGGCGGAATACGTCCACATAGACGATGTTGATATGTGCGCCACGCTGCTTGTGGAGGCTGGTGTGGTGATGTCCGAGGGATTCAAGTGGCCGGATGATGACCGCACAAGTCGGCGGATTGCCGATAGACCGGACGTGCAATTGCAACGCTTACGAAATTCCGGCGTCCAGATCACCAGTTCTGAGTCGTAGGCCTGCGTGACTCGAAGGGGTGCGCCCGGTGCGCACGATTAGCCGACCAGCGCAGCAATTGCGGCGTTGTGCACATTTGCACGAAGTGCGCGAATGCGGGCCTGGGTATCACCGTGGCGGGTCGGGTGGACCCGGTTCGTTAGCAGGACAACCCAGGCGTCGTGTTCTGGATCGATCAGTACCGAAGTACCGGTAAAACCGGTGTGGCCATACGACCCGGGTGATGCGAGATCCACTGGGGCCCAGAATGGGTTCGGGGCACGGACCCATCCGAGCCCTCGCGATGCACGAGGGTTGATCCAAGAGGTGTGATCCCTAATCGCTGCCCTCACCGAAGCCCTGCTCAGGCATCGAACGCGGTCGTTGCTTCCTTCGCGGGCCCACATTGTCGCGAGGCGGGCTGCGTCTCCGATGGTGGCAAAGACACCGGCATGCCCGGCCACGCCATTGAGTGCGTTTGCATTCTCGTCGTGAACCTTGCCAACGACCGTTCCACCACGCTCCGTGACGACCTCGGTCGCCACGCATGACGTATCGGCCCCTGGGCAGAACCCGGTCTCGCTAAGTCCGAGAGGTTCGAAAAGGTTCTGCGACGCAAGTTCATCGAGGGCAAGGCCAGTGACTTCCTCAAGAATGAATGCGAGGGTCATAAAGCCCAAGTCCGAGTAAACGACGTCGACGTCTGGAGCGGATGCAGGGAGCGTGGCGAGGACAGCTCTCCTGACGTCAAGGGGACTCGTGGCAGTCTGCCAGAATTGGATGTGCGCGGGCAATCCGGAGGTGTGGGTCAGGAGGTGGCCGATTGTGATGCCATCCTTGCCACCGGCCTCAAAGGCAGGAAGTAATGTTGCTACACGCTGGCCAAGGTGAAGGCGTCCGGCATCGATCATTTGTAGCACAAGGGGTAACGTGACGAATACTTTCGTGAGAGACGCAAGGTCAAACCGATGGCTGGCGCGAAGCAACCGTGTCTCTGGTGTCAATTCGGCGTGCCCGTACACCGACTGCCACGCGGTGCCGCTCCTACTCCCGATCGCAATGGCAACCGAGGCAAAACCGCCAACGGTGGTTGCATGACGCGCTAGCCGATCCAGTGATCCAAAGCTAACCGAAGTTCCGGGCTGCAAGGGTCCGGCCAATGATGTTTCAGTACCCGTCATCTGCCCAGACTGTACAATGTGGTCATTATGAACAAGCGACGTAGTGTGGCATTGAAGAAGCGTCGGAAGACCCGTGAAAAGGCTCGTGTCAAGGCACGTGCCGTGAAGCTAGCGACCTCAGCAACGACCCGTCGTACTGCGGTTTCTGTCTAAGTATTCGTTGCAGCTATTGTTCTGCCATCAGAGCCATCGCTTTACCGACGGCTCTCTTTGTTGACGTAGCCCTTTTTAAGGTCTCTGGTGACACAACCGGGCTGATGCCGATATTGGCCGAATGGAGCGCGTTCTGCCTTTGGCTTCAGTGGTTCGATGGGATTGTATGTTGCATCGGTCTTACCTGAAAACTGCACTCCGGTATTATCCGCCCGATGGATGAGCGACGGCGTGCTACTGGTTGTCTTTCCAAGGTCTTGGTCACGCTCGCTCGTGGGATTGCACGCAGGCACTCCACCAACTTGGGCTTGAAACGGTCTTTTGCTCGGGTCGCTACCGTTGGCGTGGTGGTCTCGCTCGGGATTGTTCTTGGATGCGCTCCATCTGACCCGTTTACCCCACGGATGACATCGGATGTGGGTTCGACTCCGACAGTCGCGCAAGTAAGCGAGACACCAGTTGCCACAACCGGCGTCAATGCTGGATTGAGACCGATCACTCCCGAAGAGGGGCTTGGTCTGGTTGCAAATGCGTGGCTCGTCTTTCTGAACGAGTATGTCGAGCAACTCGATTACACGAACCTGCTGGCCGCAGCGTGGAATGGTTTCGTGGGTGGACTGCCTCAGGGCACCGCAATAGTTGACCCGCCCAAATTCACTGGAGACGACCCTCAGGCGGATCTGAACAGCTTTCAGACCGCCTATCTAGCCCAGGCAGCAGCGCTGGGCGGAACGTCTCCGCGCCAGTCGGGTGCGGCGTACGACGCTATCCGGGGAATGGTCAAGGAGATCGGTGACTGCCATACCGGTTTCACGACACCGACCCAGCTTGCGGAACAGAACCAACGGATGGATGGAACCGTTCGGTTTGCTGGGATTGGCATTCGGATCAAACGCAAGACCGGGGAACCCGCAGTCGTCTACGAACTCATTGAAGGCGGGGCGGCTGGCAAGGCAGGGATCAAACCAGGAGACGCACTTCTCAAAGCCGACAATGTCAATCTTTCAGATATGCCTCTCGACGAGATTGCCGCTCGGATCCGAGGCAGGGAAGGGTCGGCTGTAAAGCTAACCATAGCCCATGCGACCGACAACAAGCCTCGCGACATCTCGATCAACCGAGTTGCGATCTCAGAACCCGCGGTCGAATCGCGGTTGATTGGCAACAATCGCGTCGCGTACATCCGGATGAACAGTTTTTCAGCATCGGCACAGGATGTGGCCCTCGGCGCAATTGGCACGATGCAGGCGAAGGCCACAAAGGGAATAGTGATCGACCTCCGGACGAATGGGGGGGGCGACCTGAACGTCTTCCTCTCGTTTCTCAGTAAATTCCTGAAGGACGGGCCGTTCGGGTTCGAAGTTGGGCGTAAAGGGGACCGGATCGCGCTGGGCCCGGACGGGACGTTTGTTGGGACCAAGGTGCCAATGGTTGTGCTGGTGAGTGACAGCACCGCGTCAGCTGCCGAACTGTTTAGCGTGGCCGTCCAGCGCTACAAGGTTGCGCGTGTCGTTGGAACGACGACCGCGGGATGTGTCGGCATCGGCTCCCGGTTTGGATTGCCCGATGGTTCGGCGATTACTGTTACGACGCGAAAGCTCATCGGGCCTGAAGGGGAAAACCTCAATAAGGTCGGAGTAGCCCCTGACGAGGTGGTTGAGGTCACTCGCACCAACATGTCGGACGGCAAGGATCCGCAGTTGGAAAAGGCCCTCAGCCTGCTAGGAGCCTAATCGTTAGCGTGTCCTCGTGCTGTAAAAACCAAGGTAAAGCGCAGATTGTCATGGCTGGGTCACGAGTTGGGCTTGGTTTCCGCCGAACTGTTCGCGCTTAGCAGGCAACCACCAACGGTTTGCCTTGTCCCACCAAGACTACGCGGGTGCGAGCAGAGCCCCATCGAGTTCGGCGATGCGCTTCTCGAACTGCGATGCCGAAAGATCGAGAGTTCTTGCGGCGCTCTCCCTCGTGTGTGCGCCAAGCCGGAACAGCGAGATGACCGTGGCTTCGTGATGCTCGCGGACATCGAGCGGAGTTGTCGGAGGGTCGGATTTGGACCCGGCTGCTCCGGTGGTTGCGATTGAAACGGTAATCATGGGCAGCGGCAGCCGGAGCGATCCATGATCTTCGACTGAATTACCTATCACATATGGATCGTCAAATGGATGAACAGGCGACACGAGCGATGCTGTCGATGTGACATACGCATTGCCGAACAATGGGTCTGAAGTCGTTTGTGATAACGCGATTGGTTCGAATGCGTACAACCTAGACCGGTTTATATGTGGTCCGGGAGCGAGCACTACTTCTGGCGCTGTATCCCTGTACCACGCTGCAAGTGCGAATGGTCCAGCGTCATATGCCTTTTGAGGTTGAAGGCGGACGGCCGGCACTTGACGAAGGGGTGGCGGTGGAAGTGCGGGTTCCGTTTCCGAATTGGAGTCGCCAAATTGGAAAGCAGAATTGAGGGTCGCCGAAACTTCCTCGACTTCCTTCATGCCGGCCCGGATTTGTTCCTGAACATCCGCCATCAACTGTTGACGCCAAGTCGAAACCTGACGATACAACTTGCCAGCCTGGCGCATGACTTCCGGCAGGCGCTCCGGGCCGAGGACAACCAGCGCCACTATTGCAATGACCGCCAGTTCAGGAACACCGATGTCGAACACGGTTTCAGTATATCCGGGGGTGGTCGTATGTCAGCTGGGTCGAAGAGTGCCGACGTATCGTGCCACTCTCTGACCCACCTGTTTACTCGGCGCTAGGCGCTAGGCGCTGCGGGAGCCGCGACCTTGCCGGCCTTTGCATTTGCCCGGATTGCGGTTTCGATCTCGTCAGCAACCGCGCCGTGTTGGCGAAGGAACTCACGGGCATTCTCGCGCCCGAGGCCAAGTTTCACGTCGCCGAAGCTGAAGTACGCGCCGGCCTTCTTGATGATGTTCATCTCGACACCCAGATCAAGAAGGCTTCCAGTCCGAGAGATACCTTCAGACCAGAGGATGTCAAATTCACACACGCGGAAAGGTGGCGCAACCTTGTTCTTGCGAACGGTTACCTTTGCGCGCATCCCAACGATGTCCGTTCCGACTTTGACGTTGTCGGTTCGTCGGATATCGAGACGGACGGAAGCGTAGAACTTCAGCGCCTTGCCTCCGGGGGTCGTCTCCGGGCTGCCGAACATCACGCCGATCTTTTCACGGATCTGGTTGATAAAAATGACCATGGTGCGGCTGTTTGAGATTGCTGGGGTCAATTTGCGCATGGCCTGACTCATTAGGCGTGCCTGCAGGCCCGGTTGTGAGTCGCCCATGTCTCCCTCGATTTCGGCACGGGGAACCAGGGCCGCGACCGAATCCACGACGACAACGTCGATGGCACCGCTCCGGACAAGCATTTCGCAGATCTCGAGAGCCTGCTCTCCAGTATCCGGCTGGCTCACCAGAAGGTCGTCAATTCGGACACCGCATCTGTTCTGGGCATCGACTGGATCCAAGGCATGTTCCACGTCAATGTATGCCGCTATGCCGCCAATGCGTTGCGCAGACGCAACAACATGCAACGCAAGGGTCGTCTTTCCGGAACTCTCGGGCCCGTAAATCTCGACGATCCGTCCGCGAGGTAGACCTCCGATACCGAGTACAAGGTCCAAAGCGAGTGCGCCGGTCGGTATTGCCTCAATCTGCATTTTGGCTGCGCTGTCGCCGAGACGCATGATGGCGCCTCTGCCGAACTGCTTTTCTGCCTGGCCGATTGCAAGGTCAATCGCCTTGAGGCGTTCAGCACTGGCCTTCTCGCCTCGATCAAGAATGCCGGCTGAGGCTACTGCTGGGGGAGTCGTCTTGCCACTTGATGACGCGGTCATCTGTACAGGTTCCTCGCGACGCGGTCGGGCCGATTGGTCGTTGGTGCTGATCGTTGCGGTGGCGAATTCTGGCACAGTCGTTTCAACTCCTGTGCCTGAGCATACAGTACATTTGTTCTAGAACGCAAGTTTCAATCTAACTCCTGCGTTCGACCCAGTTGCGCCCAATGGGCGAGTATAGCCTCACACACTCTGGATCATGCAGGTGCGGTCCATAGCCACGAGAACCGTTCGCGCTTGAATGGAGAGATGGTACTCTCGATTTTTCCGATCGGTGTCGCTGACATGTCAAGTGCGCGG
>CAMDTO010000134.1 GCA_945907765.1 Thermoflexus hugenholtzii JAD2 | reverse complement strand
GATCTGTGCTTCAAGCTCGTCTCCTTGAACCGCTACCGCGACTTTGCGCGGAGGGATGGACCACACTCCATCTTCGACGCGCGAGTAACCAATTCGCGAAAGCTCAAGTTCGAACCACTCGACGGCCTTTCGCGAAGCGTCGTCGTCAGTAATCGCGCCACACGCTGTAAACAGTGCCACGAGGCCGAATGAGGTACCGAGCGCGATTGACCGGCGGTTCTGGGTCGAACCTGCCAAATCGCGAAGGGTCGTTGGCGCGTGCTTCACGCGGGGGTTAGCGCACTCTGGTCCGGCCTAGCAGCGGTCCCGAGTGTCTGAACCGTGCCGGTTGAGGCAATCGTCGCTCCACCGAGGACGACGTCGCCATCGTAGAACACAATTGCCTGTCCGGGAGTAATCGCGCGTTGGGGTTCATCGAATTCGACGCGAACCGCATCGGGCGAAATCTCGGGCGCGGGCCACACCGTCGCCTCGGCATCCGCCATACGTGATCGAACCCGGGCGGCACACCTCAGCGGCCCGGAAAGCGTTGGGAGCGCCACCAAGTTAAGGCGGTCAGCGACCAGATGGGTCTGGAAAAGATCGTCGTCCGACCCGACGATGACCGCATTCCGTTCGGGTTCGATGGCGACCACATAGAGCGGTTCATTCGTGCCAATCCCAAGTCCACGGCGCTGTCCAACGGTGAAGTGGATGATGCCAGGGTGTTCACCTCGGTACCGACCATTCATGTCAATGATCGGCCCGGGGACGCTCCGGTCAGGCAGTGCCTCTTCAACGTACTTCCCGTACTTGTTGTCTGGAACGAAGCAGATTTCCATGCTCTCCGCCTTGTCAGCGACACCAAGTCCGTACCGGATTGCGAGTGCCCGGGTTTCCGCCTTGGACAAGTCACCAAGGGGGAACATCGTTCGGGCGAGTTCATCTTGCTGCATCGGGAACAGGACGTAACTCTGGTCTTTGCGGGCGTCCGTGGCCTTGAGCAGGCGGTACCGCCCAGTCTGTGGGTCGATGTCTCGGCGTACATAGTGACCGGTCGCGACGAAGTCAGCGCCCAAGGTAGTGGCGCGATCGAGGACTGGCCGGAACTTGACATGTTGGTTGCATCGCACGCAGGGGTTTGGCGTGCGTCCACGACGGTATTCGCTCACGAAGTCGTCAATGACGTACCGACGGAACAGATCCTTGAAGTTCAGGACGTAGTAAGGGATCCCCAGCATCGATGCGACACGCCTCGCATCCTCGACTGCTGAGACACCGCAGCATGTCTTGGATCTGGTCTCAGCATCTGGCGCGACGTCTGGCCAGACGTTCAGCGTCACGCCGATTACTTCGTGACCCTGGTCATGCAGAAGCGCGGCGGCCACGGAACTGTCAACCCCGCCGCTCATCGCCACTACAATCCGCGCCATCGTTCGTGCCTCTCCGGGTTGAAGGGCCTCCCACCGAGAGGCACGCATCGTGAGGTATGTTACCCGGCAAGGATGAAGGTGCCTCGTTGCCACCGCTGGTGTGCCATCCCGACGCACGCGCACGCAGGCGTCGAAGTCGAAACGAACCCCTCAGTCTGAAACCGATCACGAAGCACAAGGATTACGAAACATGCGAGTTGGTCTTGCTCTCCCTCAGCTCCGCGGCGTATTCCCGATCGCACCGACGCCCTTTACCGAATTGGGTGACATCGATATTGACGGTCAGCGACGGATCCTTGACTGCCACATCGATCAAGGCGTGGCCGGCATCTGCATCCTCGCGAACTACTCCGAACAATTTTCATTGACGGACGATGAACGCCGGACACTGATGGACGTGTGCTTGGAGCATGTTGCGGGGCGCGTCCCGGTCATTGTGACGGTCAGTCACTTCAGCACCCGGATTGCCGCTATGCGTGCGAGGCAGGCAGCGGCGGCGGGAGCTTCGATGCTGATGCTGATGCCCCCCTACCACGGAGCAACTCTTCGGGCCGACGAGCGTCTGATCCAGGAACACTTTGGCGCGGTCGCTGAGGCTTCCAACCTCCCGCTCATGCTGCAGGACGCGCCGATTTCAGGCACTCCACTTGATGTCGCGACGCTTGTCCGCCTCGCCAAAGCCGTTCCGGCGGTGAGGGCTTACAAAATTGAAGTTGCAAATGCTGCAGGAAAACTCAGGTCGCTCATCGATGCCGGAGGCACATCGGTTGCCGAACCCTTCGATGGTGAGGAAAGCATCACACTCATGGCGGACCTCGATGCTGGCGCGACAGGCTCGATGCCCAGCGGTCTCCTTCCCGATCTCATTGCACCCGTTGTTTCCAAGCATTTAGCCGGAGACCGGTTGGGGGCAGCGGACGCCTATCGGACCATCCTGCCGCTGATCAATTTCGAAAACCGACAGTGTGGCCTCCGTGCGACGAAGGCGGTCTTCAAGGCGGGCGGGGTGATCGCATCTGATCACGTCCGACACCCGCTGGTTCCACTGCATCCGGCAACGCTGGCCGGATTGCTCGAGCTTGCTCACGACGTGCAACCGCTCTCACTGCGTTGGGGGCATTGAACCGCGGCCGAGTTTCACCCTGAGACCAACCTTTACCTCATGCAGCGAGGTCTCGTACTCACCTGCGCCGTCGCAACGTTGGGAAAACCTACGCGACGGGAGGTCCTCCTTTGCCGGCGGCGGTCAACAGGGTGGACCGCCGACATTCTTGGCAATTGGCCCATCTTTGAGCGCGGGCGCGGGCCTTACTGTCCGGGTTTCAAGGACAGCTTGTGATTGTGCAGTACCGCCGCGCTGTTGCTGTCTGTGTCCGGCATGAGCGGCGTGAGTGTCAACCCCTCGAATGATGTCGATGGCGTGTGGAAGTACTTCGGCAATCGCTCCGAAATTCTCCTGAACGGCACGCGGATTGCCTGGCAAGTTCACAATGAGCGTGCGACGACGTATTCCCGCGGTTGCTCGCGTCAGCATGGCGTATGGAGTGATCCGGAGGCTTTCCAAGAACATCGCTTGCGCGATCGCAGGCACCTCTCTGTCACATATCGCTCTGGTCGCATCCGGCGTGACATCACGTGGTGACAGGCCAGTGCCCCCGGTGGTAAGGATCAGGTCGAGCTTGTGCTCGTCAGCCCACTCCTTGAGAATTGCCTCGATTGGCGTGCGCTCGTCTGGCACAACCCGATACTGCACGACTTGCCCGGAAAGGTGGTCGACGACCAGGTTGTGGAGGGTTGGCCCGCTCACATCGGCGCGCTCGCCTCGTGCGCCGCGGTCGCTGCAAGTCATGATCCCGACCCTGATCGGGCGATCGGTCGTCGACGACGCATGGTCGCGGTGGGCGCTTGCATTTCCTGAGGTGACGTTGTCGGTCATTGGTGCAATCATCCCCATACCCTTTGTACCACGCCACGAACCGAGGTGCTGTGGACCGGCACCGGAGAACTCGCGAGCACGCCGTGTGGCTATCCTAGTATCGTGCCCCCAAGGGTTGCTCCCCAACAAGCTCTGTCCGGAGTGATGCCACGCGCAGATGGCAGTCGCCCATGCGTGAACCATCCGCATAGGTTCGTAGCCTCAAGGTGTGCGCGTTGCCGGACCCCGTTTTGCGGTGACTGCCTGAAGTCAACGCCCCCTTCGCCCTCCGGTTCCGAATACTCGTGGTCGCGTGTTCACGGCAAAGCAACATCTCCTGCAACGCCTCGAGACCATTGTGACAATGGACTGTCGATAGACGCTAATGCCGCTGGAAACTGCGTGCGGTGTGCGGATCAGTTGCATCAACTTGAGTTGGCAAGAGCATTAAGGCGCCGTCCGTGGTGGGTAAGGCTCCGTCCCACTCGCGAGGACCTGCGTTCGTACGCGGTGGTCGCGGGCATCCTGACGGTTATTGCAACCCCTGTCCTGTTGCTCGTTCGTGAGATGGCGGAAACTCAACTTGCGCCCGAGGAGTTCGCACGGATCGCCATCGCATTGCGCGGTGGATTTGCCGGTCCTGACGGGACCAACTACATGAATTCGGTTTTTGGCGGCGCCTATCTCCGGGCGTCAGTTGCGTCTGCAACCGGCCACCAGCCCTCTCGGCTCATCGACACCTGGGCAACCGTGAGGGTCCCGGGGTGGCGGTCGGTAGGAGGGGCGATGCCAGTGGAACTCGACTTTGTGTTGCCGAATGACCTGACCGTAAATCGAGTGATCATCCGTCCCCACCCTGGCGAACCTCAGTCGACTTGGGTGCGCGAGTTTCGGTTGGAAGTGTCGACGACCAGTCCAGAAGGACCGTACTCGCTGCTTGTGGCGGGGGAACTCGATCACGCCAAAATTGCCGCCGTCCGACCAGCGGAAGGATCAGGTCGCGCAAACGAGGCGCAACCTGTCGAGGACCGTCTCAACGTTCCGGTGTTCGAGGTCCCGGAAACCGCAGTCCATTGGGTTCGGTTGCACGTCCTGTCAAACGGGGGTAGCGACGCGTACACGTCGCTTGCCGAATTGGAACTTCTCTACGCATCACGGGTGACCGTGCAGGCTCCCGCAGATCCCACGACCGGCGTCAGTGTGACCGGTTCCCGCCGTCCTCGATCATAATTCTCTCGATGCGCTACTACGGTCAGTTGTGACGGCGGTACCCCTTGAGTTCGGTACGACCTGATGACCAAGACGAAGGCGAAATTCACCCAATGATGCGTTTCTTTAGGAGGGCGGCCCCGCCACCATCCGAGCCACACACGAGCTCGACTGCAGCGACGCCAGCTTCCGTTGAGGCATCGCTGTCGTCGACCCGCAAGGGCTTCTTTGGTGCAGTCCGAGGTCTCTTCCAGACACAGCGATCCCTTGACGACGCCTTTTGGGAGGAGCTTGAGGAACGTCTAATCCAAGCCGACCTCGGCGCGCACACCACGGGAGATCTGATCGAAGAATTGCAGTCACAGCACGCGCGCCTGCCATTCCAGGACCCTAAGGCTGCCGAGCTGGCACTTCGTGGCGAGCTACTGACACTGCTCAAGACAGCTGGTGACACGGGCCTTTTCCTGCCGGATGTCCAGGACGGCATTGCGATCATTCTGGTGATTGGGGTGAACGGAGTTGGAAAGACAACGTCGATCGCAAAGTTGACTCACTACTTTCAAGGTGGTGGTCGACACCCAATCCTGATCGCAGGTGACACGTTTCGCGCGGGAGCGATTGATCAGCTGAAAATCTGGGGGGATCGGACCGGGGTAACGGTCATCGCCCAGGCTCCGGGGAGCGATCCGGCGTCCGTGGTCTTCGATGGGATCGGGGCGGCGGTCGGCCGTGGGGCCGATACGGTGCTTATCGACACCGCTGGCCGGCTTCATACCAAGATAAACCTCATGGAAGAACTCAAGAAGGTCAGGCGAGTCGTCGAACGTCGGCATCCCGGCGCACCCCATGAGACACTCCTTGTTCTGGACGCGATAACCGGCCAGAACGGCCTTGTGCAGGCGAAGTCATTCGCCCATGCGGTCGGAGTAACCGGGCTCATTCTTTCGAAACTCGATAGTTCCGCCAAGGGCGGGGTTGTCTTTGCGATTGCCCAGGAGTTGAAATTGCCGATCAAGTTCATCGGGACTGGAGAACGTCTCGAGGACCTTTCGCCATTCGATCCCGATGAGTTCGTGCATGCGCTATTCGCGTAGTTTTGAATGTCGCCTCGTCGCGCAGTAGACCTAGCATGCAGCACGGTTGACAGGTTCAGGCGTACCGGAGGATGTAATGTTCGAGGCGTTGACAGACCGCATGCAGGGCATCTTCAAGGACCTTCGAAACCGGGGTCGATTGGGAGAACCCGAAGTAGACGCGGCCTTGAAGGAAGTTCGCCTCGCACTCCTTGAGGCTGACGTCAATTTCCGTGTCGCACGTGATTTCATCAAGCGTGTGCGTGAACGTGCCATCGGAGTTGAGGTCAGCGAGAGCCTCACTCCGGCGCAACAGGTGCTCCGCATT
Source organism: Thermoflexus hugenholtzii JAD2 (assembly GCA_945907765.1). Taxonomy (GTDB): domain Bacteria; phylum Chloroflexota; class UBA11872; order UBA12225; family UBA12225; genus UBA12225. The sequence continues at coordinate 2,586 of CAMDTO010000134.1, read as the reverse complement.
GTCAACGAAGAACTGGTTGAGACCCTTGGAGGGGAACCCGGGCGTATCGACTGGACGGGCGAGATGCCTGCCCCTGTGCTCCTTGTCGGCTTGAATGGGCAGGGCAAGACGACGTCAGCGGCGAAGCTAGCCCTGACCCTCCGGAAACTCGGGCAACGTCCGTTGCTGATCGCTTGCGACACGTTTCGTCCGGCCGCGGTACTGCAATTGGTGACCCTTGGCAAGCAGATTGCCTGCGACGTCTACGAGGAGGGAACGGCAGCGCGCCCGGTTGACATCGCAATGCGAGGCCTCCAGTGGGGGCGTGACCACGGCCACACTGTTGCGATCGTTGACACGGCGGGGCGCCAACAGGTTGACGAAGCGTTGATGGCCGAGCTCGTTGAACTGAAGGCCATGGTGAAGCCGAACGAGGTCCTTCTCGTTGCCAGCGCCATGACGGGTCAGGAGGCGGTTAATGTGGCCCAAGTCTTCCACGACCAACTTGGATTGACGGGGCTCATTCTGACCCAGATTGACGGCGATGCACGTGGGGGTGCCGCACTGTCAATTCGTGCCGTGACCGGAATACCGGTCAAGTTCCTTGGTGTCGGAGAGAAGGTGGAACCCCTCACCTCCTTCTATCCCGACCGCTTGGCATCCCGCATCCTCGGAATGGGTGACATGCTCACCCTCATCGAACGAACCCAAGACATGTATTCCCAGGAGGAAGCGATTTCCCTCCAGAAGAAGCTTGTCAAGGGACAGTTCACGTTCGATGACTTCCTCAAGCAGATGCAACAGATACGGAAGATGGGGTCGTTGCAATCGATCATCGAGATGATCCCTGGGCTGAACCAGCTGATGAAGCGGCCAGAAATGGCAAAGGCGCTTGATGAGAAACAGTTCAAGCGTGTCGAAGCGATCATTCTTTCCATGACTCTTCAGGAACGCGCTCTGCCATCGCTCATCGACGGGTCTCGACGTCGCAGGATTGCCGTTGGCAGCGGGACCAAGGTTCAGGACGTCAACCAATTGTTGAACCAGTTCCGCGACATGCAGTCAATGATGAAGCAGATGTCCAAAGGGAGTGTGCCCAAGCACCTTGCAAAGCTCATGCGCTGAGCCGGGCGGGCACCGTTCGCCGTTTCCAAACTTGAGGAACCTCACGCTTCGGCCCGCCCCGATGAGACTATCCTTGTGATCTTGTAGGGAAGTTTGCCCTGAGATTCGTGCCATACCCGGACGATGAGTTCCGCAAGCAGGCCAATGACAAGGAATTGAATTCCGACGAGGGTGAACAGTACTGACAGCAGCAGCAGCGGGCTTTCGATCAAGGATTTGCCGAAAAAGATCTTGTCGATGACAATGTAAATCAGTGTGAGTACGCTGCCGATCATGCAGGCGAGACCCGCACCGCCGAAAATGTAGATCGGTTTGGAACCGAAGAACCCAAGGAATTGCACCGTCATGAGGTCAAGGACAACCTTCGCGGTTCGTTCAATCCCGTACTTGGATTTTCCGTACTTCCTTGGGTGGTGATTGACTTCGATCTCACCTATCCGTCCACCCGCTTGTCTTACAAGTGCGGGAAGGAACCGATGCATTTCTCCATAGATGGTGATGTCCTTGATGTACTCAGATCGATAGATTTTTAACGTGCATCCAATATCGTGAAGATCAACACCTGTCACCCTGGCAATCAACGAATTCGCGATGATCGAAGGTAAGCGTCGCGACCAGAAGAAATCCTGTCGCGATTTGCGCCATCCACTGACCAGATCGTACCCCTTGTGAACTTCATCGATGAGCCTTGGAATGTCTGCCGGGTCATTCTGAAGATCGGCATCCATGAGGACGATGAACTCCCCGCGAGCGACATCGACCCCGGCGGCGAGCGCTGCGGATTGGCCGTAATTCCGTCTGAGTTTGACCATTCGGTACATGTGGTTCTTCGAAGAAAATTCCTGGAGACGCGCCCAACTACCGTCCGATGATCCGTCGTCGACGCATATGACCTCGCACGGGAATCCCAGTCCGGCAATCGCTTCGGTCAATTGCCGGTCGAGTTCGCCAAGCGAAGCAATCTCGTTGTAGATTGGCAACACAACGGATAACTTCACGGCGTACGCGGGGTCCTTCATGCGGGCGTCTCCGGGTTTGACGGCCAAGGCTGTTGCCGAATTGGTTTGACGGCGGACGCGGTCATTTGGTCGTTACCGGCCGTTCGCGACGCCAAAACGAGATGCCTTCAAGTGGAAGCGACTCGACTTGAAAGGCGTGCCCGAAGCCACCGAACTCCATCACCCGCAATCCCCACCCGGCAGTTGCGAGATTCGGGCCGTAGTAGAAGCTGGCGTCTCGGTATGCGACACCACCCTCTGTGGCCGCGCTCAATGGAACCATGTCTGATTGGCCGTGTGTCACCCAGAGGTGCCCGGTGCCACGAACCTGGTATGCCGCCCAGTCGCCAAGGCCATCAGTGAGTACCGAATACGTTTCCTCGGGATTTGGTGACCGAAGGAACTTTTCCCGGTATCCGGCTAGCTCAGCTCGCAACGCTTCAGGACCGCGTACTCCCAGGAACACTCGAGCCGAACGCTCCAT
>CAMDTO010000133.1 GCA_945907765.1 Thermoflexus hugenholtzii JAD2 | reverse complement strand
GCCGAGTTCGTCACGGTGATCGCAACGGTGACGGTCCTCGGGGGACTTGGCACCTGGCTGATCGGTCGGGGAAACAGTGTCCACCAGGGGGCAAGTGCGCTTGCATTCGGGTGCCTGGGCTACCTGGTGGCCCGTGGGGTTGTGGAACGGCGTCCGGTCGCCCTGATCCTCGCGGCATTGACGATGATCTGGTACTCCTCGATCATCTTCGGCATCATCCCAACGCGGTCCTACATCTCTTGGGAGGGACACCTTGCCGGTCTGCTGGCAGGGATTGCCCTGGGTGTGCTCCGGGCACGGCAAGTGCGGACTGGCGGGGGTTGATCAGTCGCCTTCGGTGAGGGCGGCGCGGGCGAGGGTCGAGAGGGCAACATCATCCATCGGTGGGTGATGAAGGCCGGCGCGGACGTTCCGGTAATGCCGTTGGATCGGATGGCTCCGGGCCAGACCGGCACCGCCAACGACGCGCATTGCGAGGTCGGCGATGGCGACGGCATGGTTGCTGACGGTGTACTTGGCCACCGCAAGGGTTGGACCGAAGTTGGCGCCCTCGGCCTGGGAGGCGTGATCCCACGCGGTCGCTGCACCGAAGAGTGTCGCTTCGGCCTGGGCGAGAAGCATTTCCATTTCACCGATGGTGCGCTGCACGACGGGAAGTGACCCGATGGATGCGCCCCCGAGTGGTTCGGGACGACGGTCCCGGGCAAAGCGGATCGCCTCGTCCCGGGCGGCCCGCGCGACTCCGAGATAGACCGAAGGCACCAGGAGTGCCCACCCGGCGCCGGAAGTGGCCGTGGGCGGCGGAGTGATCGTGGGTGCCTGGGCGGCGGGGGCACGCGGACCGAACGGTTTGGCACTGATCAGGCCGTCGCCATCGAGCATCACCCGGTCCATGACGAAGTCGTGCGAACCGGAGGCACGCATTCCCATCGCGTCCCACGTCTCCACGATCGAGGTCCCGGGTGGCCCGGTAAAGGTTCCGTCGGTGGAGATCGGACCACGGTCGATCAGGAACTGGGCCATTGCGTCAGACGTGGTGCCGGACGCTGCGTCGCCGGGATCGGCGAGAAGTGTTGCCGAGACAACGATGAAGCGAAGCAACGGGGAACCGGTTGTCCAGGTCTTGCGGCCGGTGATCTCGTAGCCCCCACCGGCAAGGCGGTGTGCACTGGTTGCCGGCCGGCCGCCGCGTGATGGACTGCCAATCTCCGGTTCGGTCGCGGCCGAATTGATCAGGACGCCCTCGCGGATGACGGCATCGGCAACGTGGCGGTAGCGTGCGGCATCCCATCCACCTGCCTCGGACGCATCACCATCGACAATGGCCTGGCCGACGCGTCCCATGAACAGGAGATGCATCGCGACGGCGAGGGCGGTACTTGGATCACTCCACCCGAGAACCGCCTGCAGGGCGCAGAGGTTGGCAATGCTGTCCCCGCCACCACCGAACTCACGGGGGATTGACCGGGCCAGATAGCCAAGGTCGTGGAGCGCCCGGTAATTCGCGAACGGGAAGGTACCGTCACGATCATGGAGGTCGGCGGTCTGCGCGAACCGTGCTGACGTGGCCAGAAGGTCGGCGTGACCGGGGATCGAGGGTGCGTCTGTCGGCCAACGCATGTGGGTTGGTCGAGTATAGTGCCCGCCCGATGGCCCGCACCGATGGGGAGCGGGTGTGACGAGATGCAGGATCAGGAGAAGTTGCGATGAAGATTGCCCGGATCGAGACGCATCACTTGCGCAACGTGCCGACGCCACGTCCCCTGCAGTTCGCATGGGATCCGGGTGAGGTGACAACCTCGACGTCGTTCACGGTCGTGAAGGTCTTTTCTGACAGTGGCCTGGTGGGGTTTGGCCACAGTTATGCCCCCGACGCCGTGGCGGCGGCCGGGGCACGCCTGATTGGGTCGGACCTCTTTGCCACGGAACAGCACGCACGGGTGATCCGCAAGTTCAACCGGGCGTGGGGTCTTGAGACCGCAATCTGGGACCTCATTGGCAAGGCTTGCGGGCAACCCCTCTACAAGTTGTGGGGTGGCTATACCGACCGCATCCGGGGATATGCCTCGACCATCGAGGTCGGATCGCCGGAGGAACGCGCCGAGGACACCCTGGGATTCATCCAGGAGGGGTTCCGGGCGATCAAGTTGCGTCTGCATAACGACACGCTTGCCGAGGACATTGCCTTGGCGAAGGCGGTCGCCGACGCCGCGAACGGACGCATGGACCTCATGGCCGACGGCAACCAGGCGCAGACGCCGGTCACGCCGTCATCGCAGTCGGGCGTGATCTGGGACCTGAAGCGTGCGAAGTACACGGCCCGGGCACTGGAAGAGATGGGGTTCGTCTGGCTTGAGGAACCGCTGTCGCGCTACGACTACGACGGCCTGTCGGAACTGAACTCCAGCGTGGACATGGCGATTGCCGGTGGCGAGAACAACAGCTACTTCCATGAGTTCCGGACACTCCTCGACCGCAACTGCTACGACATCCTGCAACCGGATGCCCTGGTATCGGAGGGGATCGGCCAGTTGCGCAAGATCGCCGCGCTGGCGGAGGTCCGTGCCAAGTTGTGCGTTCCTCACCACGGTGGTGGAGGCATCTGCACCTACGCCCACCTGCACTTCTCGGCGGGTGTGCCGAACTCGCCGTGGGTCGAGATCATGCGTGACAAGCCGGGCGAGTTTCCGTGGCCGGCGGCCCATACACCCACGGTACCGATCATGGTTGACAAGGAGGGCAATGTGCCGTTGCCCCAGGGTCCGGGTCTCGGGATCGAACTTGACGAGGACTTCATCCGGAAGTACTCGGCCTGAGCACATAAGGGGTTCCTATGCGAGGGGCGGGATCGTGATGGTCCCGTCCGGCGCCACCACGGGCCTCGCCAAGCGGAAGCGGTCGGTGGTACGGATGTAGTCATCCCCGCCACCACGGCCGATCTGGCGCGCCACGTCCGTGAGGATGCGCCCGTTGTCCCATGCGTCGTCGGCGACGTGGATGCGGACGACCGTGCCGAGGACAAGGCTTCCCGCACCTGGCATCTCGCCGCCAACATGGACGATGCGATCCAGTTGGCATTCATAGGCCACCGGCGACAGGGTCACCCGCGGTGGTCGGACAACCACGGAGGGTGTGGTCTCAAGTCCCGCGAGGGCGAACTCGTCAACGTCCGGGCCAACCGCGGCTGCCGAGAGGTTCATGGCGTCGGCAAGGGTTTCGCCGACGATGTTGACGACGAATTCTCCGGTGGCCTCGATGTTGACGAGCGTGTCCTTGCGCCCACCATCGGAACCGCGACGGGCTGGAACGACACACAGGGTTGGCGGGTTCTCGCAGACGACGGTGAAGAAACTGAACGGGGCAAGATTTGGCGTGCCATCGGGCGCGATGGTGCTGACCCAGGCGATTGGCCGGGGCAGGACGCCGCCGATCAGGAGGCGGTAGACGTCACGCGAGGCGATGGCTTTGGGGTCGATGTCCATCAGGGCAACGGTACCGCACACCTTGGACGATGCGGAACCCTCATCGCGCTCCCGGCGCGGTACCCGCGACCGGAACCGTGAAGGCAGGTTTGGGGGTCAATGGCCGAGGGTGGCGTTGACGGCTTCGCGGAAGATCGCGAGCAGTTCGTCGAGTTCGGCCTCGGTGATGACGAGGGGCGGGGCGAACATGACGATGTCGTTCCGCGTGCGGGTGAAGAGGCCTCGTTCTCGCATTGCCTTGGCGAGGGCTGGGACGCCGCCGGGCACGGCCCCGGGGTTGAACTCGACGGCACCCATGAGGCCAAGGCCACGCACCTCACGGACGGCAGGGTGGGACGCGTAGGCACCCAGTCCGGCCTGAAGGCGTGCTCCCATGGTGGCGGCACGCGCGACCAGACCCTCGTTCTCGATGATGTCGAGGTTGGCATGCGCGACGGCGCAGCAGGTCGCATGTGCTGAATACGTGAATGCATGCCACCACCGGCTTGCCGATGGCTGGTTGTAGATGACTGCACGGATTGCGTCGCTGATGATGATCCCGCCAAGTGGCTGGTACCCGGAGGTGACGCCCTTGGCGAATGAGATGACGTCTGGCACGACGTTCCACTGGTCGAGCCCCCAGAACGTTCCGGTACGCCCGAATCCGGTGATGACCTCGTCGGCAATCAGGAGGATGCCGTGGCGGTCACACAGGGCGCGCAGGCGTGGGAAGTAGTCGGCCGGAGGCGGGTAGACGCCACCGGAACCCTGGACGGGTTCGGCAATGATTGCGGCGATGGTTCCGGCACCGTGGGCGGCGATGACGGACTCGATGGCGTCGATGTCCATCGGGGGAACCATGACGAAGCCCGGGGCGAGTGGGCCCCAATGCGGGTGGAAGGCGGCGAGGCCGGTGGCGGCGGTCGCACCGATGGTCGTGCCGTGGTACCCGTTGGTGCGGGAGATGATCGTCGACTTCTCCGGCTGTCCCTTCAGGGCCCAGTAGCGCCGGACCGTCTTGAAGGCGGTGTCGCTGGATTCGGCACCACCGGTGGTGAAGAAGACCGTGTTGAGGTGGTCGCCCGGTGCGAGGCGTGCCAGACGGGCGGCGAGGGTGATCGCCGGTTCGTTGGATGACCCGACATACGAGTTGACGAAGGCCAGTTTCCGCATCTGGGCGGCGCCGGCGTCGGCGAGTTCCTGCCTTCCGTGCCCGACGAAGACATTCCACAGGCACGCCAACCCGTCGATGTAGCGCTTGCCGTTGACATCCCAGAGGATGGCGCCTTCACCGCGGTCGAAGATGACCGCGTCGGCGTGGTCGGCAGGATGGTGTTGCGGGTGGAGGAGGTGCGCGTGGTCGAGGGCGATGAGGGAAGCGTAATCGTGGGGGTACGCGTCAACGTCCCCGGCATGGCCGGCATGGCCGGCATGGTGGGGCGCGAAGGTCGTACTCATCAGTGTGGCACTATACCCACGCCTTCCGGGGAGTGCGGAGACCGGGACGACCGGATGCCTGCCGGAAGCAGGGGGAGCGATATCGTGTCGACATCGACGTTGCCATCACGGTGGCACAAGGATCATTGGAACAAGGTTGGCCAGGTGGCATTCACGTCCCGTGGCGGGAGTGGAAGCATCGATCCGAACGATTCCGTCCATGGTGCACTGCTGGCCAAGGGCCTTGACCTGCACATGGAACCACTCCACGATGCCCACGGCAACGTCAACGCTTCGTTCAAGACGGCTGACGTGGTGGTTTCGGGTGTCGGCCTGACCGCGCACGACATCGAGCAGTTCCATCATGCCCGCATGATCCTGCGCCCATTCGTGGGGTACGACGACATTGACGTCGATGCGGCGACGGCGAACGGGATCCTGTTCGCGAACATCCCGGATGCGTTCAGCGAAGATGTTGCGAACCACGCCCTGGCGCTGATCCTTGGAATGAACCAGCAATTGCTGATCTCGGACCATTTCGTTCGGTCTGGCGCGTGGGCCGACCAGCGCGGTCGCCCGAAGCGTCCGGTTCCGGTGCACCGTCTTTCGGTGCAGACGGTCGGGCTGATCGGGTTTGGGGTGATTGCGCGCCTCACGGCCGAGCGTCTGCGTCCGTTCGGCTTCAAGGTGCTTGCGTATGACCCCTACGTGACCCAGGAAGTGGCTGACGGATATGGCGTGACGATGGCATCGTTCGACGATGTGCTGTCGCATTCCGACTTCGTGAGCGTGCACACGTTCCTGGCAGCGAGTACCCGCCACTTGATCAATGCCGAACGACTGGCACAGATGAAGCAGGGCGCGTACCTGATCAATACGGCGCGCGGACCAATCGTGGATGAAGCGGCGCTCATCGAGGCGATCAAGTCCGGGCACCTTGCCGGGGCGGGCCTTGACGTTACCGAGGTCGAGCCACTTGCCAAGGACAGTCCGTTGCATGCCTTGCCCAACGTGATCCTGACGCCGCACATGTCGAGTGAGTCGGTGGAGGCGGGTCTGGCGGTGCGTCGGCGCACGCATGAGATCACATCGAGTGTTGCGACAGGTGGATTGCCGGACCGGCATGTCTGCCAGAACCGGCCACTGTTCGATCAGGTCAAGGAGGCGCTCGGTCACTGACCGCGCGCAGCAGGCAATCCCCGACCCGGCAGGGCGGTGACTGGCGGGGGCATCCGGAGGGGTGCCCCTGTCGCGTTTGCGGGGTCAGTGCCCCCCTCGTCCATCCCAACTGATGACGCCACCGATCAGGAAGAAGAAGGCAAGCCCGCTGACGACGGCGAACTCGCGGATTTCCGGGACGAGGAACGCCACGATCCAGAAGGCGATGGCGATTGCCAGGCATGTCCAGGCTGCGCGCGCAGGATTGCTTGCCATTGGTGTGATCTCGTTGGACGGTATCCGGGTTGGCTGCGGGGCCGTTCCCGGGCCGGACTGGTTGTCCCTGCCGGGTGGTGCTTCGACCCGTTGTCAATGGTAGCCCTTGGCGCCCGGGTGCCGGTCGTTCCGGGGATCCACGAATCCCATGTCCGTATTGTTTGATTTGCTTTTCCGGGTGCTTGCGCGGATCCAGGCGATCGGTGCCTCGTTCGTGGCGCGGTTGACGTCGCCTGGGACGTGGCAACAGCTTGCGCCACTGGTGGCACTCCTCGGGGCGGCGGTTGCGTGGTACCTCTGGAACCGTGCGGGGCGCTCGGCACTTGGCCGGGCGGCACGGTGGTGGGCGGGATTCCTGGCCCTGTCCGGGCTGTTGACTCCGCCCATCTACTTCCAGGCGGCCCTGCCCGATGGCGCCGCCGGGCTCGTGGCGGTTGAGATCAATGCGTCACGGCTTGGGCGCGCCCAGTTCCCGGCCGGGATGGTCATCGTCGCCCTCGTGGTCATGGTGGCGTCGGCAGGGGTTTCGCTCTGGCGTTGGCGCCAATCACGCCTGTCGGTGGCCGAACACCGGGCACTCACCCGTGCGTGGCGTGATTTCCGTGCCGGATTTCGGTTCTGGGCCGTGCGTGTGGGCGGCGTATCCGGGGCAGTGTTCGCGGTACTCGCTGGTTCGGGTCTCGCTGGGGCGCGACAGGTTCCAGTCCTGACGGCGACCCCCGGTTCGCTCTGGGTCGGCACGGCGTCTGGGGTGAACCGCGTGATGGTCGACCGTGAGGGAGCGACCCGGCTTGAGTCCCTGGCATGGCCAGCTTCGCCGTTGCCATCCAACGAGGTCGGGTCGATTGCGGTTGGCCCCGCGGGTGAGGTGTGGATTGCGACGGCCCGCGGTCTCGTGCAGGCACCCACGCTCGATGGCGACCGGTGGACGGTGCACACCATCGAGGATGGAAGCCTGCCGGACTTGTATGTCTTTGGTGTGGCGGTCGACCGGCGGGGCGTTGCGTGGGCGGCCACGGCGAATGGTGGCGCGGCCTTTGATCCGCGCCGGGGAACCTACCAGTACATGGGGCGAAACGCGCCCTTGCTGCACCAGATCCTCGACACGGTCTACGTGGATGGTGCCGGACGGACGTGGTTCGGTGGGGCCGGGGGGGTGAACGTCTTCTCGCCCAAGACGGCAGTGGGAGCCGATGGGGCGCGGGCTGAGGTGGAGTGGGCCGCGACGGCGGTGCAGGGTGGTGGTGATGGGTCGTGGCTTGTTGGATTGACACGCTACAACACCGATGGCGTCCTGCCGGACACCCTTGTCTTCACCATCACTGGGGACCGACGCGGGCGGATCTGGATTGGCACCGGGAACGGGGCGGCGGTCTTCACCCCGCAGGCGAAGTCCCCCGCACTCGGTGCGTATGACCACGCCAACTGGCAGACGTTCACGGGCGTGAACAGTGAACTGGTGCACCCGAAGGTACACGCGATCATCGAGGATGGCGACGGGCGCATCTGGTTCGGTACCGAAGGTGGGGTGACGATCCTCGATGAGCGCCGTGATGCGCGTGACCCGCTGCGGTGGCAGTCGGTCACGGCGTCTGGCGTCGGGGGATTGCCGCATCCGTGGATCCAGGCGATGGCCCGCACGCCGGATGGGCGCATCTGGGTCGGCACTCGGGGTGGTGGACTTGCGGTTGCCGACCAAGCCGACCCGACCCGTTGGACGATCTACCAGTCGCACCCGGTGCGCCGGTTCCTTGGCGTGATCTGGCCGCCATTCTGGCAGCAGAATGTCCTGAGCAACGATGTCCGTGCCTTGGTCTGGGTACCGGGTGCGGGCCGTTGATGGGAGGACGAGGCGATGCGTGATGGCAACATGGCAACATGGTGACAAGGCGGTTCGCCGGGGCGTTCGTCGCGACGATCCCCTCATCGCGGGAGTGCACCCGGGAGCACAGTGCGCCCTACTTCCACGATGACGGGAACTGGCAATCCGGGGTGATGCGCCGCACGGGGATCGATGTCTTCATTCGCCAGGCAACCAGGCGTGGCAGACTCTTTGCTACCCGGCGGTGCGCGACGCGCAGATTGATGCCGGCGATGGTTTTGCGGTGGTCGGCTACAGGCATGCGGGCACGCACGAGGTGCCGATGACGGGCCAGGCGACGGGGAAGCCGATCGCCATGGCGATCGCCATGGCGTCGCCAT
>CAMDTO010000132.1 GCA_945907765.1 Thermoflexus hugenholtzii JAD2 | reverse complement strand
TGCCTCCGAAGTCGACCTATTTCTTTCCCAAGCCCACGACCGGGCTGGTGCTGAACACCCTGGACCAACCGGTCTGAAGCGCAACGTGCCCCAATGGGTCGCGGGAACGACGTCAAGGTGGCGTGCTAGGATTATGTCCAGTCACCGGCAGGGGTCTCCGCGGGACGCGTTGCGTGTCTGGGATTGCGACGTGGTCCAGCGGAAGTAGCCACTCGTGGGAACGACTGTGAACCGGCCGGGACGCGTGTTGTGGCTTCCACCGGGGCAATACCTCTTGGGGAGTGAGCGCGGATGGAGAACCCGGGGCAGTGAAGGCGGACCAACGCACAATGCCAATGAGTTCACGTGTCGGTGCCGGACCGCCGGTCCGTGGTGTGCGGGCGCCGGTAGATCCTTTGATGACCAACGACCTCGAGTTCTCCCCGGGTCTGGGTGGAGATGTTCGTGTCATCGGGGTTGGTGGAGCAGGTGGCAACGCCGTCAATCGGATGATTGAGGCAGGGGTCACCGGTGTTCGGTTCATCGCGGTCAACACGGATGCACAGGCGCTGGGCAGGTGCGAAGCGCCGGTCAGGTTGCATCTGGGCAAATCGGGTTCGGTGCGGGACGGTGCGGGTGGAAATCCCGAAGTCGGAATGCGCGCCGCCGAGAGTGTGATTGAGGACATCGACGCACTGGTGGCCGGTGCAGACATGGTCTTCATCACCGCAGGAATGGGCGGAGGAACCGGGACCGGTGCTTCGGGAGTGATTGGCCAGCGGGCGAAGGCTGCCGGGGCGCTGACCGTCGGTGTGGTGTCATTGCCGTTTACCTTCGAGGGCTTGCGTCGACGCAAGCTTGCCGAAGAGGGCGTCTCTGCTCTCCGCGAGGTTGTCGATGCACTGATCGTTGTTCCGAACGATCGGCTCCTTGACCTTGACCACCGTGTCAAACTGACCGATGGGTTCAAGGTTGCCGATGACATGCTGCGACATGGCGTCCAGGGCATTTCCGATCTGGTGACCATTACAGGGCTGATCAATCTCGACTTTGCGGACGTCCGTTCGGTGATGACCAACGCCGGGACCGCCGTCATGGCGATTGGCGAGGGTCAGGGTCCCAACCGGACGACCCAGGCCGTCGACGCGATCATTTCCAATCCGTTACTCGAGACCTCGATCACTGGTGCGTCGTCAGTGCTGCTCAATATCACCGGCCCGGCCGACATCCCGTTGCACGAGGTCATGGAGATTTGTGACCGCATCAAGGGCGTGTGTGCGTCGGATGTCAATTTCTTCTTTGGCGCGGTCGTTCATGCTGGTCTGGTGCCCGAATTGCGCGTCACGCTGATTGCAACAGGCATGCCGACGGTTGGGATGACCGCGTCTCGCGACCGGTTTGGCCGGCGTGCACCGGCGCCGAGCGCGACCCGCCAAGGCACGATTGACCGAGGACAGTCACTCGAACACCCCCGGACCCTTCATGATGAAAGAGATCAGGCCCGCGATCACCGGTGGGGCGCCGTTGGGGACGAGACAATCGTTCAGCCAGTGGTCCCGGTCAGGCGTGCATTCGGGCAATCACTTGCAACAGACTTCGACGATGACTCTGCGGATGATCCGGGAGGTCCGCGTCCGGCTTTCGGGGATCATCGGTCTGGCGATACCCGTCGCCGGATTGCCTTTCCGGATCGCAGTGCGGTGTATCTCCCGGAAGACACGAGTAGTGACAGCCTTCCGCCGTTCTTGCGCCGTACGCGCGACAAGGGTCTTCCATCAACATGATCGAACCACGTTCCCTGCCAAGCGTTTCGGTGGTGCTCGGCCACAGTCCGGATTCCGATGACGCATTCATGGCCTACGCCCTGACCGAGGGCAAGATCGAGACCGGCAGGATTGCGTATTCGGTTGTGCAGCATGACATCCAAACGCTGAACCAGAAGGCAATGGCCGGCGAACTTGACATCTCGGCGGTGTCCGCCCATGCCTTTGCGCTCATCTGTTCGCGCTACGCGGTTTTTACCCACGGGGCAAGTTTTGGCCGGAATTATGGCCCGTGCCTGATTGCGCGGACCCGGGTGGATGCCGGGTCGCTTGTCGGCACACGGATCGCCGTGCCAGGATTGCTGACGAGTGCGTACCTTGGTTTGCGGATGTTCCTGCGGGACTTCGAACCCGTGCCGATGCCGTTCGATCAGATCATGACGGCCGTGCAGGATGGGTCCGTGTCAGCGGGTCTCGTCATCCATGAGGGCCAGTTGACCCATGGTGATCTGGGACTGGTGCAGGTGTGGAACCTGGGCGAATGGTGGCATGCCGAAACTGGGTTGCCCTTGCCCCTTGGGCTGGTTGCAGTACGCAAGTCGCTCGGCGACGAGACAATCGCACTGGTGTCGGATCACCTGAAGCAGAGCATCGCCTACGGGTTTGCGCACCGCCCAGAGGCGCTCGAATTCTCACGGCAGTATGCCCGTGACCTCACGACGCCAATCGTGGATCGCTTCGTCGACATGTACGTCAACGATCTGTCAGTCAACATGGGCGAGACAGGGAAGTTGGGTCTTTTGACCTATCTCGAACGCGCACATGGCGCCGGCCTCTTGAGGTCGATGCCCGCGATCACCTTCGTCGACTAGTCTGCGACGCATACCGTGGTGGTCGCTTACGCCTTGCCATCAGGCCACGGTCGCCGTCAGTACGCGATTGCCGATTCGGGAACTGGCGCGGGCGTGAACGATCCGTCATTCCCGATGTCGTAGGTTTCCAGCAATCGGTACGTGGTGTCGCGACGTGCGGGAACCCGACCAGCTTCGACGATCAACTCGATCATGGCGTTGTTCGTCATGCACTTTTCGACGACCCCGGCGGCTGAGACGACGTTTTCCTCGAGCATGATCGAACCCAGGTCATCGGCGCCGTAGCGCAGGCTCGTCTGGCCGGTATTTCTTCCCACCGTAAGCCATGAGCCTTGGATGTGGGTGACGTTGTCGAGGAAGAGCCGCGACACTGCGAGGGTGCGGAGGTAATCCTCGGACGTCGCGCGGGTCGGTGCCTGGACGGCAAGTGCGGTGTTGTCTGGCTGGTACGTCCAAGGAATGAACGCACGATAGCCACTGTCCCGGCCGAAACTGGCGTGGGCACGGTCCTGTGACTCGCGAAGGGCTGCCAGATGTTCGACGCGGTCTTTCAGGGTTTCCAGATGCCCAAGCATCATGGTCCCGGTGGTCCGCAGGCCCTGGCGGTGTGCCTCGTCCATGATCTCGATCCAGAGCGCCGCACTATTCTTCAGCGGGCTGATTGCTTGTTTGACACGCTCGGTCAGGATCTCGGCACCACCCCCCGGAAGGCTGTCGAGGCCGGCGGCCTTGAGGCGTCGGAGTGTTTCCGCAATGGTCAGGCGCGAATACCGCGCAATGTGGTGGACCTCCGATGGTGAGAGGCTGTGCAAGGTGATTGTGTACCGGGCCTTGACGGCGCTAAAGAGGTCTTCGTAATACTGGATCCGAAGCTCTGGGTCATGACCACCCTGGAACATGATCTGGGTCGCACCTTGGGCAATAGCCTCGTCGATCCGCTGGAAAATGTTCTCCATGGAACGGCGGTATCCCTCAGGGGAACCGGGCAGCCGATAGAAGGCGCAGAACGAACACTTGATAACGCAGATGTTCGTGTAGTTGATGTTCCGGTCAATGATGAAGGTGGCCCGGTCGTCGGGGAACCGGCGGAGGCGTAGATGATCAGCGGCACTCCTGATCGCTTCGGTGTCACCATGGCGGAGTAGCCAGAGTGCACCTTCGGGAGAGAGGCGTTCGCCCAAGAGGATCGAGGCAAGCAGGTCATCCTGCGAGAATGCGTCCAGCTCTATCAGCTCTGGAAGTGACGGGAGGGTGATCTCGGTGCGGACCCGGGTCGCAGACAATTGCGGGGCACGCACATCGGTCGCCACGCGGATCGGGTTGCCCGATTCATCTGCGTTGGTGTTGGGAACCAAACCCGGCTTCGCCATTGCAAGCACCATCGAATTCACCTTCCTGTGGCCGTCTCACCGCGCAGCGTGTGATCGGGTGGTCAAATAGACCGCTCGTCAGGAATTGTAACCTCGGGATCAGGTGGAACCGGGCCTTTTTCAGTACCCGTGTGTCGACCCCGTTACCGGTGGCGGGCCCGACCAAGCTGGATTGCGAGGCGGGTGGCTTCGACCATGGAGGTCTTGCGTGCAATGCCTTGTCCGGCGATGTCGAATGCCGTCCCGTGGTCCACGGACGTCCGGACGATTGGAAGTCCGAGGCTGACGTTGACGCCTTCATCGAAGCCAAGCATTTTTACGGCAATGTGCCCTTGGTCGTGGTACATCGCAACGACGCCATCGAACTGGCCCCGGGCCGCCCGCGCAAAGACGGTGTCAGGGGGCCACGGTCCGGAGACGTCAATTCCTTGCCCGGAGGCCCTACCGATTGCCGGGGCGATGACTTCTGAGTCCTCGTTGCCGAACAGGCCATGCTCCCCCGCATGCGGGTTCAACCCGGCAACCGCAATCCTGGGTGCCTGGATGCCGAGGGCCCGAAGGGTTGTGTGGAAGAGGTTGATGACCTCATCCAACCTGTCGGGCGTAACCAGCGACGGGACCCTGGCAAAGGCAACGTGGGTTGTCACGTGGATGACGCGAAGCGCTCCGGTGACGAGCATCATCGCCGCCTCGCGAACTCCGGTCCGTGACGCCAAGAGTTCGGTGTGGCCGGCGAATTTATGTCCCGCGGCGTTTATGGCTTCCTTGTTGATCGGGGCGGTGACGATCCCGTCGACCCGAGCGGTGATTGCGAGATCGATCGCGGCGATGACATACCGAACAGAAGCATCGCCGGCGACCTCACTGACCTTCCCGACTGGAAGCTGCACCAGCGATTCGGACAAGTCTGCTGCCGGGTCATAGATTGGCACTGAACCATCTGGCCCATCGAACCCCTGGGAGGGATCGGAGACCTCGTGAAGTTGCAGTTGGAGGTGGCACCAACCAGCGGCGCGGCGCAGGATTTCCGGGTTGCCGATCACAAGAGGGTGGCATGTTTCCCGGATTTCCGGGTCGACGACGGTGCGGGCAACGACTTCGGCGCCGACACCAACGGGGTCGCCCATCGTGAGGGCCAGAATTGGTCGGAGGGTCCGTGGCATGGTCTGCGGTTTCTCCCCATGGTTGCGCGACGACGGGAACCGTTTGCGTTGCTAGAATGCGCGTTGCCATGCCAGACGTGCAACCTGAACTGCCCGCCAAACGCGATGCCGGTGGCGCGGGTGCGTCCGCAGGGTCTTCAAACGACTTGCCAACGACCCTCGAGGGCATCCGTCGGGAGATCGACGCGATCGATCGAGATTTGATCACGCTCCTCAACAGACGCGCCTCGATGTCGGTTCAGGTGGCGAGCGTCAAGAGAACCAATGACGCTCCGACCTACCAACCGGGGCGTGAACAGGAAGTGATCAGCAACGCCCAGACCGCGAGTGCCGGGCCACTGACGGACCGGCACATCCGAACGATTTGGAGTGAGATCCTGTCGGCTTCCCGCGACCTGCAACGGTCGCTGAAAATCGCGTATCTCGGGCCGGCGAACACCTTCTCCCACCGCGCTGCGGAGGTTGCTGCGAGGGTTCGTTTCGGTACTTTCGTCGAATATGTTCCGTGTCGGAACTTCAACGAAGTCTTTGCGCTCACTGAACGCGGCGTCACGGACCTTGGTGTGGTGCCGGTCGAGAACAGTGTGGAAGGGTCTGTTGGAGGGTCACTCGACCTGTTTGTCGAGTCACCCTTGCAGATCTGTTCGGAAATCCGACTGCAGATTACTCACCACTTGGTCGGTCACGGGCCGCATGAGCAGGCATTGCGGGTCTATTCGCACCCGCAGGCGCTCGGTCAGTGTCGAGCGTGGCTCGCGCGGAACATCCCGAACGCGCAGGCCGTCGAGACGAGTTCGACCGCAAGTGCGGCCGAACGGGCCGCTGCTGATCCAGATGGCGTCGGGATCGCGACGGAGGGTGCCGCCGTGCAGGCCGGAGTGCCGGTCCTGGTGCGGTCAATCCAGGATCACGCCCACAATACCACCCGGTTCGTGGTTCTTGGCAAGTCGTACGGTGCGCCGACCGGAAACGACCGGACGGCAATCCTCTTTGTCACCCAGCATCGCCCGGGCGCACTCCACGAAGTCCTCCGACAGCTTGCCGAACGTGGCCTGAACCTCACGAACATCGAATCGAGGCCGTCTCGCCGAGGTGGCGACCTCTGGGAGTACTACTTCTTCGTGGATTTCGACGGACACCCTGGCGAACCGCTGGTACACGAAGCAATTGAAGCCATGCGCGGGGCCAGCATGACCCTCAAGGTGCTCGGTTCGTGGCCAATCCAGACGCGCATTGATGAGACACCTCCGGCAGTCCGCCCGGTCCGGGAACCCTGACCGATGCCAAGTCGGCCGGTCCCGTTGCGCATGAGTGCCGCACGGTTTGCCCGTGAGGTCCAGACGGCGATCAAGTCGCTGCCAGAACCCTTTGCCACGGAGGTGGCGTCGCTCGTCGTCAGCGTCGAACGCGTGGCGCCCCGGATCGAGGCGGTGATGTTCGGGTCATGCCGGCGCCGTTCGCTTCTTGGGATGTACCGCGGGTTGTCGGTTGCAGACCGCGGAATGGGGCATTCGGCATCTGCGCCGGACATGCTTGTGATATTTCGGCGATCGGTCCTTCGGGTGTGCCGTCACCGGAAGCATGTTCGCGCCGAAGTGGTTCGGACGGTGTATCACGAATTCGGCCATCACCTTGGCCTTGAAGAGGCCTCCGTCGGCCACCTCTAGGGTCATGCGCAGAGCTGAAAGGGCGTTGGTGCGCTTCCAGCTCGAGGGGTACGACGGCAAAGCCGTGGCGATTTTGCGGAACCGGATGGGCACGACGGCCGCCCGGGTGTCGCGTCGGGCACACTTGAGGGCAATGCTGCGCCGTGTGCGCGCGCCGGAAGGCCCACCATGATGCTTCGCCCATCTCAACGCCTGATCATCGGGCTGCTTGTCGTGCTGCTTCTGGTGCTGCCGTTTGGCAACCGGATCATTGCTCTCTATATCGATTACCTGTGGTTTTCTTCCCTGGGGCAGTCGGCCGTATTCCTGACCACGATCGGCCTCCGCCTTGCAGCCATTGCCGGGACCTCGGTCCTGTGCTTCATTCTGATCACTCCGAACCTGGTTCTCGCCCTCTCGATCGCACGTCGCACGCTTGGACGGTTTCCGGCGCGTGTCGTCGAGGTCGGTGGGTTTGGTCGCGGGCCGTTTGGTCCGGGGTCAGTCTTTGGTGGCGGGATTGGCATCGGGTCCGAAGATGATGGTCCGCGCCCGTTCGCTGATCTTGCGTCCGCGATTGGCGGCCCGGATGCCTTGCGTCAGGGTGTCGAGCGCATTCCCATGGGATGGATTGTCGGCGCCTCGGCAATCGTTTCGATCATCCTTGGCCTTGGTGGTGGTGATGCGTGGGAGCTGATTGCCCGGAGTTGGTACGCCAGTGACTTCGGTATCACCGACCCGCTTTTCGGTCTTGATATTGCTGCATATGTATTTACGATCCCGGTGTTGCGCCTTGCCCAGTCATGGCTTTTCTTCGGGCTGATGATCGGTGCTGCGGGAGCGTCGTGCGTGTACGCGCTGTCGCTCTACGCAGTTGACCCGACATTCGAGCGTGTCCGCTTCTACCTGGACACCCGAGCACGCTTGATGCGGACGCACCTGCTCGGCGCGACGGCAGGGTTGGTTGCCCTTGCAGGCGTGTCGATGTGGCTTGGGACCTATGACGTCCTGATCAACCGCAATGACCGGATGGTTGGTGCGACGTATTCCGATATCTACGCTCGCCTTCCGGCCACACAGGCGCTTGCGCTGACA
The DNA here is from genome assembly GCA_945907765.1 of Thermoflexus hugenholtzii JAD2. Taxonomy (GTDB): domain Bacteria; phylum Chloroflexota; class UBA11872; order UBA12225; family UBA12225; genus UBA12225. The sequence continues at coordinate 650 of CAMDTO010000132.1, read as the reverse complement.
TTGTGGCTTGGCGCAATCCTGCTCGTCGCGACCATCTTCCGGCGCAACTTCTCGTTGCTGGTTCCAGGGGCTGCGCTTTTCGTGGCGGTCTTGGTGCTCGGACGTGGGATCCTGCCGGTCCTGGTGCAGAAGCTTCAGGTGGAACCGGCAGAGATTGCGCAGGAAAAGCCCTACATCGCGAACAACATCGCATTCACCAGGCGGGCTTACGGGATCGACGGGATCACCGAAAAGGTCTATCCGGCTGAGGAGGCAATCCGCCCCGAAGACCTGCGCGATGCTACCGAGACCATGGCGAACATCCGCCTTTGGGACCATCGTCCCTTGAAGGACACCTACAACCAGATGCAAAGCATCCGGCCGTACTACACCTTCGATGATGTTGATATTGACCGCTATGCCATACCGGCACGGGCGGGCTCCGCAACTCCGGCGACGGGAGGTCCGCCAGTTGTTCGGCAGGTCATGTTGAGTGCGCGTGAATTGGCAATCGACCGTCTCGGTGCGCAGGCTCAGACGTGGGTGAACCAGCGTTTGCAGTATACGCATGGGTATGGTGTGGTTGTCAGCCCCGTGAACGAGGTGACCCCGGAAGGCATGCCGAATTTCGTGGTGAAGGACGTTCCCCCAACGGGTGCCATCACGATTGA
>CAMDTO010000131.1 GCA_945907765.1 Thermoflexus hugenholtzii JAD2 | reverse complement strand
ACGCACGTGCTGCACGCCTGGTGATCGCGCGGACGGTTTCCGTCGGCGCACAGGGCACGTGCCAGGCCTGACCGAAAGCGTCGTCCGGTGCATCAAGCAGCGAGATGACGGCCCGGTGGATATCCGCAACATAGGCGAAGTCGTTTAGCACATCGTGTGGTGCAACAAACGAGACGGATTTCCCCGCAGCAATGGCGCGCATGACGTCATTGCCGATGGGCGATGCCTGAACATCTGTACCGTAGAAGTCTGAGGCTCAGAGAATGGCAACCCGGACACGACCGCTGCCGTGGGCATCTCGCCACTGGCGTGGTACCGCTGCACGCACCGATGGCTTCGTGCCGGTTGCCGTGAGAGGAAGGTCCTCGTGCAATTGCCCGCCCTGCGGTCCGTACATGTACAAAGTATCGAAGAAGTGCAACCGTTCGCCAGACGCTTCACAACCCGTCAGGACGGCGCCAATCTCGACTGGCCACTTGCGCTGCCAGACCTGACCGACGTACTCAAACCCGAAAGCCGCGACAACTTGGGCTGCCCCTCGGCACATGTCAGTGACAGAGACCTTGTCCAGGACATCCGTGCGCATGAACCGTGCGCCGCCGGGAAGGTCGGTCGGTTCAGTACGTTGGCCTGCAACGACCTCGGTACCTCGCCGGACCAGTTCCGCAACGCCTCTTTTGCCAACTGGTCCGCACCCAAGAACGACAACTCTGTCACTCATCGCGATCGCGACTCCCCGGGACACGCCTCAACGGCCCGGGGAAATGTTACCAGTGATCACATGAGCTTATTCGCGACAAGGGTTTGCGCATTGCGGTGGCCGTGTCAAGTGGATGAATTGCCAAATCCGTCCAGGATGTTTGCACGCAGGTATTCCATGTTCATCGTGACTCCCAACCCTGGTCGGTCCGTGAGGTGGAGGCGCCCGCCGGAATTGTCGAGCGGTGTCTCGATGAATTCGTCGTACTTGTGAAGCGTGTAGCGGGACGTTTCCAGTCGGTAGAAGTTCGGGACGGTCATCATGACGTGGGCCCCGGCAAGGACATTGATCGGGCCGCTGGCATCGTGCGGGGAAACGGGGATGTAGTAGGTCTCCGCCATCGTTGCGATTTTCTTGAGTTCCGAGATGCCCCCACACCATGTCACGTCAGGCATCACGTAGTCCGCCAGTTTCTGTTCGAAGATCGTGGTGAACTCCCACCGGGTGTGGAGGCGTTCACCCACACAGATCGGTGCATTGACTTTCTCCCGGACCTGTGCGAGCGCGCCGTAACTTTCGACGGGGACCGGCTCCTCGAACCAGTCAATCTGGGCCGCATCCTCCAGCGCCCGGCAGAGACGGATTGCCGTTGGCACGTTGAACCGCCCGTGGGCATCGATCAGGACTTCCACGTCTGGTCCTGCCACCTCCCGGATGCGCGCGGTCAGGCGGACGGCGTGACGTTCCCCCGCGCGGGTCATGCTGCCGTCGAGGTAATCGTCGTTCGCCGGTGATTCGCCGGGTGCGTGCGGGAAGGGATCGATCTTGAGGGCTGTGTGGCCGGAATCGACGATCGCACGGATCTCCTCGACAAGAGTGTCATCTTGGCGGAGGGCCGATCCGAGTGGGTGCGTGTAGAGGAGGATGTCATCGCGAACCTTGCCACCGAGGAGGGCATGTATCGGCAGTCCGAGGACCTGCCCCCGAATGTCCCAGAGGGCGATGTCGATCCCGCTAACGACATGACACGTGGCGCCACGCGTGCCGAGGTAGGTGAACGATCGGAAGATCTTGTTCCAGATCCGTTCGATCAGGGACGGGTCCTCACCGACGATGAGCGAATTGAGTTGTCGGATCATCCCGGCAACCGCCCGGTTCGCTGTGGGGGTGGTGGTGGTGATCTCTCCCCATCCAGTGACGCCCTCGTCGGTTTCAACCTGGACGAAGAAGTACTCGCCCCAGAACGACCCGGTGGTGCGGACAAGCCATGGTGTGATGCGTGAAATCTTCATGTGGCGCCAAACTCCCTGGACGGATCGCGACTCGGTCACTCGCGACGCGAAGCATATCCGCAGTTCAGGCCCAGATTGGAGATGGACCACGAGTTTCCATGGGATTACTCAGGCCGAAGTTGGACGGTGCTTAGGTTGCAAGACCTCTGATCAATTGGACGTGAGTGTCGCAAGGGAGCTGGGACGCCTCGAGAAGTTCGGGGTGCTTGCTCTCGAATGCATCAAGGCCCTCGCTGCCCACGATGCATTCGTGCATCGACTTCACCAACGTTTCCTTGAAGCGCTTCCCATCAAGTTTGTAGGTCCGCCTCGGCCGCCAGGACCGACGAGGCTCAGGACGCGAGGCGTGAGATCAGCATGTGGTGGTGCGCAGTCTCGTCCATAGTGGACGCCATCGTAGAGGCACAGCGCTTGCTTCTTGTGGGGTTCGGCAACCTTCTCTCGTGGCACTCGTCCGGTCGTTCTTGAGGTCAGCATGCGCGATGTTCTCCCGCGTCGCAGCACTGCACCGCGACCGCAGAAGCCATGAGACAGGCCGACCACGAGACACGCAGCGAAACTGTTCAGTTTGATCGGCGACAGGGTTGCCTGTCAATGCGGCATGGGATGCCTGGACGACGGCCGAGGGTTTCCCAGCATGGTGGGGACCATACGGTTTCGCGGTTACCGTGAGCGCGCACGCCATTCACGCCGATTGAGGACTCCGGTACGTCATGGCAGCGGTCGCACCAGATCAGGTCCGGTTCATGGAGCGGGCGCGGTTGCCTCGGGCCACTTCAGTCGACGTCCGGATTGGGGACTTCCTGCCGGGTCGCCGCCATATGCTGGTCCGGTGAGCGTCGTTCATCCCGGACGTGGGACCCTACGATGTCCCGACAACCGTGGAGTCTGCGGGTACCTCTGGCGCGGTCCCATTCGCCAAGGTGCGTGTCACCGGAGACAGGATTCATGATGCGGATTGGACCGATCGTGCAGTGGCTGGGTGGCGCGGGCAACTCCGGCGACTTTCTCAGTACCTGCATTCCAAGCGGACATAACCAACTCGGTCTGGTAATCGCTCCGGAACCGGGATCATGCAATTGGTCACCTCCCGCTCTGTTCGACGGGCCAAGGCAACCCCGACGATGGAGACCCAGACCCTTAGTTGGCTCGATCGGTAATTGCTGCAATTTCAGCCACGCGAGCTGCCTCGAAGTCAGCGCTGAGGTCCGCTTCGTGGGAGGCAATGCCTTTCAGGCGCGCGACGCGGTCTGCGTTCCAGGCTCGCATGGCAACCAGTTGTGCGGTCTTGATCGCGCTTGCATCACTAGTGTTCATGGATGCCCGGTACCACTGCGTGAACCGCAATGCGAATCTTCGTATGTATAGCGCTCAAACGTGCATTAATGCTGTACATGGGTCGCAGAAGCCGCCAAGGTGTGCGACGTCGGGAAAGCCGGCGCAGTGCCAGCAAAGGCAACGACCCGGATGCCCGACCGTGACGCGGACCTACGCTGCGGTCCAGCCGCCGTCGGCAGACACGACCGCGCCATTGACGTGCCGGGCTTCACCTGACCCAAGGAAGCGTGCAAGGCGCGCGAAGTCTTCAGCTTGGAGGTCGGCGGGGATCAGACCGGCGTACGCGCCGGCACGCGCCGGCACGCGCCGCGCCGATGGCGTCCATCCGTTCCGGAGTCTTTGACTTGGCACGAATTGAGGCAACTCCTAGGGTGTGGATGTCAACAACGGAACCCGGCACAAGATCGTGTTATCAAGCTTGAGGTCGCCGGCCCAAACCAGTTTTGCCGACCGATCCCATTTGATGCCCAGGTAACCATCCTTGACCCCCACATCGGCCTCGGAGTAGACGGTTGCCTTGAGCCACGCAGTCACATCAAAATTCGGCGATTTCCATCCCGAAGGTTCCTCACCGATTGTTGCACCGCAATCGGCGACCGATGGGTTCTTGAGTGACGCACATGCCGGGCGAAGTGGTGCACGGTCAATGACCAGGCACCGTGTCCTGCCATCGGTAACGGCCACAACCTTGCCGGTCCGGGTATCAGTTACCTGGAGGATGACACCACCATCGCCAGGCTGTTGGTTCGTCTTACCGATGTATTCAAGACCGGTGTCATTCTCCTTGGAGTCCTTTGCGACGAGGTTGAGCGTTAGCGGCCACTCGGCGTCGAAGAAGATCGTCTCGGCATTGAATGAACGTTCAGTCGTGACGGGGACCGAGTCTTCGCCAACGAGGATCGTTCCCGAGTACAAGGCAAACCAGTTGTCCGCCCAGACGTCCGCCCGGTACCGACCAGAACCGATCGGAGACGGCTGTCCATTTCCAAGGATCGGCAAGGTGCATCCTTGGATGATTGCTGCAATGAGGAATACAAGTCCGCCACCACCCCATGTGCCTATTTTCCGAGCCACTGGGCGCTGTCTGGCTGCTTCTGTTCCTGTTTGGTCGCCCACACTTCCCTCCTCGATGGAATAATCGGTAATGATCTCCGAACATGCTTGTGGAAACCGATAATGGTGGTGTGGAGCGCGCTATCACCCACGTGAATGCTGGATCCACTCAGATGATGCGCGTTGTCGGTTCTCTAACGTTGATTGCGGAACTTGCAGCGTCAACGATGGTTGGTGGTGTCATCGCACAGGTGATTATCAGAGTGCTTGGTCTTGATACGGGGCCCGTCGAGGCAAGCGTGACCACGCTTGGCACACTCGCGTTGGTCGTCTCAGACTGCCACCGCTCCCGCCACCGTCAGGCAAGTCACTCAAGCCAGCAACCGGGTTCCAACGAATGGTCACCGTGAACGGCCATCGACTTGTTCGATGGCCATTGTTCACGCGGCTCACAATCGTGTTTCGTGAAGCCGTTTTGTCTCGGTCCATCCAAGTGCTTCGGCCCGGGCCCGGGCGGTCGCAAGTGCGTCGTGTGGTACCGGGTATTCCCGGAATGCGTGGGTTCGAGGTGGCGCGTGGACGTCGAAGGCGTGGAGAGCGCCCGGGAACACGAGGTTGCGGACATTGGGTCCCGTGGCGAGGTCCGCACACCTTTCCGGTGGCGTGGCAGTGTCCCCAGTTCCTTGCAGGAACAGGACCGGGCGAGTGAATGGGCCGAATGGGACCGATCCGGGTTCCGTGCGGTCGCAAAGCGGGTACCAGGCAATTCCCGCGGCTGTGAGCGACGTGGCTTCGTCACTGCATCGGGTTCCCGGGGTGAGGGTTCGCAGGACGGTCCATCCCCCTTGGCGTCCACCACTCAAGTAGATCCTTTTGGCGTCGATGCCTGACCGTCCGCGCAAGTAGCGGGCGGTTGCTGCCGCGTTGGCCGAATGCATGTTCGCGCCGAACTGGTTGTCGGTGAGCCAGTTTTTGGCGAGTCCACGGATGCTACAACTGTCGACCGCAATGGACACGTAGCCTTGGTCGCGCCACCATCGCGCGAGTTCGAGGTACCCACTGTTCATCCCGCCACCGCCGTGCAGGATCATGGTTGCCGGGTGCGGTTCCGGAACTATCCTCGTGTCGGGCAGGTAAGTCCGCGTCCAGATGCGACCGCTTCCATCATAGGTCGGCACCGTCGGCTTTAGCCCGAGGTCGGTGTTCCCGTCCTCGGCACTCCGGGCCCTTGGTGTCCCATCCGGTAGGACCGGCTGGTTGTGGTCCAGGACAGTGGTGTCCATTGGTGACTTCGGACGCTCGTGGGTGGCGACCGCGATACCGGATACGGAGACATGGATTGTTGCGGCGATGCCCAACGCGATGACCAACGCGATGCCCAGAGGAGATGTCAAGTTGGCGTGATGGCGTCCGATTTCGGGTGAGGGATGTAGCGCATCCGATCCACACGCCATCGAATCCTTCACATTGACGGAGCGATCAGGAAATTGCGGCGTCCACGAGGGTTCTGCTGTTCAGGGTGACGGAACGTCGCGTACGGGTCGAGGCTCGTGGTGGCTCTCTGACCATTCTCACGGAGGCATCGTCATGCGGAAGTTGCCGAGCGCCATCATGACACTCGAAAACGCGGTCACGCTGTGTCGAGTGTGACTACTCAAGGCCGGCCGGCCGGCCGGCTGCCCGATCAGGCAGGGGTGACGGGAGTCTCGTCGTAGTAGCTTGCGAACGTGCGCTCGTTATATGGTGCGTTCGTCACCACCAGGCCGATCACATTTGCACGGACCGCATCCAGTTGCGCTCGCGCGTGTCTCGCGAGGTCACGCTTGACCACGCCGGCCCCGACGACCACGATAACTCCTTCGACGCGCGTTGCGAGGACCGATGCATCTGCGACCGCGCAAATTGGCGGACAGTCGATCAGGACAAGGTCTGCGTCGCGGGCCGCTTGGTCCATGATGCGATCCAACTCGGAAGATGCCAGGATGTCCGCGGGGCTTTCCGGTTCCGTCCCACTCGTCAGGACGTGCAGGTTTGGAACGGCCGTCGGCTGGAGGGTTGGTGTGCGAGGTGTCTTGCCTCCGAAGAGGTTTGAGAGCCCGTCGGTATTTGGCAGGTTGAATCGGAGGTGCTGCGCCGGGCGACGCAAGTCTGCGTCAACGATGACCACGCGCATTCCCGACTGGGCGAACGCGATGCCGAGGCACGCGATGGCTTCTGATTTCCCCTCGTGTGCACCCGCACTCGTGATGAGGATCTGACGCAGTGGGGGGCCACCGGCGGGCCGTATCAGTGCCCGGACGTTCGTCCGCAGCGTCCGGTACGCCTCGGCGGCCGGTGACCGCGGGTCGGTGTAGACGATGACGTCGGGCGTTCCCCGCGGAGCTGTCCCAATGCCTTGGAGAGCGGGGGCGCCACTGGTGGATGTCATTGAATGCCCCTTCGTGGTTGTGCCCCTGCCGACGACGTGGTCGGTGATGTGGGCGTTTGACTACCGTGAACCGCGTGTTCCAGCCAGTGGCGCGGTGCCTCCAGGACGCGCGGGCGTCGCACGGGAGAACGCGCGGCCATCCCTCCGGGCGACAGCGTTCGGACGCCCGACCATTGTTGGTGTCGATGGAATGGCTCCGATGACTGGAACGTTCCAGGATCGTTCAGCGTCCCCGGACGTGTAGATCCGGCCGTCCCAGAACGTGAGGATGACCGCAAGCCCGGCGCCAAGGAGGGCTCCAGCAACGGCGCCCCCAAGTCCGGCACGCGTTGGCCTGGGGCTGACAGGACTGTCTGGTCGAAATGCCGGTTCGAGGACCTCGAGCCGGATGTCCTGGCGTTCCTTCCCTGAAATCTCGGTTCGGATCTTGGTCACAAACGCGTTTGCCGCCAGGTTGACAATGATCGAGGCTTGTTCAGCGTCCGCATCGTCGACCTCAAGCGAAAGGCGGAATTCACCTGGTGCAGCGACCGCGCGGATGCGGCCAGTCAACGCATCCTCGGGAAGGCCAGCGGCTTTCGCCACGAGGGACGCAAAGGGTCGCGAACGGATCTGCAGGGCGTAATTGTTCAGGAGGCGCTCGACTGCCTGCCCCGTCCAGTATTCGACGATGCTAGGGGTCACGGAAAGGCTCGCGGTCGCTCGGTACGTAACCGGGCCTTGGGCGTTTGTCACGTAGGCGGTCACGGTCGCGAGGACGATCAAGGCAATGATGACGCGCCATCGTTGCAACACGATCCGCCCATAGGCGCTGAACTCCATCGCGGTGACCTCCTGCGTGAAACTGTGGCGTCGGTGGGACCCATTCCCGGTCAGGACAGGAGAGGATCTCAGGATGTGCCACGTGCCCGGGCTGTGACACGGGTCGTCTGTCCGCTGCTGCCGGTTCGGTCCTTGGAGGACTTCCCATCCGAGGTCGCGGACGGGCTGGGAGCCTTCCTCACCGGTACGGCCGGGTCGGGACGCATCCATCCGATGACCGGAGCAAGGATGGTGATGACCGGATGCGTCGGCGCAAAGATCGGCGGTTCCGGGAGGTCGCTCGGGATCACTCCGAGGACGGGTGCACCGAGGGTCCGGGTTGCATCGTCGGCATCTTGGATTCGATTGTCAAGGTAGTGCAAGACAAATGCAAGCCCGACCCCGGCGACGAAAGCGACGGCCGCTTGAATGACGACATCGAGGAACCTACGGATGATGCTGGGGGCTTTCGGGTCGCGTGGCGGGTCGATGACGTTGACATTCACCGGTTGCCGACCATCGCGCGTGAAGTACGCTGCCCCTTCGGTCCGAAGGACGTCATCGGCAGCCTCGGCGAGGTGCCTGGTCAGGGCTTCCTTGCCAGTGGTGATCGTGATGATCAGGGCGCGATGCAGTTTCCGGGTCTGGAAAGCCTCGATGATGTCCTTGGTTTCCAGGCGTTCGGCGTACCGCGACTCAATCCGGCGTGCCAGCTTGTCCGCGAAGTCCTGGGTCTTGATGATGACGCCAAGGTCGTCGGTCAAGTACTCGGAGTACAGTGTCTGCCAATAGTCTTGCGGGTAGTAACTCGTTGCTCCGGAGACTTGGGCCGGGATGATTGCCTGGATGTAGACCGTGATCTCCGTGCGGTAGATCGGCGGGATAACGAGATTGAAGATCAGGCTGGCAATGAATGTGACGACGACGAG
>CAMDTO010000130.1 GCA_945907765.1 Thermoflexus hugenholtzii JAD2 | reverse complement strand
CTCCGACCGCAAATCTCACACCGACAAATCGCGTGGTGTGCCCTTGCGGAGAAGCATAGGTGTGGGGGTTGTCCGCCTCTATCGGGGATTCCCCTATAGGCCGTCCGTCGTATGGTGGAGAGACCGGGAAACTGGTCGGAAATCACCCGGTTCCCCCTGAATTTTCCGGTCCAAACCCCTATGGGGCCCTTCGTGAACACCGTTCCCAGCACCATGTCGATCAAGATTGCCAGGCGCCGTACGGGCTGGATCATGATCGCCAATGAGCCTGGCACATCGCAACGGAGTGCCACTTCGGCACCCGGGTTGGAACGCGCTGATGTCGCTTGATGGCGCTCGATCGGTCGATGTTCATGGATCACGCAGAAAAAGGAACAGGCCGCCCCTATGAGGCGGCCTGGTGCAAATGGGGGCGTCCAGCTGATCAGGCGTCGGTAGTCATGTTGAGAATGCCGTCGGTCTCATCGACAAATCGCAAACGAACCCCATCAAGTTTGGTGAGGCGTCCACGCAGGGGCACCACCACCTTGTGGGAAATCTCGAGCGTGAGGATCCCGCGCTCATACCCGTTTGCCTTCGCCTCGGTGACCCCTTCAACCTGCGCAATGGTGCGTTGCAGGGCCAAGGCACGCGAAAACCCGGGAACTCCGGCAATGACCACCGCGGTGCGGACGATGGCATCCGGATCAGTGCCCTCGGGAACCTCGACGTGCTGATCGTCATCGGAGTGATCAGCATCAGGTTCAGGTGCATCAGGGCCACCCCCGTCCATGATCTCTTTCATTGCCGTGTCGGCAAGATCGCCATCCGGAGCGATGTGTTCGGATGCTGCCTCGCCGTGCTCCTCAGGAGCCTTCACAGCCTCAACCCGTGCGGTTTCCTCGGCAGCGTGGCGTGCAGCCTCTTCGGCAGCGTGGCGTGCAGCCTCTTCGGCAGCGTGACGTGCAGCCTCTTCGGCAGCGTGACGCGCAACCTCTTCGGCAGCGTGACGCGCAACCTCTTCGGCAGTACGGCGTGAGGCTTCCTCGGCAGCGTGACGGGCCGCCTCATCAGCAGCGTGACGCGCAACCTCTTCGGCAGTACGGCGTGCGGCTTCCTCGGCAGCGTGACGAGCCGCCTCATCAGCAGTACGGCGTGATGCCTCTTCCGCCTCGTGGCGGGCGGCTTCCTCACCGGCACGTCGGGAGGCTTCCTCGGACGCGTGGCGAGCCGCCTCTTCCGCTGCGGAACGCGCAGCCGCGCGTTCCGCCTGAGCCTGAGCATCAGCGACCGCCCGGTCAGCAGCCGCGCGCTCGGCAATCGCACGTGCCTCAGCAACCGCGCGTTCAGCCGCGGCTACATCTGAGGAGATGCTTGTGGATGCACGCGCCGGAGCCGAACGCGTCCCCTGGATGCCACTTACCAAGCTGCTCAGGGTTGCCTCTGTTGAGGTTCCACCAGACTGTTTCGGTGGCAGGATCCCACTCAGGCTGCCACGCAGTGACTGGATCTGGCTGTTCAGGAAGTTGTCGATCATCCCCTGGATGTGTCCGACACGCTCCTCAAGGGCGCGCGCTTCCTCTTCCAGTTCGTTCTTGCGGGTCTGCGCACGCGAAATCATCAGTTCGACCGCGTTGGCAGCCTCTGACCGGAACTTGTCGATATCCGCAATCTCGATCGCCCGGCGGTTCGCGAGTTCCGCGTCCATCTGCTCGCGCCGGATGGTGTGTTCCGTATCGAGAGCGGATGCCTTGCGGCTGAGCTCCTCCTCCTGGATGCGGAGGCGCACTGAAAGTTCGGTCTCCTGCTCGGTCCGCCGGCGATTGAATTCTTCCTCGAGTTCGTGACGGGTCCGGCGAAGTTCGCTGATCTCCTCGAGCAGACGGAGACGGTCCGCCTGCAGGCGACGCATGTACGCGTCGGCATCCTTCTCGACATCGCTGCGAATGTCGGCTGCGCTCCGCAAGGCATACGAGATTTCGTCCCGGATTGCCCGCTCCATGCGGTCATACAGCTCCAACCGGCGCCTGGCCCAGTCGTGCGTGATCCGCAGTTCCTCGGCCGATGCCTCGGGGGTGGATCCGCCACCCTTGGTCTCGTCGCGTTCGCCTTGCGTCATCGTCTTCGCCTCTTCCCGCCGGTCGTCTCGTCCCCGGCCAGGTGCTCTTCCGTCACCACGACACCCAGGCGCGTGCCGAGGCTGTGGTGTGGGCTTCTCAGTTCAGGTGCCTTGACTGATCCGCCTCGCCGGCGTGGCACTATCTTATGTCACATTGTCATGGTCAGCGTGGCCCTACAACCACCCGGACCCCATTGATTGCCATCCGCTCCCCAACCAGCACCTCCACCGCCGCCCCGGACAGGTCGTCGGTTCTCGCCTCGATTGCATACCGGCCTGGCAGAACATCAGCAATCCGCCACCGACCGATCTCATCAACCTCCATATCAATGACTCCCGAGGGACCGGTCGCCCGGACCTTCGCACCCTGTATCGGGATGCCGGTAACGCCGACCACAACCCCTGAAATCCCGCTCCCGGCAACCACCGGCCCCACCCCAGCCACCACCCCTGATGGCGTCACTGCCCGTGGCGCTTCCGGAGCCGTCGTCGGGACTTCCACCATCTCAGCCTCGTTGGTGTCCGCCTCTTGCTCGTCCTGTATCGCAACGTTCGCCGTGTCCTCTGAATCACCATCTGGCGGCTCCGATGGTGGAGCAAAGATGAGCGACGCGATCATGACGAGCGCACCGAATGCAATGAGAAGCCGGACCCACCTTGCCCCACCAGTGGAGGACCCACCACGAGACCTTCCGGTCCCAGCCTCCGCCTCCAGATCGGCCTCGGGATCGTCAGCATCGTCCGGGTCAATCCCACGAACCCTCGAGACTCCCAACGCATCTGAGGGCGAAGGTACTCGCAATCCGTCCGACCCGGCTTTTACACCGCTTTGACCAACAACGCCGGTAGCATCATCCCCCGGCACCAAGAGCGCGGTGGGCGGTCCATGATCGCCAAGTGGGTGATGGGTACTCCGGGCGTCATCGCCCAGTCCTGCCGCATCGCGAACGGTCTCGATTGCCCGCCGCAACGCCATGGCACCACCGACTTGGACAACACCGTCAACGGTCCGCAACCCAACCCCACCATCGGACGGACGGTATGCCAGTACTACAGTGCCAATCGCTTCGGCGATTGCGACGATCTCGCGCGGAACATCGGTGCCGATCACCACGACGACGTCCGGACGGACGCGGGTAATCGCTTTTCCGATCGCCGATACATCGAATTGCACGATCGGATCGTGACCCCAAGACTCAAGGTCGGCGGCGACGTCAGCAATCTCATCCAAGTCGTCACCGACAAGGAAGACCAACGGCGGACCTAGGGGTTCCGATGCCAGAGCACCGTCCGGAGGCGTGTCGGACCCATCAGCAACCGAAACGATCGTCGCCCCGCTCACCAAAAGCCCGCCCCTCCGGCATCAATGCCAGTTACGCGCAACCGCCGATCTCCACTGGGAGCGGTCGGCTCGGCTTGTCTGACAGTCGCAAACAGCCTGTCTGACACCCAACCACGTACGTGCCACTCCTGCCTAGGATACCGATTTCCCGCGACCGCGAAGTGAATCCGGACATCTCGCAAACAGATCGGTCCGGCTCTTCCCTTGTGCATGTAAAACATGTCAAACTTGTTTTGTGTGCCCGGTCCACCGCCATCACTCCCTCCATCCGGTACGCTCGAAGTGACGACCCCGAGATCGTCATCGTCGACTTGCCGTCCCAGGAGTGTCCAATGGTGACCAGACTCGAGAGCACCCCGCCGGGGGACACAACCAAGCCGGGGACCAGAGGCGTGATGCGCCTGGCGTGGACGGCCCTAGCCGTCAACATCGTGGTCATCCTCTGGGGTGCCGTCGTTCGCGCCACCGGTTCAGGTGCCGGATGTGGCAGTCACTGGCCCCTTTGCAACGGCGAAGTCATCCCGCCATCCCCATCCATCGGCACGCTGATCGAGTTCTCACATCGCGTCTCGAGCGGTGCCACGCTTCTGGTCACCGCGGCTTTGGTGTGGTCCGTATGGAGGGCATTCCCTCGCGGTCACCGCGCCCGCCTCGGTGGCGTCCTCTGCGCCGCGACGATGATCGTCGAATCGCTCCTTGGAGCCGGTCTCGTGCTCTTGCGCCTCGTGGCGGAGAACCAGTCCATTGCCCGGGGATGGTGGGTAGGTGCACATCTTGTCAACACACTCCTCCTCCTTGGCGCGTTCACGATGACCGCGGTCTGGGTGAGCGGAACCGGGATGCCCGCCCTGCCTCGATCTCCGGGCAACACCCTCAGGCTTGCAGCGGTTGGTGCCGCCTTGCTCGGCGTCATTGCGACCGGTTCAAGCGGGGCCATCACGGCTCTTGGTGACACCCTCTTCCCACCGGAAACGCTGGCAATTGGCCTCGCCCAGAAGGACGATCCGGAAGCCCACCCGTTCGTCCGCCTCCGCCTGTGGCATCCGACGCTCGCGATTGCCACGACCATCGCCCTGGCAGTCACCGGTCCGGCATTGGCTACGGCAAGCGCGTCGCGCCGGGCATCGCGTCTGGCTTCGGTCGTGACAATTCTCTGCCTTGCCCAACTAGGGGTCGGCGTCCTCAATGTGATCCTGCTTGCCCCGGTTGCAATACAGCTGGTGCATCTGGCAGTCGCCGACCTGATCTGGATCAGTGCCGTCTGGATGACCCTTGAAGCCTTGTCAGGCTTCGCGCACTCGGCAGCAGATGCCCGCGATCAGGAGACCGGCCCGGCACTTCGGCAGGATGTGCCAGCACTCTCCCGCGCAAGGTAATCACCCAAGGCGTCCTGCCATGGCCGCGGGGATACGATACCCGCATCACGCAGGGCACCATGGGCCAGGACCGAATACCGGGGGCGAGGCGGTCCGGCCGGAAGGTCTGCCAGACTGACCGGCGTCAGATCGGCCGCAAACCCTGCTGTTGCGAAGATCGCCTCGGCAAAGCCATGCCAGCTGCACCATCCACGATTGGTGACGTGGACGGTCCCGGTCACCCCCGCCTCCAGCAGGCGGATGACTGTCGACGCTGCGTCTGGCGCATAGGTGGGCGAGTGAAGCTGATCGGCGACGACCCTCAACGGCTTGCCTGCCCGTGCATTGGCGAGCATGGTGCTCACGAAGGTCGAGTTTCCCTTGGCCCGGCTGCCTCCGATGTCGAACAGGCTTGCCACCCGGACGATCAGGTGCTTCGGGGTCAATGCCCGCACCAACGCTTCACCAGTGGCCTTGGAAATGCCATAGACCGAGCGGGGATTGACCGGGTCATCCTCGCGATACGGTCTCGTGGCCTCGCCATCGAACACGTAGTCAGTGCTGATCGTGACACAGGTACTTCCCCGGGACGAGGCGTGATCGGCGACGACGCGTGCCCCCAGGGCATTGACCCGCAGGGCCATCACGGGATCTTCCTGTGCCGGGCCATGCCAGACCGTGGCATTCACAACCACGTCGTGCGGGACAGCCAAGGCATTGCCAACACTGGTGACGTCGGTAACGTCCACATCTGCATGACCGAGGCCGATTGCGTGCCATCCGGGCGTCGCATCGACCGCCCGCATCATTGCGCGGCCAAATTGACCAGTTGCACCGATCACCACTACGGTCAGTCCGCTCATCTGATGCCTCTCCTTCTGGAAGGTGCCAAGGCAACCGGTCCCGTTACTGCAAGGCAGCGACAGGTGGTGGAACCGCCGTGTCGTCCGCACCGCCACCCTCGACCTCGCGGGCCGAGGCCAGCATCCGGGCATGTACCGCCGCATCAACCTGACCGAGACTTGAGAATGCCCGCGCCAGGATCTCGAACATCATGACGGGCGCAGTCGGCACATCAACCACTGGCGCAAGCGTCTCGAGTGCCTCGTTTGCAGCGCCTGCGTCAACCAGGAGACTCGCCAGGGTCACCCTGGTCTGCATGAATTCCGGGTGCTCCCGGAGTGTTGCGTAAAGAAAGTCATACGCTTGCTGGATGTCACCGCTTGACCGCTGCACCTCGCCACGCCAGGCACAGGCTGCATCGCGGGGACCATGAAGCGCAAGGAAGCGATCGAGGATGCCCATGACTGCTGGCGTGTCGTCAGCCAGTGCCGAGGCGTATCCAAGCAATGCATCCGCCTGGTCGGGAACCTGGTCAAGGACCATCCGGTAGGCACGGAGCGCCTCGCGACGGTCGCCAAGCCGGGTCGATGCCTCGGCAAGCCGTTGCCAGACAGACGTGGCCTGCCCGTACATGCCAAGAACACGTCGTAGCGCTTCGGCTGCCTCCTCCACGAGCGGATGAATACTTGACGATGACTGATTGGCCGGGAGGATCTCCGCCAAGGGATTGGGCGATGCATCGAACTCCATCAGCAATCGCGCCAGTTGCTCCACCGACGTGGTCACAAACCGCGCCGGGCGCGGTTCGGCCAGTGCCTCGGCAACGGACCGTCGCAACCAACGAAGCGCATCGGCCGGATGACCATCGGTGATCACGTGTTGCCCCAGTTTGAATGCGTAGTACCCGCCGGCCCGGTTCCGCTGGTAGGCATGCTCAAGCAGCGACTGGTTTCGTGCCGATTTCCGTTGCAGGGTTTCACGATCCACCGCATAGCCGAAGTGATCGATCACCGGCGCATCAGTATCGATATAGGCCATAGCTAGCCCGGTCCATGAATCGTCCGTCATCACGGTCTCATGGACATCACCGACCCAACACACGCCCGGTAGTCGCCGGAACAGCCTCGCCCCTCGATGGACGGTCGGCGCATCCGCGACATCCGTCCCTTCCCTAGCCGGCCAGTAACTCCGGACCGGCAGGGCGAAACAGACCGCACCGTCATGGGAGGCATATCCGCGGACGACATCACGAAGCGCCGATGCCGTCTCCGGATCAAGCACTTCATCGCCATCAAGTGGCAGGACCCAGTCCGCAGTCGCGAGACCAAGGGCGGCATTGCGGGCCGCTGCAAAGTTGTCACACCACGCAAAATGGCCAACCCGCGCGCCAAACGACTCGGCAATCTCCACCGTCGCGTCGGCCGATCCGGTATCAACGACCACCAGTTCATCAATCCACGGCACGGCACTTGCCAGGCATCGTTCCAGGTTCAGCGCCTCGTCACGCACGATCATCGCCACCGCAATGCGCTGACCGGGTGGCGTGGTGACCCACGAACCAAGGCGTCCGCGGATCTGACCGGTTGCCTCGCCGGGCGGCATGATCATGCCTGGGATGCCTCGTCAACTGGGTCCGCGGCGGGCTCCCGGAGCAACCGTGCGATTGACCGGGCGTTCGCACCGTCTTCGGCAGACCCACCGGCCTCAAGGGCATCCGCAAGGTCGTCATAGATCTCCGGTGGCACATCCGCTAGGTCGAGCAGCGGGGCCAACGCATTCACCGCTCCGGTTGTCTCTCCGGCGCGACGCAACAGTCCCGAAAGCGCCCGTCGCAACGCCACGTCTCCCGGAATCCGTCTGACGGCCGCATCCAATCGATCGTAGGCGGTCTGCACCTGACCGGTCTGTTCCTCGGCGATTGCCAGGGCACGGATGATCAACGGATGCGCCGGTGCATCAATCAGCGCCTGCGCCAGTGATGCCCGAGCGTCGGCCGGGCGCTTGAGTTCCAGGTACGCCTCACCCATTCCGTACAGCGCACGCCACCCGGCACTGCCACGGTCAATCGCCCCAACAACTGGCATGTCACGACGCGACCTCGCCTCCTGGAATGCCACGAGCGCGCGGTCTGGCGCACCCGACCCAAGGAGTGCGAGTCCGAACTGGGTCCAGAGGGGAGGGTGGTCAGGACAGGCTGCGATGCCTCGCTCCCCGGCAGTGACTGCTGCCGATACGTCGCTCAGCGCAAGATGCGCGGCGATCAGCGTGCGGTACGTGTCGGCGAGGTTCGACCCACCAAGTGCGCCGCGAGACGCGTGCCCGGATGCGCTCACTTCAAGTGCCCGCTCTGCCGAACCCACGGCACCGGCGTACTCACCGTCCGTCACCAGATGTTGGGCATGCTTGTAGAAAAGGTATGCGTCGTCAGGGTCGGCCGCAATTGCGGTGTCAAGCATCGCGCCGTTGCGTCGCACCTTGTCGCGCGCTTCCATGATTGAAGGGTGGTAGCCGGTATGTGTCACCAACACGGAATTGGTTGGCATCACCCCAATTGTCGAACCCGCCGGCGCCACCAGCGACTCGTGGATGCGTCCAGCGAATTCCAAGCCTGCACCGTGCTGCCATAGCCGGATCTGCAAGTCATCAGTGACGCCATGTGCCGTCTCGCTGCGCACGACCATGGTGTACGCCCGAGGCCGGTTGTCCGGGCCATGCCCCTCGGCTACGAGTTCGCGAATGAACCGGGCGCGTGATGGTTCCAGGGTCTCATCGGCATCGAGGATCATGATCCAGTCGCCCGTTGCCAGTGAGAGCGATGCATTCCTCGCTACCCCAACGTCGTCACACCACGCAAAGTGGCCAACCCGGGCACCGTAACCTTCCGCGATTTCGATGGTCCCATCGCGGCTCCC
>CAMDTO010000129.1 GCA_945907765.1 Thermoflexus hugenholtzii JAD2 | reverse complement strand
TTCCAGGCACTGCTGCGACAGGCCGGCATCACCTGCTCGATGGGGAGGCCGGGCACCTGCCTGGACAACGCCGTCGCGGAGACCTTCTTCGCAACCCTGAAGGTCGAGCTCATCCACCGGAGCCCCTGGCCCACGCGTGCCGACGTGGTCCAAGCCATCTTCGACTATGTCGAAACGTGGTACAACCCGCACCGTCGGCACGGGAGCCTTGGCTACCTCAGCCCCATCGCCTTCGAAGCCTCCCAACCGTCTGCCCCGTCCGCTCCCAAACCCATGACTGTCCGATAAATGGGCGCAAGTCCAGCTCGACCTTCGCGCGGACCGAGGCCTTGGCCCGCTCCACCACCGCCTCGGCCGACCCCGGCGCCAGCAACCGACGCTTGCCCGGTGGCATAGCCACCATCCACGCCACGCCGGGGGTGTCGCACCAGCGGGCGATGCCCCGGTATCCCGAGTCCCCGTGGACCACCTCCTCCCGGCCATGCAGGAGGGAACCTGCCACCGCGAGGTCGTGCACGTTGGCCGGCGTTGCCACCACCGTGTGGACGAGGCCGGAGTCCGCGTCGACCCCGATGTGCGCCTTCAGGCCGAAGAACCACTGGTTCCCCTTCCGGGTCTGGTGCATCTCCGTGTCCCGCGTGCCGGTCCGGTTCTTCGTCGAGCTCGGGGCACGGGCGATGGTGGCGTCGACCAGCGTGCCCCGGCGGACCATCAGGCCACGCGCCTCAAGCAGTGCGTTGACCGTGTCGAGCAGTGCGGTGGCCAGGATATGGCGCTCGAGGAGGTGGCGGAAGCGCAGGATGGTGGTGGCGTCCGGGATGCCGGTGGCCCCGGGGTCGATGCCCGCAAACGCCCGGTAGACCGGGATGTCGTGCAAGGCCTCCTCGACCGCCTCATCAGCAAGCGAGAACCACTGCTGCAGGAAGTGGACCCGCAGGAGCACCAGAACCGGGTACGGCAGGCGCCCCGGGGCCCCCGCCGGGGCGAAGGGGGCAATCCGGGCGACAAGGGCGTCCCACGGGACGACGGCGAGCATGTCCCCCTAGAAGGCCTGCCGGCGCGTGCGCTTGGTGGATCGTTCGAAACCGTTCGCGAGACTCAACTGGTTCATGCCACCATGATTCCCGGTCAGGCCCCGCCGCCCCTACCTTTTGCAGTCAATCCCTAGGTCTCCTGCTCGGATGGTGGCGCCCACGCGCGCTGACCAACTTCAGCGTTGCGCTGTGTCCTACTGTATCCACAGGTTGTCACCCTCGGGCCCGAGACACGTCCTCGACGGTTGCAATCCGGTAGCGCCGTTTGCGGAAATTCTCCTCGGCCGTGCCCAAAGGCCAGCTAGGAGGAACGGACGTAGGACCAGAGCACGCCAGCAACAGCACCGATAGGAGCCAAGACGTAGGCAGGAAGCGAGTACCTTCGCAGTGTCACGAAGGTCAGCGATGCGACGGTGATTGCGAACCAGTCTGGCCTTTCATCGGCCGGCCAGATGGTGTGCACCGTGGTGTAGAGGGCAAGATTGGCGATGGCCCCGACCACTGCTGACGTCACGCCCGCAAGCGCGGCGCCAACGATCGGGTTTCCGGTGAGCCGCTCCATGAATGGTGCGCCTGCGAGCACGAACAGGAAGGAGGGCAGGAACATGCACCAGGTGGTTACCAGTCCGCCGATGACCCCGGACACAAGCGGATCAAGTCCCGGTGACTGACCGTACGCGGCCACGAAGCCAACGAACTGGGTCACAATGATGAGGGGACCAGGGGTCGATTCGGCTAGACCAAGTCCCTGGACCATCCGTTGCGCATCGATCCATTTGTAGTCATTTACCGTCACATCGGCCACATGTGAGAGGACGGCATACGCGCCACCGAACGTCACGAATGAGACGCGCGTAAAGAACAGGGCGATCCTTGTGAGGATGTCGTCCGGCCCGCGCCAGAGTACGAGGCTGCCAACCGGAATGATCCACAATATGAGTGACGCGCCGATTACCGGCCACGCGCGATTTGGCACCCCCGGGGTCGGTGAGGGGCCGGCTGGAACAGGGTCACCCGACGCACGAGTGGGTCCTCCGGCCGAAAGCATCCAATGTGGCGCAAAACGGCTTACAACCAACCCGACCAACGCGGCGACGCCGATGACGATTGGGAATGGCAAACCGACAAGGGAGATGGCCCCGAATGAGGCGACAGCGATTGCGAGGCGCCCCGGTCCGTCAAGCGTCCTCCGGCCGACGCGGATGACGGCATCGGCGACAATTCCTACAACGACGGACTGCAGGCCGAACAAGGTTCCCGCGATTGCCGGGATGTCACCGTGCGCCACCGCCATCCAACTGAGGACCATCATGGCGAGTATCGATGGGCCGATGAAGGCCGTCCCAGCGATGACGCCGCCGGGAATGCCATGTAGTTTCCACCCCAGGTAGATGGCGAGTTGCTGCGCTTCAGGGCCCGGCAGCGCCATGCAGAAGCCGAGCGCCCTGTTGAACGCCTGATCTTCAACCCACTTGCGTTGCTCGACAAGCTCGCGGTGCATCAGGGCAATCTGGGCACCGGGTCCGCCGAAGTTGATGAACCCGAGGACGACCCAGAATCGAACCGCACTTGTGAAACTGGCGGTCTGGCTTGTCACGTCCGGATCATCTCGGTCACCAGATTTGCAACACGGCCGTCGCCGGAATGCGAAACTGCGCGCTGGTCATCGTCCCGGGTTGGCCTTCACGGACGGGTCGGAGGCGTGACCCGCGCCTGCCCCTGACGCGCGATCATCCATGCCGGGTATTCCGCGGAAAGCGCGCTCACCGTATCGAGTGCTCCAAGATCCTCATCGTCGAGCACCACATTCGCCGAACCGATGTTGTCCTGCAGTTGTTCGATGGTCTTCACACCGATGATGACGCTTGTGACTGCCTTCTGATGGAGTAACCATGCGAGGGCCACTTGTGCAACTGATGCACCATGCTTTGTGGCGATTGGGCGCATTCCGTCGACGCAGGCGTAGGCGCGCTCCTTGTCGACGATCGGAAAGTCAAATGTCGCGCGGCGTGAACCCTCAGGCATCTTTCGGTCAGTGTCGAACTTGCCGGCAAGTAGGCCACCCGCAAGCGGGCTCCACACCATCAGTCCGACCGACTGGTCCTGAAGCATCGGGACGATTTCGCGTTCGAGGTCGCGTCCGGCAATGGTGTAGTAGGCCTGCACCGAAGCGAACCGCGTCCAGAGGCGTGATTCGGAGATGCCGAGCGCCTTCATTACCTGCCACGCGGACATGTTGCATACGCCGGTGTACCGCACTTTCCCGGATCTCACCAGATCATTCAGGGTCTCTAGTGTCTCCTCGATGGGTGTCCGCGCATCGACCCCATGCAGTTGATACAGGTCAATGTGATCAAGACCGAGACGGCGAAGGCTAGCGTCCACCTGGTTCACGAGGTGGTAGCGGGAATGGCCAAGCCCGTTCGGGTCTTTGGACATCATGCCGGTTGCCTTGGTTGCGACGACTATCTCGTCACGGGGCAACCCCAGTTCCCGGATTGCAGTGCCGAGAAGGGTTTCTGATTGCCCAAGAGAGTAGACATTGGCCGTATCGATGAAATTGATGCCGGCTTCGAACGCAGCCCTGGTGATCGACGTGGCAGATGCCTGGTCCAATCCACCCATGACCTTCCACGTGCCCTCGCCGCCGAATGTCATCGTGCCAAGGCAGAGTTCAGACACATAGAGACCAGTCTTGCCGAGGATGCGGTACTTCATGTGGCAATTTCCTAATCCAATCGTGACCGCACGGAAATCATAAAGACCATCTCTGTCCCGGGCTTTCCGGTACATGATGGCCTTTGAGTGTTACCGGTCGGTAACGTATTTTGAGCGTACCAAATTAGTGGTACGGGTGAATATCGTCAGCTCGGAATTGACTTCTAGTCGTCCTTCAGCACGGCAATCCCGTTTCCGATCGCAAAGAAGGTTGGTGCCCACAGCCCGACAAAGATGCCGAAACGCTCCCCAGCCGCCTTCTCGGT
Organism: Thermoflexus hugenholtzii JAD2; assembly: GCA_945907765.1. Taxonomy (GTDB): domain Bacteria; phylum Chloroflexota; class UBA11872; order UBA12225; family UBA12225; genus UBA12225. The sequence continues at coordinate 4,566 of CAMDTO010000129.1, read as the reverse complement.
TCCTTCCTTGTTTCCGCCCTGCGAATACCATCTTAAGATGCTTCCGATTACCGACAGGAAACCCAGCGTGTAGGCGACATCAGACGTTATTCCCAATGTCCTAATTGTCTTGAACATCCAATACTCCCTTGGCGCGCCAGACCCTCATCAACGGATCCCAAATTTCAATGAGGATTTTGTCTCTGCCTTCATGGCATCGATGGGACTTTATCAGGGAAGATCAGATATTCGGGGCTGTGCGGCGGGCATAGTACGTACATGCAACGCCAAAGCTGGCGTGCCTCGCTGCATCGAGTCACGCATTCGCCTGTCCGTTCGCGCCACGCGTCAGCCAACCTCACAGGCTGCGGATTGCCTCGATTCCCGTCATCAAGGCACGCTGATAGAGGTGGGCATCGAGCCCGTATGCGAACAGACGAAATCCGCGGATGTGGTAGTCCCGCGCCCACGCTTCGTCGGTCGCCATCACCCCGGCCACCTTACCGTGTTTCCCGGCGGCACGGGCTATTTTTGCAACAGCGTCGAGGTAGTCAGGGTGGTTGAATTCACCGGGTATGCCCATGAAATTGGTCAGGTCAAAGTGACCCAGCCACACGACATCAACGCCGGGGACAGCGGCGATGGCATTCACGTTCGAAACACCCTCAGGTGTCTCGATCATCGCGATCACAAGGGTGCGCGCATCGGCGACCGCGATCTTCTCACGGGGGGCACCCGGAAGGTAACCATCGTGGGCAATGCTGAACGCCGCGCCCCGTCGGCCAGCCGGTGGGTAGTGTGAAAATGACACAATGTCGCGTGCCTGGGCCGCTGTTCCAACCATCGGAACCATGACCCCGTGCGCTCCGGCATCGAGGGCACCAGCAACGAAGTGGTAGCCGTGCTCAGGCACTCGCACGACGGGAGCGATTCCAACTCCGTCGCACGCTGCGCACTGTGCCTTGATTGCCTCAATCCCTGTGCCACTGTGTTCGGTATCGAAAATCAAGAAGTCCGCTCCGGCGGCCCGAGCCATTCGTGAGATCCCGGGTACGAAAAAGTCGAAAACCATTGAACCGACGGGCATCGCGGAAGTCCCTGAGGCAGATTGGATGCGTTCGCGAAGGGTCATTTCGTCTCGCCGAGGCCATAGAGGGCTGCCGCGTTGCCGTAGTAGATCTTGTGTTCAAGGTCGGGAGCTAGGCGGACAGGAAAGGCTTCATCGGGTTGGTCGGCGTCCCAGTGCGGGTAGTCACTTGCAAAGAGGATGTGGTCGGCAAGACTTCCCAGATGTTCGATGAACTCACCGAACTGGTGTGGATGGTGGGGTTCCTCCATCGGTTGCGATGTCGCCCAGATGTGACGGCGTACGTACTCGGATGGTGCCATCTGGAGGTGGGGAACTTCCTCGCGCAACAGGGACCACGAGGCATCCAGTCGCCACATCAGAGATGGAAGCCATCCTGCCCCGTTCTCTACTGAAATGACTTTCAAGTCTGGGAACCGGTCGAACACGCCCTCGGTAACCAGGCTGATGATGTTTGCTTGCATCGCCTGGGCCGGACCCACGTGGTCCTCCAAATAGAAGGATGGCCAACCGGCACCAGTGATTGGCTGTCCGTAAGACCCGAAGGCGTGTGAAATCACCTTCAAGCCGTACTCCTGACAAGCTTCGTAGATCGGCCAGTACTTGCGCCGTCCCATCGGTTCTTGCGGACGGCCAGTGAACTGCACCTGAACAAACCTGGGATCGCCGGCGCGACGCCGGATTTCCGCTACCGCAAGGTCAGGGGCCTCGATCGGCACAACAATGGACGCGCGAAGGCGTGGTTCCGGGTCAAGCCATTCGGCAACTTGCCAGTCGTTGCACGCTGTCGCGAGCGCTGCCCCGAACTCGTGGTTCTGCTGGCTCGCGGCTGGGGAAAGTGGGATCAGGATTCCGTACGCCACCCTGAATGGGTCGAGATACTGGGATCGGGTAAAAGCCACTTCAGATCCAGCCCGACGCCCCGACGGCGGACGTGCATCTTCGCGATGATCCATGAAGCGAGGGAAGAAACCACCGGCGGGGGACCGGACACCGAAGGTCTCCAGATGCCGCTTCCACCGGTCTGACAGGTAGGGCACCAAGGCAAGCACGTCACCGTGGAGCTCATTGTGCAGGTCGCAGTCGATCAGCGCAGGCCGGGTGGATGCTGCCGACCGGGACGCACCAAAGGCGAGCGGAGCGGTTGACGGTGATGCTTCGAGTTCGGTTTGAGGGGGACGCTGACGGGTCGCAACCATTGAATGGCCTCCTTGGCAAGGGCAAAGTGGGCGACGGTAGTGACGATGCTATCTGACGCACGCGAGTTCATTGATGTTTTTGGCGAAGGAACGTTCCCCGAAGGCCTTTGACCAACTAGAAATCACCTGAGCTTCCACAACGCCCGCGCATTTGCAGACCGAATGCGGGCGGCGTGAGCTTCAGTGACGACCGAAAGGAGGAGGGAAGGCTCACTAGCGTGCCGATGGGGGTAGTCACTGGCATACACGAGCATCTCGTCCGACCCGATCTGTTCAATGGCTTGGCGCAGCTGGATGTCGGACGGCGGCGCATCAACTGGCTGGATTGTGAGCCTGATGTGGTCCCGGACGTACGCCGACGGCGCGCGCTTTACCCATGGGACCAAGCGACGCAAGTTTCGCCATTCCTTATCGAACCGCCACAGGAATGGTCCCATCCACGTCACACCTGCTTCCAACAGGACTACCCGAAGGTCTGGATGGAGGTCGAAGACACCCTCCGTCACCAGGCTGACCACCTGCGTCTGGAACACCTGAGCCATTCCGACGTGTTCCTCAAGGTAGTACGAGGGCCATCCCGAAGGTGTGGGCGGTGTTCCTGGGGCGCCACCAAAGTGGATTGCACCCACGAGACGATTTCGGGAAATTGCATCCCAAAGAGGTGCGTGCAGCCGACTTCCGTACGGTACCTGCGACCTTACCGGCATCCCGACCTGAACGAAGCCCGGGTGATGGCCGACCCGGTCAATCTCGCGGGCCGCTTCCGCGGGCAGCTGTGTTGGCACGACGATGGTCGCGCGCAGCCGCTCGTCCTTGTCCAGCCATTCCGTAATCTGCCAATCATTGACCGCGCGCGCCATGGCAATGGCAGCGTCAGGATTGTGCAAGCTGTCGATCGCGTAGGTGCAGCAAAGCACCGCATACGACAATCCATCAGCGTCGAGGACGTCCCGGGTGACGACTGAAAGGTCAGAACCGGCTTGGCTCCCGTTGGGTAGTTCGGCCCCGGGGCGCTCGGTCGTCGGCGCCCAACGGGGATATGATGTCTCGGGTGCCCCCTTGAACAGGGTATTGGTGATGTGTTCCCGCCAGTGATCTGAGAGGTACGGGAAAAGCGCCTGCGTATCTGGAACGACGTTATGCACGTCACCGTCAATGAGTTCCGTGACATTTCCGGCAGCAAGTGGCGTCTCTGTGCGGAGTGTGTCGGCAAGTGATGTCATCTCGTGCCCCCGGGTTGGAGCGACCCTTTGGATCGAATGTGCGTGTGATGGATCTCACCTTCACTCAGGTTCCGGGGTCCATTTGCAACGGTGCCGGAAACCGGAGTGCGTCTCAGGTCAACGACGATGTTTCCGTGCTCAACCCTCACCGGGAATGTGCGCGCGGTGGCGTTGGTTCGAGATGGCCGGCTCATCGCGACACCATCTTGGTCGGACGTGTGGTCCGGTTCAACGGTAACTTCATAGGCGCGAACGCGAAGTCGTTCCGGTTCGCACACTGAGCGGCCCGTCCGGAGGTCGAACTCCCACCCGTGATAAATGCAAGCGATGACCGCCCGATCAGTCCTTGTCGCGTAGTCACCCGGAACATTGCTCTCAAGACCAGACCACAGGCGGCCTTCGCATAAGCGTGCACCCTGGTGCGGACACCAATTCAGGAGTGCGTAGTACTCGCCTTCCACATGGAAGACCCCGACTGAATGTCCGTCCAGGTCGACGACTTTCCGGCCACCAGGGGGTATCTCCCCAACTTTTGCAACAACATGTCGTGCCATGACGCCAACCAGTCTAGCGTGGGATGGCGCGAGCGCGTCGGACCTGGTTGCATTCCGAGGACAGGCCCGGCTCGTCGGGCTATGATCTGCCGCAATTCACGGAAAGACTGGAACCCACCCATGGCGCGGAATATCAACATCACGGTGATAGGGGCCGGCAGTGCAACATTTTCGCTTGGCTTGGTGAAAGACCTCTGCCTGACCGAGAACCTGAAGGGCAGCCATGTGACCTTCATGGATATCGACGCCCAGCGATTGCGCAACATCACGGGCTTGGCTGAGCGATACAGCCAAGAACTCGGAGCCGACTTGCGCTTTACGCAGACGACCGACCGACAAGCGGCGCTCACAGGAGCCGACTTCATCATCAATACGGCTGACGTCAAGGGCCACCACCATGCTCGGCGTGTGCGGGAATTGACCGAGTCGCTGGGGTACTACTACTACACGCCGTCCGCGCTCGGTCACTTCTACAACTTCCGGCTGATGCTCGACATTGCGCGTGACATCGAGCGCATCTGTCC
>CAMDTO010000128.1 GCA_945907765.1 Thermoflexus hugenholtzii JAD2 | reverse complement strand
GGAATCATCGACGTCGAAGGCACCAACGAGAGTGTTGCTGTTGAAACTGCCGACGGCGGGGTGTACCTGAATTGCCGGGATGAGGCGCGCCGTGGTCGGCGGATCGTTGCACGCAGTCTTGACGGAGGTCTGACCTTCGGTCCGGCTGCTGCAGACGACGCCTTGCCTGAACCGACCTGTCAGGCCTCGGCGGTCTCGATCCCCGGGACAGACGTCAACAGGCAAGTCGATGGCCACGCGCTTGGAGATGTCGTGTTGTTCGCTAATCCGGCGAGCGGGACACGTGACACCTTTACCATCCGCCTGAGTGTGGACGGTGCACGGAGTTGGGTGGCATCCCGCGTCATCGAACCGGGGCCGGCGGCGTACTGCGACCTAGCGGTGACCGGCGACGGTTCGATCCTGTGCATGTACGAGACCGGGTCAATACGTCCCTACGAACGGCTGGTACTGGCCCGGTTTGATCTGGGTTGGGTGACTTCGCTCGACCACGATTGATCGGTCGTCGGCAACCCGGGCAGCGCACAGAGGCTCGCCCGGGTTGGTTGACCAGTTAGATGAGCGCGCCCTACCAGTTGGTGATCGACCCGTCACGACGACGCAGGTAGTGAGTGCGTTCGTGGTTAAGGTCGGGAATGAATTCCGAATGTGCCCCGGCAGTCTCGTCGAACTCGACACCGAGGCCGGGTCGGTCGGAGACGATCAGGCGTGGGCCAACGCGCTCGTGCTGGATCGGGAAGAGCCGTTCATCATAGAAGCCAGTCTTCTCGGATGGTGACTCCCGGATTTCGAGTGAGGCGAAGTTCGTCACGGCAGCGGCAAGGTGCGCGGTTGCGGCAAGGCAGATTGGCCCAAGCGGGTTGTGGGGCATGAGGTCGATGTAGTGCGCTTCGGCCCACCCAGCCACCTTCATCGACTCGGTCAGGCCACCGACGTTGCAGACATCAAGGCGCACGAAGTTCGTGATCCCGCGTTCGATATAGGGCAGGAATTGCCATTTCGAGGCGAACTCCTCGCCGATGGCGAACGGGACATGCGTCATCTTGCGCAATGCCTCGTACGCCTCAGGGGTCTCGTCGCGGATCGGTTCCTCTAGGAAGTCGAGCGTGTCCCGGCCCAGTTTCTGGCAGAAGGACGCCGCTTCGGCGACCGATAGTCGGTGGTGGTAGTCGATGCCGAGGACGGCCTGCGAACCCAATGCCTCGCGAAGCTTGTTGAGCCAGTGGGCGGTTGGCCCGATGCTCTCCCACGGTTCAAAGACCCCTTCGCCGGCCTCATTCAGCTCGGGGGGGGCATGCATGCCGGTCCGGATGATGTTCCACCCCTGCGACATGAGCATCTGGGCCTGTTCGATCAGGCGTGGCCCCATTGGCGCCTGGGTCGTCGCGAACATGTGGCACCAATCGCGATGCTTGCCACCGAGCAACTGGTAGACCGGCACCCCAAGTGCCTTGCCCTTGATGTCGTGAAGGGCGATATCGATGGCGGAGATGGCCGCGGTGAGGACGCGTCCGCCTTCGAAGTACTGGCTCCGGTAGAGGTCCTGCCAGATGGCACCGATGTTGAATGGGTTCTTCCCGATGATCAGTTCCCGGTAATGCCGGAGCGCACCCATGACTGCCAGTTCTCGGAACGAGAGGCCAGATTCCCCCCATCCGTGAATGCCCTCATCGGTCTCGATCTTGATGATGAGTTGGTGCCGGTAGCCGACCTTGGTCGGCAGCATCTTGAGGTCGGTGATCTTCATGCGTTCTCCCGATTCCATCCGTCACCTGCGATGGTGACTTTCTCAGGATAGCCGGGCAGTGGGGTGCGCGGTCCGGTAGGAGGTGGACCCTCCGTCACCCTGCGGATGGCAGGATGGTTGTACCCGCGATTGGCGCACTCTTCAAAAGTTGTGGGGCGACCCGGTTTGCAAGGAGTTCGATTCTTTGGGCGACGGTGTGGAAATGTTGCAGGCCGATGTCAATCCGGCCGACAAACCGGGTGAGACCGATAGGATCGCGCAGGGAATCCAGTGTGTCCAGGACTTTGTCCACTTTCCGCCGACGAAAGAACCGCCACGAGCGACCATCTGTTCGAAACTGCGCCGAGGCATTGGACCGCGGAACAGGGGTTCAAGGTACGCGGAGTCGAACGGGAAGAAGTCGTGGTGCGCCTAGCGGGGGGCCTGCGGCGGGGCCGACTTTGCCTTGATCTTCCGTTGGGCGGCGACGGCGTCTCGCCAATCCTCATACTCAGGCTCACCCTCGCTTGCCCGTTCCCATTCCATTTGAGTCCGCTCGAGTTCGACACGGGCACGATGCAACGCCTTGTATTCGGGCATGTCGACGCTCGCTATTTCGAATGCGGTGCGGGTGCGACGTACCTCGACGATGGCATCGAATGTTTCTCGAGCGATTTCAAACGTGGTCCGCGCGCGCGCCTCGTCGGTTTCGGCGTGATTGTGCGCATCCCACGTCCGGTTGTACTCGGACCATGCGCGCTGCGTCTCCAGTTCGGCGGTACGTGTCGCGTCCCAGGCAAACTGCATTTCGGCGCGTGCGGCGGCCAGTTCGTCATCGTCAGGCGGTTCAGCATGGCCAGGCTTGATCATGGCGCGACGATACCTGAACTCGTGCATTGGTCGAGGCCCGGGCGTGTTCGACGCCGAAGCCCATAAACCCCTACCACTAACCGGAAGATTCCATTATTGGAATGTGCAGCCGTCTGCGTCAGTGCCCCCACGCAGGTTTGCAGAACCGTGGGCCCTCAGGCATGAGGAGGCATCCGTCTTCGAGGGTTGCGCCGTCGGGTAGGAACCCGCTTTCCGTGTAATTTGCATTTGGCATCGCGTCAAGTAGGTGCAAATGCGGGCCCCCGCCATGCGAGGCGTGTACGACCTCGAATGCGTCGGCCATCGCGGCGATTTCTCGGCACTCTGTTGCGCCGCCCGCTCTCTTGATGTCCGGTTGCACGATGTCGACAACCCTGTGTTCGAAGCGGTCGCGGAATTGCCGCTTGCCGAAATCGTTCCCCCCGCTTGCGATCCGGACATCAAGCGTCGACCTGAGTTTGGCAAGGTGGGCGTGATTGTCGGCGCGAAGCGGTTCCTCGAACCAGAAACATTCAAGTTCCTGGTACACCCGTCCGCGTCGGATTGCCTCCGAGACATCGAAGACCTGGTTCGCATCGACCATCAACCTCCGGTCATGGCCGACGATTGATCGCACCGCAGTAATCCGGGCGACGTCTTTGTCAAGCGTTGCGCATCCGACTTTCATGTTGACACCGGTGAAACCCTGTGCCATCGCCTTCTCCGCAATTGGCTCGAGTTCATCGACCGAGAAGTTCAGCCATCCGACCATCGCGTAGGTGGGCATTCGGTCGCGCGCGGCTCCGAGGAGCCTCCACACGGGTTGGCCCATGACGTGGCGCATCAGGTCCCGTAGTGCGACATCGATCGCCGCGATAGCCAGGAGGGTCAATCCGGTCGGCCCGTGGTAGTCCGTGAGGCGCCAGAGACTATCCCGGACCTTTCGCACCTGGAACGGATCCTGACCGATGATCTCTGGAGCCAGTTCTTTCTCAAGGATCTTGGCGAGGCTTGCCGGGGCACTCCGCAGACGACCGAAACCGGTCGAGGAGGTCCCGGCGACGACGTCGCGGATGCCATAGGGAGGCTTCGATGCGGACGTTGATGTTCCCGCCACCGTCGAGGACTTGGAGGGCATCGCTGATCGGGTGGGCGCGTAGTGGGGCTATATCGAAGTTCACGACAACCCGGCTAATCTTCATGGTTCATCGCTCCAACTATGGCTGGACGGGTCAATCCGCCGACGGACACCAGGGGTCTGCCGGTTCGACGCCGGTAAGCCAAGCGGGTTGCATCCTTCCCGCTCGGCCTCCTGGGTGAAATGCCCGTACCCGAAAGTCTGCCAAGACCCTGTTCCTTCCGCCGGACGGGCCTTGGCGCGGTTGATGCGCGACACCTTGCCTACTTGAGGAGTTCCTCAATCTGGGGCTTGAGTTCCACCATCATCTGGACGGCGGTCTTCTGACCCGCACGGACGGGAATGTAGGCGTCGTTGTAGACCTTGTTGATTTCGGCGAATTTCGCGACGTACGGGGTTGGTCGGACCGACTTCATGTTTTCGGCGTATGCGGCTGACGATTCCCAGTCCTTGAGAGGCATTGCCGTCGCGATTGCCGCCTGGGTGGAAATGCGCCAGGGCAACGTAAGGTGACGATCAAGCATGAGCTTCTCCGTCTCCTTGCCAGAGTGGTACATCGCGAAGTTCCAGGCGGCATCGGTTTGCTTGCTGCCCTTGAAAAGGTGAACCCCGACGGACAGCCCTCGGACAATCCGCCCTCCGGGACCTTTTGGCATCGGTGCCATTCCCTTGCGGAACGTCGAAGCCAGGACGTGGGGCGCCAATGAGTCGTTCGGTTGCAGTTCCATCGCGGCCCGTCCGGCCCCGAATGCTGCGCCCCAGGTGGCTGACGGTGCGGTTGCGAACTGCTTCCACTCCTCGTCATTTGGTGACGCGGCGTACTTCGCTGCCAGATCAGCTTGGAACTGGATCGCGTCAAGCGCGGCCTTGCTGTCGAGCACCGTCTTCTTGCGTTCCTTGTCCCACAAGTCACCGCCGAATGGCCAGATGACCCCAAGTTGGATGTCGAGGAAGGTTGCCATCCAAACCGCCCCGAAGACCTTCGTGTCACCTGATCCGCTGGTCAGTTTCCTTGCCAGGTCAAGGTACGTCTCCCACGTCCACTTGCCTTCCTTCTCGTACTCATCGGGGGTCTTCTGCCCAGACTTCTCAAAGATTTCCCGGTTAAAATACATATTCTGTACGGAAAGATTGTAAGGCACTGCCCACCGCTGGCCGTCCATCAGCCAGTAATCGAGTGCAGCGGGCACCAAGTCGGCAGCGTCCTTCTCGATCTTGAGGCGATCATCAAGTGGGACGAGCAGGCCTCCGGTGCGCCAAGGGTGGTAGTCCCGGGGATGACTGTGTGTCAGTTCGGGCAAGCTCCCGGCTGCGCCAAGGGTCAGCACCTTTTCCCCGAAGTTTCCCGGCACCCCCTCGAGTTCGACGGTGATCTTGCGACCGAGGGCGTTGTAGGCGTTCACCGCGTCCTTGACACCGGAATCGACCCGGCCTGGTTCCGTGATGTATTTGATGGTCACTGGTTGGGCTGCCGGTGCGGTTGTCGGAGCAATCGCCGGGGCGGCCGTGGCGGCGGCGGTCGGTTTTGGAGCTGCGGCTGCAGCTTGGGTTGGGGCCGGTGCGGCTGGCTTTGCTTCGTCGGCCCCGCACGCTGATGCGAGAGCGCTCGTGGCCAAGCCACCGAAGAGTGCGCTGCGTCGTGTCAGTCGGGATCCGGCTGTTGCAATCGTGTTCATTGTGTTCCCCCTTGGCCCGGACACCATTCCCTAACGGACTCCGGGCTGGCAGTCTGGCCCCGCCGATCAGGCGGGTGTGATTTCGACCAGCGAAACGCTGTGCAGCGGCATGGGCAATGTCAGTTCGACCGCGTGGTCGCCGACCGTTCGTACCGCGACGACCTGACCCTCTTCCAGACCGTCCCGCGCGTGGAGTTCTGCAATCTGGTCGGTGGTCGGATGTTGCGGGCGTCCCTGGGATTCCCACACCGCATGGGCATTGCTGTGGCTACGGTCAATCCTGAAATTCCTCGCCACCACCTTGTTGGCGTCGAAGGGCAGTCCAGTAACGGTGACCGTCACGTGTGCATCAGGTGCCGTTGCGTACTGGTCGTCGCGGTGGTGCCAGAGGACGGCAGTCACGGACTTATCCGTCCGGGTCGCAATCCCGTCCACTTCCACATCATCGAGGTTTCCGGTTTCCGGGTCCATCACATCGGTCGCAAGGCGGTCGACCTCGCCGATTGGCCAGGTGGCATCGGAAGCGAGGGCTACCCGATCGTCGTGCAGTCTGGCGAGGGCGCGATAGGTGTTGAGGACCGGAAGTTCCACGTTTTCCGCCGTGAAGAACTCGCGGAACCCCTCGAAGTACCGCTCACCCTCGAAATAGAAGGCCCATGCGCTTGCAAGGGTGACATCAGGCGCATCGTGTTCGGTGTCATTCAGGTCAAGGATGCGCTTGAACACCGAGGCCATCACGCTGCCGTAGTACGGGGTATTCCGGAAGCCGAAGTTTGCGTTGTCATAGGCGCTGAAGTGGGCTGGCACGCATGGGTCGCACTCATCGACGATCACCGGCAAGTTGCGGAATTGAGGGTGGCGCGCAGCTGCACGAAGGTGGGCACGAATCTCGGTCAGCATCTTCCGACGCGACGGTGACTGCCGGGGTGTCCTGACCATTCCGTTGCCGTGTCCATCTCCGCCCCAGTCGTGCACCGCTCCGGTGTCACTCAGCGGACCGTAGCGACGACCGAATGCCGACCCTTTGGTATGGCAGGAAATGAAGTCGAGTTGGGTTCCCCGCCCACCGGTCACGGTGTTGATCCCGCGGTCGCCCTCACCGGCGCAATGTGCCAGGAACCCTTCCATGAACTTGACGGCATTCGGTCCGCCTGTGACCGATGGGCCACCGACCTTGATTGTCGGCAGTGCCCGTACCGCCGCTGCAACGGTCACGTCGTAGAGGGCATCGAATTGTTCGGGTGTTCCGCGCCAGTAGAAGATGTCCGGTTCGTTCCACAGTTCCCAGTACCACGCCTCGACTTCCGCCTGTCCATACCGCTCGACGCAGTGCCGGACAACCTGGAAGATCAACTCACCCCACTTCGCGTAGTCATGTGGAGGCATGCTCCAGAGGGCAGCTTCATAGGGTTGGTACTGTGACGCGCTTCGCGTGAACGGGAGGTCGGCATCGGGCGGGACCATAGCGGCTGGCGTGAAGCCCAGTTCCACCAACGGGCGCATCCCTGCCTCGATATATGCATCGAACGCTTGGTCAAGGGTTGTCCAGTCGTAGACCGGGTTGCCGTTTGCATCCTCGTGGTAGACGTTCCCGGACCCCCAGTGCGGCCAGGAGAATGCGCGTCCGGTCGTGAGGAGATTGTGGGCCCTCACGTGATAGGGACGTTCCGCAAACTCGCCGAATGTCTTCAGGGCCGCCTTTCCGCGGGGCGTGTAGGTCCAGTTCAGTTCGTCATATCCGAACGTTGTCCACGGACGGGTGAGTGTTCCCAGCGACGCCCCAGCATTGATCGTGATGTGGGCGCGGTCGATTCCTGTCATGTCTCTCCCTTTGGTGACGAATGTAAATCGATTGTGGGACGAAGCGTATTCGGTATCCTTTCTCGTGTCAAGGACGATGCGACCCGTCAGCACTGCGGGTGTCCCCCACCTGAACCCGCCACCGCGACGTGCGACGATCGCCGATGTCGCACGGGTAGCCGGAACCTCACCGGCACTGGTGTCAAGGTTCCTGACCGGAAATCAGCGGGTCAGCGAGGCCAGTGCCGCACGAATCCGTGAGGCCGTCGACCGCCTCGGCTACGTCCCAAGTGTCACGGCTCGCAACCTTCGTCTCCGGCGGACAGGACTGATCGTGCTTGTCGTGCCATATCTCGACAACCCGTTGTATTCACTTCATGCCACCGGTGCCGAACGCGAACTCGCCGCGGCCGGTTTCCTGACCGTGGTCTGCTCCACCCGAACCAAGACGGATGGCTCATATCTTGGGCGAAGCTTCTTCGACACCCTAGGGGCCGGCCGTGTTGACGGGGCGCTGATCTTTCCGTACCAGGAGGATGTCGGCGATCTTGCCACGCTTCGCGCACAAGGAACACCCATCGTCCTCATCGATCGTGTCCCCGCGCTACCCGACGGCATCGCTCGCTTTGACTCAGTGACGGTGGACAACGAAGGCGCAATCTTCAACGCAACATCCCGTCTTATTGAAGCCGGACATCGAAGGATCGGGCTTGTCAGCCTGCGTGAGGGTTCACTCTCTGGGACACCGCGCTTCCGAGGTTACAAGAACGCCCTTCAAGGCGCCGGGATTGAGCTCGATCCTGACCTTGTGGCGCTTGGTGACGGGAGTGACGTTGGCGGTGCCTCGCTCTTTGCTGGGCTTCTGGAAAGCCAGTGTCGTCCCGACGCGATTGTCGTTGCGACGACACTGCAGACGCGCGGGGCGCTGGATGCCGTCCGCCGTAGGGGACTGGAGGTCCCGCAGGATCTTGCAGTGATCGGGTATCGCCACGATCAGTCGGTGCTTTGGCCCGAGATTCCCACCTATCGGTATCCGGGTGAGTCGCTCGGGGAAATCGCGGCACGCATGCTTCTGCGGCGCCTGTCTGGGAACGAAGTCGGCGACATCCAGTCGGAGACGCTCGCTCTTGAGTTCGTGCCGAGCGGTCCGGTGCAGACGCACTGACACAGGAGATCTCTCCCAACTGCGCCAATGCGTCGCTTGACGGCAACTGCCCTTCGCTAGAGGTTGGCGGCGACAAATTCCTTCAGGATGCCGCTTGGGAGCGGGGTGGCGACGGCACGGATGTTCTGCTCGAGTTCGGCGACGTTCTGGTTGCCCAGCGGATTGCCGTGGATGCGGGATTCGGCGAGGCAGAACTGGAGGGCGATGTCCAGCAGGCTGACCTCGCGGTCGATGGCCCACTGGCGCATCGCGGT
>CAMDTO010000127.1 GCA_945907765.1 Thermoflexus hugenholtzii JAD2 | reverse complement strand
CGAGCCGAGCGTACCTTTCCGCACTCCGTCCGGTCGGATGCCACGGCCGGGAACCACGTGGCTGCGGACCTGGGGGAGAATTGCGGCTTGGGCACTGGAACTCGGCACGTCCGGAGCGATCCGTTTGGGAGAACGAATCCTCGACGAGACGTCGCCGACGCACGACGGGGGAATTGTGGTCATCTCGTGCGGGCCACTCGCCCAAATATGGCTGCGCGGTTCGACCACACCAGTTTCCCGCGACACGATTGAAGCACGGTGTCCAGGCTTCGTCGATGCGGTCCTGCACCATCCGGCGGTGGACTTCATCATGATCAGATCCAACAGCCGTTTGCAGGTTGTCGGACGAAATGGGGAAGTGACCCTGCGAAACCTCGACACCGTCCCTGATCCCAGTCAGCCAATGCCAGCCGTAGTGGTGCAGGTCGCTGGAATCAGTCCCCTCGCGCATCTTGACGAACCCGAGGTTGCCGCCATCCAACTCGCTCGCCTGGGCTCGATGGATGCAACCGGAGATTTGATCTGCTTCGGTGCGACACTCGTGCCAGCGACGACAAGGCGCTCTGTCCCGGGATCACTTCACCAACCTCACTTCTGGAGTTTTGAACGCCAACTGGGGACGCATGCGACCCTCAACGGCGATCAAGCCTATCCGTTCCTGATCACACCAAGTGACCTGGTCGTCAAGGTGAACAGTGTCACCGAAGCGTCACAACTCCACGACCTCCTTGTCACAATTTCACGTGGAAACGCAGGACAAATTGGGGGAGAGGTGGAAGGTGAGGACAAGCGCTCGACCCCGGGCTAAACCCCACCAGAAGTCTGCGCCGCCGAACTCTGATGGTGTAGGTACCATCCATGTGCCAACCTCTAGGCAAAGGCCCTGAATTTCCCTGGGGCGGGTTGCAGAATTGCATGAGATAAGCTCCACGTTCCAGAAACAAATCGCCGACTTGACCGACCTGCACGAACTTCGTGAAGGCCGGACACATCGACACCACATCATGTTCACCGAGTTCGACCACGTTTTGGAAGTATCGAGATTGACCGTCAAGATAGGGCCAATTAGTGCGAAGTGACGCGCGTACGTGTGCCACTGGTGGCCTGTCGCACGATGGTGGATCCCATCGGTTCGGAACGCGTGCTCCAGTTTCATTGGCGCACCGCACAGCTGAAAATGACGGTGTGCGCCATGCAATACAAGCCCACACCGTCCTGGCTGTACGACCGCTGACGGTCGAGGCAGTAGTCGTCGTGATTGCGGACTTTCTCACCACCGCTAGCGAATGTGGCCGGGCGTGCATCGGGAACCAACGCTCGTATAGGTCGGCATTTCGACAAGGTGAGTGCGAAGTCTCGGCGGGTTGGTAGCCGCGAATTCCGACAGGTATTGGACCGATCAGGCTAGCTATTAAGCCCCAACATGCCTGTACTGAAGACCACTACGCAAGGAGAAACAATGTCAGGAAAAGTTCCCGTGCCGTGGAAAACCGGCACTGCTCTCGCCGATGAGATCCGAGCGACAGTCGTCCAACAGGGGACGCTCGCATTCTGGCACCTCGGTCAGGCGTCATGGATCGTCAAATCCCCAGCGGAAACAGTGGCTTTCGACCCATTTCTCCAGCCCTCTTCGGGCCAACTGCAACGAACCTTTGAACCACCCTTATACCCGGCTATGCTCGACTGTCTCGACGTCGTGTTCTGCAGCCACGATCATCTGGATCACCTGGATCCGTTCGCAGTCGAAGGGATCGCGAAGGCATCCCCCGGGTCGGTTTTCGTGGTACCCGAATCCGCCGTCGCGCAAGCAGTGGGTCTCGTACACGACCACAAGCGAGTTATCACCGGCCAGGTCGACGAGACCATAAAAGTCGGGTCCATGTCCGTCCATACCGTCCCGGCTGCACACGGAACGGGAAGAGATCCGGTCGCCGAGTGTGTTTGGGAAGCCGATCCGGTAACAGGATGGCGCTTTGTCGGATTTGTCGTCGATATTGCTGGCATTCGCGTTTACCACGCGGGCGACACTTCGATTTATCCGGGAATGGTCGACCGGCTGCAGTCGCTCGGGATCGATGTCGCGCTCCTGCCCATCAATGGGCGCGATTGGTTCCGGGAGCGTCACGGAATAATCGGAAACATGGACGAACGCGAAGCCGCCTTCCTGGCGAACGCAATCGGTGCCAAGGTCTTGATCCCGATGCACTACGACATGTTCGAGGGAAATCCCGGTTCACCGGGACGGCTTGCGGACTTGTGCGCAAAGCACTTCCCGACCCAAACCATCGTCATTCCCGGACGATGCCGTCGCTGGGTCTACCACCCGTAGGGGAAAAGCCGTCCACCAAGAAGTCGTCGTCACCAGTGACCCCAGTGACGTTGCTATCTTGGTGGACGGGGTCGCCGTACCGGTCCGGCGGGTCTGGGCAAATCGTTGGGGCCGGCGT
Source organism: Thermoflexus hugenholtzii JAD2 (assembly GCA_945907765.1). Lineage (GTDB taxonomy): Bacteria > Chloroflexota > UBA11872 > UBA12225 > UBA12225 > UBA12225. The sequence goes on along the minus strand of CAMDTO010000127.1, from coordinate 6,253 downwards.
TCCGCCCACCGTTTCCTGCCTCGCGCCCGGGGGTGCCGGTGCTACTCGCATCTCTACCCAGGGCCCGATATGTGCCTCCACGGTTCGAGGAAGCCGCAGCCTGGAACCAGCGGCCCCGTGTCGCACGGGCCTCTCGACGCGCCGCCTCCGCTTGGCGGGCCAATTCTTCAGGAGACTTGCCAAGGGAGCGGAAATTGTTGTTCGCGCCAGCGGACATGCCACCCGTCACCGAGCCGCCTCGATCTCCAGGGCGGACACCCCCTAATCGGCCGGGGCCACCAAGCATCGATGTCGACGGCGGACGAGGCCCCAGCCCCTGTCCGGGTCTCGTTACGGTTCGCCCCGCTGGGTCAGGGGTTGGGCCTTGAGCGCCAGCCCGACCCGCAGGCCTAGGGCCCTGAAACCCTTGGCGCGGCCCCCCTGGGCCACGCGACCCGGGTGCTTGATCACGAGGTGCGGAAACATCGGGGGCTCCTCGACGCGGCCCACCGCGCCGATGCCTGCGCCTTCCGAACGCATCAGTGACGTCCACACTCACCGGTTCCGGTTCAGCAACCGCGTGAGCTTCGACCTCAAGAAGTGGCGCTGGATCGGTCACCACCAGACCTTCGATCCGTGACCCAGTGTCAACGAGCACCACAAGTTCAGCACTCAACGCATTATCCAGCTGATTGACCGGGGTACTCGGTGTCACAACAACAGCACTCCTGACGACTGCCGTCGCCCGTCGCCTTACAGGCTTCGGACGATCAGGGGCCGAGGCTTCGGTTACGGCATCATCTGTCACTAGGCCACTCCCGATCCAAAGCACTGCGCCGAGCGACGCATGGCATGCTGATCGAACAAACCACCATGGGAAAGGCCGCACACTACACACGGCCGCGCACTTCAATTCGTGCTGACGACGGACCTGGCCACGGTGGCCAGCGGACGCTGTGGGATGGGGTATTCCGTAAGCGCGTCCGGCGCCCGTCCTCAAAGTGTAGCGCGCGCTACATCCTCATGAAGTCACCCCAACGTGGCTTTCATTCGTTAGACGGCAAAGAGCGAATCGCACAAGGTGCGGCGGTGATCGCATCGACATCCGAACCTGTTCGTGTTTCGAGCGCCAAAAACGAGAAGAACGATGAACCGCGATACACACACGACATTCCGAGGCCGATCAGGCAGAACCTTTGCAGGCGGCGCCGCAGCCCTGCTCGCATTGGCAATTGGCGCGCAATCGTTTACGACCGTCTTCGCTGACCAGCCGTTTCCAACGGCGCAGTGGTCGCAGTTCAAGGGTGACGCAACCCACCAAGGCACCACTACGCTAAACGCTCCCCAGAACCCAGGCGTCCTGTGGACATCAGGCCAAGGCGCTGCCATCGTGAGCGGCCCAGTCATTGCAACGGACGGCACCGTTATCGTGGCAACTGACAACGGGCGCATCCGGGCAATCCGCCCTGATGGGCAGGAGCGATGGACACGCGAAATATCCGGGGTGTCGTTCTTCACACATCCTTTCATCAACCAGAGGGGGCTCGTGGTCTTCGGGGGCTCTGATGGCAGTGTCCGTGCCTTTAAGACTGACACTGGTGAGGAAGTCTGGAAGTTCCCAACTAATGAGGACCTGTCCAAGGTCACGACCTATTCGACCGGCAGTGCCGCCGCCCGTGGAGCACCGGTTTCGTCGAAGACCTACGGACGAACATTGGTGGCGTTCGATGGTGGTGCGGTCTTTGAGATCAATGAGGATGGGGCATACCAAGGTGTGCGCTTGGCCGAGGATTCGGTCAGGGCATCGCCGATGATCACTCCGAACACCTTAATCGTCTGGGCCTCAACCAACAAGAAGGTGTATTCCGGCAGTTCGTCCGGAGGCGATCGGTGGGTTGCAACCCTCGATGCACCAATCAACTCCGGCCCGGTAGCAGGCCCGGACAGCACGATATACGTATGCACCGACGCCGGGTCACTCTATGCGATCGAACCGGACAAGGGCGTCATCAAGTGGCGGGTCGGTGTCTCTGGTGGGCCCATCAAGAGCACGCCTTCATTGGGGGCAGACGGCGTGCTCTACATCGGTGCAGACGACGGCAAGTTGTATGCCGTCGACACGAAGAGCGGTGGCACCATCAAGTGGAGTTATTCGACCGGGGCACCAGTAACCTCGTCACCCCTGATTTCGGCGAATGGCTTGATCTACTTCGGTTCGAATGACAGCAATCTCTACGTCCTCAACCTCAATGGGCAACTTGTCAAGGCGATCAAGACCGAAAAGGGCATCGATCAGTCGTCTCCTGCCATTGGCAGCGATGGCACCGTCTACATCGGGTCCAAGGACGGGCGTCTCTACGCAATAAAGCAGGATGGTCCTGTAGTCACTCCAACGTCGGTGGCTCCGCCTGCGCCGGTCGCGACGCCTGTTCCACCAACGCCGACACCCTTGCCGAACCCGAGTGAGCCAGTTGCCGAGAAGCCCGGTTCGACCTTTTTCAAGGAGACTGGCCACAACGTCCAAGGTGCCTTCCTGGTCTTCTTCACCAAGTACGGCGGACTTGAGCAGTTCGGCTTCCCCCGCACTGAAGAAATTAATGAAGATGGCAAATTGGTCCAGTACTTCCAGCGCGCTCGCTTTGAGTATTTCCCGCAATTTCAAGGCACCCCGTATGAAGTTCAGCTTCAACTCCTTGGAGATGTCCTGACAGTCCCGCGCCGGCCATTCCCGACCTCACAACCCGTCGAAAGTGGGCCAGCGATCCGCTATTTCCCTGAGGTGCAGCACACAGTGCGTGACGTGTTCCTGAACTACTTCAACGAAAAGGGTTCGCTCGAACGGTTCGGCTACCCCATCTCCGAAGAGATGCAGGAGACCAACAACGACGGTACGGGCCGAACGTACAACGTGCAGTACTTCCAGCGCGCGAGACTGGAGCATCACCCGGAATTGGCTGGCTCTCCCTATGAGATCCAGCTCGGGCTCCTGGGAGACCAAGTCCTACGGGACCGTGGTCTCCTGAAGTAGGTCGCAACCCGGATAGCCAATCAGCCCGCGCAATTCCGCAAACGTGGATCTGCGTGGGCTGATTGTTTTCAGCGACTCATGCAGTCTCCAGCCTCTGACCAGTCTTCGTTGCGTTGGGATACCAGGACAATGGCGGCGATTGGTGGATCGCTCGGTGCCGAACTGGAAAAGCATCGCGGCCATGTCCTTGGGCGTGGAAACCGGCTCCTGTCCCTGTGTGATGGCAGGCCGGCCAACAAGGACGCGCAGACTTTCGCACTGGTCAGAACCGTGCTCGCCAGAACGGTCAGGTCAGTGCTTTCAGGCTGGCGAGGCGTCGCTCGCTCACCACCCCATGCAGTGTCGATGCAAACGCAATTCCCATCGCCTTCGCATTGAACCGGGATTCGAAGGCGGCTCGGGACCGGCGGGAGGCCACTTCTCGGAAAGCGATATCGGTTGCCAGACGACCAAGCCGGTCCGCCACAGCACCGGTGTCATTTGCCGGATACGCGAGCGCGCCAAGACCGGCGGCGCGAAGTATCTCCCCTGAACCACCCTGGTCCGGTGCCACAATTGGAAGTGCACAAGCCATAGCTTCACTGATCACCATTCCAAAAGGCTCAGACCGGATGAATGTGGCAAGGAACACATCAGCCCCTCGAAGAAACGCTGCCTTGGCGCGAGAAGTATTCGCCGAAGTCACCACGAAAACACGGTCTTCAAGATCGAGCCACCTGATTTTCTGGCGTATCAGCGTTCCGAGTACCGACCCCGGCATCTCCTGACCCACTAACCAAAGGACTGCACTGATACCCCGGTCTCGAAGGCATGCCATCGCATGCAGTGCAAGATCGGGACCCTTTTCACCATCGATGCGCGAAAGCCAGACCACAGTAAGCGGCACCTCGCCGGAGGCACGACCTCTCATTTGATCTGGTAGGAGACCCTGTAGTCGGAATTGGGTCACAACGAAGGCCCGAGCCTCTGAAACGGGCATTTGCCAATCCGGATCATCAGCAACGCCGTAGGGGACCACCTTGGTGCGGAGAGGGCCGCCGATCCGGTCCCAGATCGGGACAAGATTGCCAGCGATATTTGCCTCCGACCCAGATACGACTAGCGAGAGTCGGTCCCGAACCTTCTGGATAGCGGGCAACAGCGGTACCCCTCGCCGCCACACCAGCTCAAACCCCTGGGCGGCTGCCACAAGTGGTGACCTGCGACTGGGCAGCGTTCCAATCAGCGGGACAATTGACAAATCACAAGCATATTCAACATCGGGGTCAAATGCCTCCCTGATCCGACGGATCCATGCGAGGTCGTCTGCATGAGTACCCAACAATAGGCGAGTGAGGAATGCAACCTCTTGACCCGAATTCCCGTCATTTCCGGCGAGCGCATCAAGGACGTGGGGGAGCCTCCTGAGGAATCTTGAGCCAAAACCCGGTCCAGGATTAGCGGGATAGCCAAGGTCCAATAACCGCTCGATCGCGGGACCGGTGCACCACCGGACAAGGCGTGGAAGTGCAAGCAAATACCGGCTTGCGGGAGCAACGACGTGATAGCCGAACACAAAAGGCCGGGACCGGACCGTTCCGCAACCCGCGTTGAACGACCTTGAAACCGCCCGGTGTGCGCCGACATCGGTCGAAACTGGACCGCCAACACTGACAACAGCGACCGTGTGCCCCATGCCCACTAGTTCGCTCGCAAGCAGCGCCGACTGGTTGCCAATCCCACCAAGCCATCGCTGGCTACTCACGTACATCAGAATCCGCATTTCACTGGTCTCCGCTCATCCAGCTTCCTCCACACGATCAGATCCTGCCTCCAATCTCGAACAATCCTGATCGTCGCGGAGGCGTTGCTACACTCCGCCGAATGGACACGAAGGGCCTCCCAGCCACTGCAGTTGCAGTGTTCGAAGCAATCTCCACCCGTCGGAGTATCGGGCGTCTGACATCCGAATGTCCTGATCGGGACCTTGTTGAGCGCGTCATCCGGACGACATTGTTCGCACCCAACCATCGTCACACACAGCCGTGGCGTTTCCTTGTGCTTGCTGGAGATGCCAGGGTTCGCGGTGGGGAAGTCCTTGAACGATCGCTCGTCCGACGGCTCGCGGACCCGGAAACACCGTCGTCGCTGGAGGTCCGGCAATCGGAGCGGACCAAATTTTTACGTGCGCCGGTCATCGTGATCGTGGCAATCGAACCATCGAACGCACCGAACGTGTCTCTGCACGAAGAGATTGCTGCCGGAGCTGCGGGGGTCCAGAACCTCCTGCTCGCGTCCCACGCCGTCGGCTTGGCGGCGGTGTGGCGAACAGGTGACTCGGTCCGGGATGAATCGGTGCCGACCGAATTCGGATTCGCTCCGTCCTCAGTGATCATCGGGTATGTCTATCTCGGTTACCCTGATCCGGGGCACGTAGGGAAGCCCCGTCCCGATCGATTGCCAATCGAAACGACAACGCGTTGGGAGGGTTGGACCCAGACAGGTCACGACCCGACCGGCCAAACCGACTGCAGGCCGGCCCCAACCTGGTCCGAGAATGAGGTTTGAAAGAGATGAGCGCAGAACCACTTGGCGTCGGCGTAATCGGAATGAGCTGGGTAGCGGGTGAACACATCAAGTCGTACCAACTCAACCCCCACACCAAAGTCGTCGCGCTCGCGGGCGCTGACGCCAACCGTGTCTCTTCTGTTGCAGCCGCGCATTCACTGGCCAGTGCCAAGCAATACACTCGGTGGCAGGATCTTGTGGACGATCCAGCCGTAGGCATCGTGAGCATTTGCTCGACGAACGAGGCACATGTTGCCCAGGCGGTGGCAGCCGCGAAGGCCGGCAAGCACGTCCTGATTGAAAAGCCCGTCTCACTTGATCTCGACGGCTTCCGTCAGGTTGAGGGGGCCATTGCCGCTTCGGGAGTGAAGAGCCAGATCGGGTTCGAACTCCACTGGAGCCCCTACTTCCAGTCTGTCCACTAGATGATTGATGCCGACCTGTTTGGGCGAATCAATTACGCCGAGTGTGACTACTTCTCGGGAAACTGGGAGCAGTGGTACGGTGGGTATCACTGGGTAAAGACCAAGCAACGCGGAGGCTCGGCGCTTGCCGCTGCGGGCTGTCACGCCATTGACGCACTACGGCAATTCATTCGGTCCGAAGCCGTCGAAGTCTTCGCCTACAGTGCAAATTACACGGGTGTGATGGAGTGGGACGCCACCATCATCACGATGGTCAAGTTTGCGAATGGTGCGA
>CAMDTO010000126.1 GCA_945907765.1 Thermoflexus hugenholtzii JAD2 | reverse complement strand
GGCACCGACGTGGGTCTCCACCTCCGCCTCCATCAGCGCGTGTGCCAGCATGCGGACCCCCTCGCGCAGGATATCCCCGTCGTGCATCCCTGCCAGCTTGCGCGCGATTGCCTCGAGTGCAATCCTCATGTCGTCAGCCATCGTGTCGGGTTCCTCTCTCCCTTGAAGGTGTGCAACTCCAAGGAACGGACCTGACCGGTGGCTGACGGCTTCCCCCGTCGCCACCCAACCCTTCTGACACACTTCCCGGGACACTACCCCGCGCGATCGCAACATCCGCTGGTATCACTAATCCCGATCAGGTACCGACTGGCGAACACCTTGCCCGCATCAGTGATGAAGACCTGCAAACACGCTTCGATGGTATTCCGGTTTTCGCTCGCGTGGTGCCTGCCGAGAAGTTGCGCATCGTGCGGGCACATCAGTCCCGGGGACATGTGGTGGAAATGACCGGCGATGGCGTGAACCAAGCCCCCGCCCTGCGCGCCGCCGATGTTGGAATTGGGATGGGGGGCGTGGGACGGATGTCGCGCGCGAGGCTGCTGACCTAGTTCTTCTGGACGATCAATTCACGTCAATCGTCGCTGCAATCCGCCTTGGGCGCCCCATTTACGCAAATATCCGCAAGGCCGTCATGTTCATTATGTCTGTCCACGTGCCAATCATCGGCCTGTCGGGCATCCCTGTCATCGCGGGCGACTGGCCACTCCTGCTTCTTCCCTTACACATCGTTCTTCTGGGGTTCGTGATTGATCCGTCCTGCACCCTTGTCTTTGAAGCAGAACGGGAAGATCCCATTGGAATGCTCAGACCACCGAGAAGTCCAAACGAACGGCTATTCTCCGCTCAGACCGTTTTGGTTGCCATCGCGCAGGGCGCGCATTCCTTACCGCATGTCTTTTCATTTTCTGGACAAACTACGCGAAGTTCAGCGATGCGACCGTCAGGGGCCTCACGTTCGAGTGTCTCGTGATTGGAATTCTCGGCATCATCTCGATCAATCGATCATGGTCACAATCGATCTACGCGACATTGGCAACACGAACTTGGCATACCGATATGTGATAGTCGGGACAGTCGTCCTTCTGGGTCTGACCCTTTAGACAACATCCGGCAGGTGTTTACTCCACTTCGACGAAGCAATGCTTTTCGACCAGTTGATCGCAATCGCTACACCACTTGCGATCGTCGGAATGTTCGAGACTCCGAACTTTTTCCGGCGGCCCGAAAAATGCTCTTGAGCTACCAGTAATCGCGAGGATCAAAGACGCAACGGCAACCCGGCCAGTTGCGAGTGGGGGAAAGGGCTCCCTGACGGGGATTCGAACCTCGAACCTACCGGTTAACAGCCGGGCGCTCTACCGTTGAGCTATCAGGGAATGCACCGAGAGGGCGTCACACCGACTCTCTATTACAGCTAAGAGTATACCAACCCAACCCGTGAGCAACCGCTCTATCCAGCTGATCTGACACGGTGAACCGGTCTTCTTAGCTCTCCAGATAGTCCTGAAGTTGCCGGCTCCTTGAGGGATGACGCAGCTTGCGCATAGCCTTGGCCTCGATCTGCCGGACCCGTTCCCGCGTGACGTTGAACTCCCGGCCAACCTCCTCAAGCGTACGCTGCAGACCGTCGTCAATGCCAAACCTCCGGCGTACGACATCTGCTTCGCGTGGAGACAGGCTCTCAAGAACCTGCGCTATGTGGTCACGCATCATTCCTTGGACCGCGAGGTCGGATGGGGCATCCATCGACAAGTCAGGAATGAACTCGCCGATCGCGCTGTCACTGTCGTCGTCACCACCGCGCTTGGTGTCAAGTGAAATCGGGGTCTGGCTGATCTTGAGCAGGTCACGAACACGCTCGACAGTCACACCGGCCTCGACCGCGATCTCAACATCGGTAGGCTCACGTCCAAGTTCTTGAGACAAACGGCGTTGCTGGCGGATCACACGGTTAAGTGTCTCCACCATGTGGACCGGGATCCGGATGGTTCGACCTTGATCGGCTATCGCCCGGTTGATGGCCTGTCGGATCCACCAGGTCGCATACGTCGAGAACTTGAAACCGCGTGTGTGGTCGAACTTCTCGACGGCCTTTATCAGCCCGATGTTGCCTTCCTGGATGAGGTCCAGCAGGTTCATGCCGCGTCCAATGAACCGCTTGGCAATGCTCACGACAAGCCTAAGATTTGCCTCGATGAGTTCCCGGCGCGCTGCCAAACCATCCTCAACAATCGAGGTCAACTGCCTACGACTACCGAGATCCGCCGAGGTCATGGTGTGACCTTGCGCCTCTGCACGGACCCCTTCAACCATCCGCTGCCCAATCAATCGCTCCTGGGCACCGGTAAGCAGTCGGACTTTGCCAATCTCCCTCAAGTACAGGCGTACCGGGTCATCGACGACGCTGTTCTCCAACTCGGCAATTGCTTCGGAAACTTCATCGGGCGAAGGCACATCAAGGGCCGCTACCTCGGCCAAGTCAGGCTCCGCCAGATCAAGTTCAGGAACGATCCCGCCTTCGGCGACGCCAGACACTGGGAAGCCGACTTGGGATATTGCCAATCGCCCCACAAACGTCTCGGGATCTCCGGGTCCTGAAAGCGGACTGGAAAGCATTACCGCGCCCTCCCCAACGACTCCTGCAGCAATCTCACCGACCACGACACCTGTGAATTGAGCCACCGTTTCATCCCGATCCACGACACCGCTGATCGCTGAACCCATCCATGCGTCACCATTGCGCCCACCCTTCACCCCTCCACGGTCCGGTGTGACCACTTTCATCCCCGCATCCCGCTATGTCCGCACCGGCCCACAGATTGATCACAGATTACGCAAACGCTGTGCCGCGGCTTTGGTCAAGATGGACACGACCAAGTTGGGACGCTAGCCTCTCAACCTGCCTTTGGAGAAAAACGCGTTCGTCGGGAGGGAGTTCCTCCTGTAGCAAATATTGGGCATCCCTGATCTTTTCACGCAGGCGACGTTCACGCAATCGACGTGCAGCCGCGATCAGGCTTGGCACCTGATGGGCGTCCGCCTCCCGCGTTACGTTCAGCGGCATTGGACGCCCCGCAGGCACCCGCAACCGATCAATCACCCTACCGATCACCTCATCAGGAACAAACATCTCCCCATCCGGCAACACCATCAAACGCTCAATCACGACACGCCACTCGGATTGAAGAAAATCTTCTGGACCAATAATATATCGCACATGCTGAATCAGTCGCAGGTTGGCGATCATTTCCTTTACGATAAACCGCTCAAGGGGATCTTCCGGGTCAGTCAAGTTCTGTGCCTGCGAACTACGTCCAAACTGTCCCGAACCTACACCAGAATGTTGTGAAGGCAGATCGGCCTGCGATGGGTCACGAGGAGAATTGACTTGCGATCCACCGGGGACGTCTGTCATGCCTGCTTCCGTCGCGCGTGCCTGCACTTGCGTAGCCGTTCTGGCAGATTCCAGACGCATTGCCTGCCTGACCGCACCCTCAGCGCGGCTCACTTCTGATTGGACTGCCCGGAGATCCAGACGAAGTCGCTGCGCGATCCGGTCGATGTAATGGCTCCACTCGACGGGATCAGGAACCAGGACCAGAAACTTGGCAATTTCGCGGACGGCGTGAAGCTTGCTCTGTGGCTCATCCATCGAAACGGCCGCGATTTCCAACTCGATCTTGTGGTCCATCATCGGGACAGACGCATCGATCAATGCTTTCCACCGTGCAGGATCATCACGAACGATCTCGTCCGGGTCCTTGCCACCAGATAGAACTGCGATCCGAAGTTGGGCATTCTGGGTCGCCAGGAAGCCCCCGCGCGCAATGCTTCCCTGCGCTGGACGCGCGGACATTCCCAGTGCACTTCGGGCAACCTCCAAACCTCGCACGGTCGCCGCCTGCCCGGCTGCATCCGAATCGAGGGCGAGAACGATCGTTCGCGTGTATCGCCTCAATAGCTCGATCTGCCGCTCGGTCAACGCGGTCCCGAGCGAAGCAATGACGTTCTTAAACCCCTCCTGATAGGGCAAGACCACGTCCATGTAGCCCTCTACGATCACGGCTTGTCCAGCTTGCCTGATCGGACCTTTGGCCAAGTCAAGGCCGAACAGGGTGGCTGACTTGTCAAAGAACGGGGTCTGCGGACTGTTCAGGTACTTTGGAACCCCGTCGCCAAGCGTTCGTCCACCGAAGCCCCGCACCTGGCCGTTCGGATCTCGGATGGGGAACATCACGCGAGATCGAAACCGGTCTCGACGCCCATGTTCGGTAACCATCGCGAGACCGGCGAGTTCAAGTTGCTCGAAAGTGAAACCACGCCTGACGAGCGACGTGGTGAGACCCTCCCATTCGTCGGATGCCCACCCGATTCCGAACTGTTCGATCGTGGCGCGGGTTACTCCGCGTCGGCGCAAGTAGGCGCGAGCCTCACCCGCCTCCCTGCCATCCAGAAGTTGCCGCGTAAAGTAAGCCGACGCCTCAGCAAGTGCCTGGACCGCCGCTTGGGATTCCGGAGCGGGAGCATCGTCGGGCTTTCCCGTCCGTTCCGGAAGGGGCACGCCGGTCCGACGTGAGAGTTCCTTCAAGGTCTCGGCGAAGTCCAGACCTTGCGTGTCTTGAAACCACGTGAACACATCCCCGGATTTGCCGCAACCGAAGCAGTGGTATCGGCCTTCGTCCGGATACACCACAAACGACGGCGACTTCTCTTGATGGAATGGGCATAGACCCTTCATCAGGCGACCGGCACGCTTGAGCGCGACCCTCGCACCGATAACTTCGGAAAGGTCTATCCGTGACTTAATGGCATCGATCGTTGGATCTGGCATTGATCTCTAAACGGACCGCCTGCGGGGATAACGCGGGCCCACCGCCAGTCGGCTGGCATGCAAAGTCGGCGAACACAAATATGTGAGGCCCAACCCGTTGCCGGGAAGGACCTCACTATCATCGCGCATTTCCCCTTGAACAGTGATCAGGTAGCACCCTGATCTTCCCTCGATGTCTAGCGGTCGCGTTCTCCGGTCGCCAGGGCCGCCTGCGCCGCCGCGAGGCGTGCGATAACGACCCGGAAAGGAGAACAAGACACGTAGTCGAGACCGGTCTGGAAACAGAATTCCACTGAAGACGGTTCGCCACCATGTTCGCCACAAATCCCGACCTTGAGATTTGGGCGGGTCTTGCGTCCGCGGGTCGTGCCGATTTCGAGCAACTGCCCAACGCCTTCCCGATCAAGTACCTGAAATGGATCGTCGTTCAGGATGCGGCGCTCAACATACATGGGCAGGAACCGGCTTGAGTCGTCGCGCGACAACCCGAATGTAGTCTGCGTGAGGTCGTTCGTGCCGAACGAGAAGAACTCGGCAAGTTCGGCAATCTTGTCCGCAAGAAGGGCAGCGCGAGGCAACTCGATCATGGTGCCAACCATGTACTCGATTTGCACGCCAGATCCGTCCAGTTCCTCATGCGCGACCCTGCGAACAATGCTCTCTTGGGCCCGATACTCGTTCAGGTCGCTCACCAACGGGATCATGATTTCCGGATGGACAACGACGCCCTCCCGAGCCACGACAACTGCAGCGCGAAAAATCGCTCGCGCTTGCATCTCGGTGATTTCCGGGTACTGGATCCCAAGTCGGCAACCTCGGAACCCAAGCATCGGGTTCTGTTCATGCAGGGCTTCGATCCGCTGCCTTACCTCATGAGCGGTGCGACCGGTCACATGAGCGAGTTCTTCAATCTGTTCGTCTTCCCGTGGAAGGAACTCATGAAGCGGCGGGTCAAGCGTGCGGATCGTGACCGGAAACCCATCCATCGCCCGGAACAGGCCTTCGAAGTCCCGCTGCTGAAAAGGCAACAGGTTCTCAAGCGCGTGGCGACGATCGGCCACCGTGTCGGCCAGGATCATTTCACGCATCGTGCGGGTTCGTGGCTCTTCGGGATGATCCGGGTCATCGAAGAACATGTGTTCCGTCCGGCACAGACCGATACCCTCGGCACCGAACTCACGTGCCTTGATGGCGTCCCGCGGAACGTCCGCGTTCGCGCGTACGCGCATGGTGCGGAACTCATCCGACCAAGTCATCAATATGCCGAAATCGTCACCCAACTCCGGCTCTACGGTCGGGACGAGACCGACATAGATGTTCCCCGTCGTGCCGTCCAGAGTGATGAAGTCTCCAACATTCACGCGCACGCCTTGGCACATGAAGTGGCTGTCGTCATCACTAATCACGATGTCCTTGGCGCCAACGATGCATGACTTACCCATTCCGCGCGCCACGACGGCAGCATGGCTGGTTGGGCCACCGGTGGATGTCAGGATGCCCTGCGCTTGGATCATCCCTCGCAGGTCTTCAGGCGACGTCTCGCGACGCACCAGAATGACTTTTTCACCAGCTTTTCCTTCGGCTTCGGCGGTCTGGGCAGTAAAGCACACCTTGCCAATGGCAGCCCCGGGGCCGGCCTTGATACCCGTCGCGATTGGCTTCGCACCCGACTTCGGGTCAATAACCGGGTAGAGAAGCTGAACCAGATCACCAGGCGGGACGCGTTGCACAGCGGTCTTGCGATCGATCACTCCCTCGTTTGCGAGGTCCACCGCAATGCGGACCGCGGCCCCACCGGTTCGCTTCCCATTACGCGTCTGCAGCATGTACAACTTGCCGCGTTCGATCGTGAACTCAAGATCTTGCATGTCTCTATAATGCTTCTCAAGGCGTTCGGCTATCGCGACGAACTCGTTGTAGACACCCGGAAGCATCGGGTCATCGCGCATCTCGGTAATGTGCTTCGGCGTACGAATCCCTGCGACGACGTCCTCACCCTGCGCATTTCGAAGGTAGTCTCCAAAGAGTTCCTTCACGCCGGTTGATGGGTTCCGCGTGAACGCGACCCCCGTGCCAGAGTCGTCTCCCATGTTTCCAAACACCATGGTCTGGACGTTGACGCCCGTGCCCAGATCATCCGAGATTTTCTCGCGACGCCGGTAGACCATTGCCCGGTCGTTGTTCCACGAACGGAACACGGCTTCAACTGCGCCTCGGAGCTGCTCATTCGGGTCAGAAGGAAACGAGTGGCCAGTGTGGTGCTCAATAATCCCCTTGTACGCTTCGATGACTGCAAGGAGATCGGACGCCGAAAGTTCGGGGTCGGACTGCACCCCAGCCTTCATGCGCTGCGCTGAAAGCGCATGTTCGAACGCGTCCTTCTCAATCTCAAGGACCACACTTCCGAACATCTGGATGAACCGGCGGTACGAGTCGTAGGCGAAACGCGGGTTCCCGGTGGCCTTAGCCAGACCCTCAACGGTCGTGTCATTCAGACCCAGGTTCAGGATGGTGTCCATCATCCCGGGCATTGAGAACTTCGCTCCGGAGCGGACTGAGACCAAAAGAGGATTGACCGGATCGCCGAACTTCTTTCCGCTCGCGTGTTCCACGTCGGCAAGTGCGACCGCGACCTGGTCCCAGCAGCCCGCAGGAAAGTGCTTGTCGTTGCGGTAGTAATCAACGCAAGTTTCCGTAGTAATCGTGAAACCCGGAGGAACCGGAAGTCCGGCATTCGTCATTTCGGACAAGCCGGCACCCTTGCCTCCCAGCAAGTCGCGAAGTGTGCCGTTCCCCTCACGGAACAGCCAAACCCACTTGTTCGGCGTCCCGGCGCCCTTCGATGATGGCATTGTGATAGTCCTATCCATTCGCTTAGGAGACGACGATGGTCAACAATGGCATCGTCCCCGGGGTGAGTGCGCTTGTGGTCTCTCGACCATCAAACACTCGTGGCTATAGGTCAAAGTATACGGAGGCACATCGCAAGTCAGTGACCCACGCCCCTTCCGGGGCCCGGGCACCCACTGGATCACGCTCTCACGATTGGTGACCGGGCAACGTCAGATCAGCCGGGTCGGGTCCACGGAAGGCGCAGGCGACGATTGATCTCATCGCGGATTCCCTCCATTGGAAATCGAACTTGTTCCATGCTATCCCGGTCACGGATGGTGACCGTCCGGTCTTCCAACGATTGACTATCAACAGTGATGCAGTAAGGCGTTCCGATTTCGTCCTGGCGCCGATATCGTCGACCGACCGCGCCAGATTCGTCATAGAGGACGAGCATCTCGCCTCGGAGCGACCCAAATACCTCATGTGAAAGTGCCACGAGGGCGGCGTCTTTCTTTACTAGAGGCAGCACGGCCACTTTCACAGGTGCGAGGCGCGGGTGGAACCGCATCACGGTGCGAACGCCTTCCTTGTCCGCCTCCTCGTCATATGCCTCGAGCATGAAGACCAGGCTCGATCGATCAACTCCGATTGAGGGCTCAATGACGTAGGGGGTGACCTTCTCATTGGTCTCGTCATCGAAGTAGTCCAGATCGCGACCGGACGCCTTCGCGTGCTGGGTCAGGTCGAAGTCGCCGCGGTTGGCTACACCCTGCAACTCACTCTTGCCGAATGGGAAGTCGTACATGATGTCAACGGTCCGGCGAGAGTAGTGCGCCCGCGCGCCCTCGGGATGCTCGTAAAGGTCCAGCTTGGACCGCCTCACACCGTGAGTGACGAGCCACTCCACATTGATCCCGAGCAATTCCTCGAACGCTGCATCAGCCTGGTCAGGGCGTACAAAGTATTCGAGTTCCATCTGCTCGAATTCACGCAACCGGAAAATGAAAGTCCCCGTCGTGATCTCGTTCCGGAACGCCTTCCCAATCTGGGCAATGCCAA
>CAMDTO010000125.1 GCA_945907765.1 Thermoflexus hugenholtzii JAD2 | reverse complement strand
CAACAACCTTGTGAGAGACAACATCTAGGTGCTGGCAGGGTAGACTGACGGCTCGCGGAAGTGGTGGACTGGCAGACACGCAAGTCTTAGGAACTTGTGCCTCCCAAGGCGTGCGGGTTCGACTCCCGCCTTCCGCACCAAGATCATGTTCTTGGCTAGATTCCGTCAGTTGAACACAGTTCCGCCAGCTTTACGTCTGAACAATGGAACCGTGCTGGCCGCTTCAAGTTGGTTGGCCACACGTCTTTCGCGTTTGAGGTGCTCTTGAATCTTCAACAACCGGCCTGATACGCCTGGGATTTCGAGAAGGTCTTGCCGGTCGGCGAGGTTCGCGGTCGGCAGGATGCGCGCGGCGAAGTACGACAGCGCAATTGGCTCATTCGGTATTGCTTTCACAATTCGCCCAAGCTGTTCTGCTCGGGCATCATCTTGAGTGGTCGCCCTGCTGAGTGTGGCGAGCAGCAGTCGCAGCTCCAGGATTGTCTGGATAGCGAGGGCGGCAGCGATTGCTGTCTGTTCGTCCGCTTGTGGGTGGGACGGCCGTGGTTCGGTTTCACTCAGGATAGTTACGGACGCGGTGTGGTACGGGCGATCGTTTTGATGGGAGACTACCCTGAAGCGTTCGCGTCCGAGGCACATGATGTCGTACCTTCCGTCTGGATAGGGATTGGTTTCCACAATGCGTGCAATTGTCCCGATAGAGTAGATGCGCGATGTCCCTTTTGTTGTCGCGTCTGGAGTGACGAGGAGCACTCCGAAGCTGCGATCTTTCTCGAGGCATTCCCTGACCATCTCACGGTACCGCTCTTCGAAGACGTGGAGGGGTAGTGGCGCGTCGGGGAAGAGGACGACGTTCAGGGGAAATACTGGCAGTCCGGCCCGGAACATCGTGTGTGCCTTCCAGTGCGTTTGCGCAATATTCGCACGTTTTCGGCGGGCGTCAGTGGGTGCGGTTCGTGATCCGAGTTGTTTAGTTCAGATCCGGTCAAGGGGGATGTGATGCGTGGGATGCCGGGTGGATCCGCCGTGCTGCCTGATCTTAGTCGCTACAGGCTTGGTTTAGCAGCCATGATCCGCACCGGCTCCGCAGATGGGTATCGTGCTTTCCTGCGCGAGTGGGCAGACTTGCATCAGCGTGGTGTCGCTGAACGCCTGATCACAATGGATGACCGTGCACTGGAGGTCCGGATGGCCCGGATGGGTTTGAGTGACCCGAGTCTGTCTGACACCCATGATTGGGCGCGTTTGATTCTCATGGAGGCAGGTGTGGATGAGGCGCCGGCTGCGACAGGGATTGCGAGTGAAACGGTTTCCCAATCTCGGGGTTCGACACTCAGCGGGGGCGTTCGGGGAGTCACTCGGGTTCGACGTGCGATCAGGTTGCTTATATCGCGTCCGTTAAGGCTGACTAGTCCTGACGATGAGGGCTGACCGGCCTGTTTTTGGGCCGCCTTGGTTTTCACCTTCACCGTTTCTATAGGGGGCGTTGGTAGACTCGCGGGGCGCTTTGTCTGGGTCCATCTTGGGCAGGTGTTCGTGAAGGGTTGGGTGAGATGGTCCGTTGGGCGAGTTGCAATGAGATGTTCGAGGGTTGGGACATCGAGTCGCAGTTTGGCTGTCTCGCTTCCCTAGGATACGAGGGTGTTGAGATTGCGCCGTTTACCCTGGCGGCAAAGGCAAGTGAGATTTCGGCCTCCCGGCGGCGTGAGGTACGCAGTGAAGCTATCCGGCTTGGATTGACGGTTACCGGGTTGCATTGGCTGCTTGCCGGGCCGGCTGCGGAGATCGAGGGTTGGCACCTGACTCACCCGGATGCGCAAGTACGAGCCAAGACCGTGGCGTACATCGGTGAGTTAGCGTCACTATGCGCTGACCTCGGCGGCGGTGTGCTTGTTCTTGGTTCACCACGTCAGCGATCGACCATGGGTGGGTTGTCGGTTGAAGATGCAACCAGGTTCCTCGTGTCGTCAATAGCGGCGGCAATGCCCGCGGTGGCGGCGGCAGGAGTGACGCTGTGCCTCGAACCACTTCCAAATGTTGAGACGGACGTCATCAACTCCTGCAATGAATCGCTTGCAATCATCCGTGAGCTGGACCACCCCAACCTCAGTTTGGTTTTGGATGTGAAGAGCCTTGCGGCCGAGGGTCGCATCAGTGGCGAGGCCATTCAAGCCATTGTCCGCCGCGTTGGGCGATCGGTTGCGTACGTGCAGGCGAACGATGAGAACCGCGGGCACCCAGGATCCGGTTTGATCGACTACGTGCCGATCATGTCTGCTTTAAAGGCAATTGACTACGACGGTTGGGTATCGATCGAACCGTTTGATTTCCGGTCGGGCCCGGAGACAATCGCCCGCGAGAGCATTGCGTACTTGAAAGAATCCTGGGCTACGGCCGAGGCGTCGGAAGGTGCAGTTCATGGATCCGCTTGAGTTCATCGTCCGCGCGGGTCCACACGCCCGTCGTTCCTGCCCGGTATGGGTGCAGCTCCCGGTGCCACCGGCGCCCCCTCCAACGCTTCGCCTATTTGATGATGTTGGCAATGAGGTCCAGTGTCAGTCTGAGACGTCTGGTATCAGCGCGGATGAGCGGTTACTGCTCGCGTTCATCGTCCGTGATCTAGAGGCCCATGCTTCTCGACGCTATCGGCTGGAGCCAGGACCGCCAATCGCTCCAGTGGTCAAAGATGCGTCACCCGAAGTGATTAGTGGAGAGGTTGTCGCGGCCCCACCTCACGCCGTTCCCGTGATGGAGATCGTTCCACCTGCTGATCTTCAGGCGTCACTCGTATCCGCCGCCGCTCCGCCGTCCTCGCCAGTGCTGAACGCAGACTCCAGCACTGATGAGGCTGTCGAGGACGCACCCCCGGAAGTTGTCGAGGTTCCTCGGGTTCCACGGGAGAGGCTTCCCGGTGTGGCGTTGACGGAACTGCCTGATGGTGAACTCGCCATCGATATCGAGGGTGACCACTTCACGTCGTACCGGTTCAGTGCGGATAGTCAGCGGCCGTACTTCCATCCCCTGGTTGGCCCCACCGGGCTGTCGGTTACCCGTGGGTTCCCTATGACAGAGGGGATCGAGGGTGAGACGAGTGATCATCCCCACCACCGGGGCGTGTGGACGGCGCACGGAGACCTGAACGGTCACGACAATTGGCTTGAGGGGTACGGTAAGGCGACCATCAGGCATTCAGGCTTTTCTCGCCTCATCTCCGGGCCAGTTTACGGTTCGTTCGACGCGGGTAGCGAATGGATTGACCGATGGGGATCGCTTGCCATGACGGATACACGGCGCGTGACCGTATTCAACATCGGACCGGATGAGCGTCTCGTGGAGTTCAGCGTCAGGTTCAGTGCAAGCCACGGTCAGGTCACGATGGGTGACACCAAGGAAGCAGGCATCGTGGCCATTCGGGTTGCAACGAGTATGGACGGGCCGACCAAGGCGAACCCGGATGGGGCCGGGCGCATCGAGACCAGTGACGGGGCGATCGGTGAGGATGAGGCGTGGGGACGCCGTGCGTCCTGGTGTGATTACTCCGGGCCAGTTGGGGACCATGTGGTTGGCGTTGCGGTCATGGACCATCCCACGAACCCGCGCTTTCCGACCCACTGGCACGTGCGTAACTACGGTCTCATCACGGCGAACCCGTTTGGTCTTCACGACTTCTACGCTGATACCGACGCTCACCGGGGTGACTTCATCATTCCACCGTACGAATCGCGGGTCTTCCGCTACCGCATTCTTGTTCACCGGGGAGATGCGTCAGCCGGATCGGTTCGAGATCGGTACCACGATTTCGCCAATCCCCCGACGGTGGAGTTGTGCTGAATGGAACCGGTCTCGATCGTTGAGGCATCCGGGTTCCTGAGACCGTCGGTTGCTCGGCACACCCTACTCGTCCCTGCAGTGGTTCCAGCCGGCGTGGATCGCCTCGACCTTCGGGTCACTTTTGAGCCGTCACGCGTAAACGGTATCCGGAACCTGGTCACCTTGGCGGTCTTTGAACCCACTGGCGCCTGCCGCGGAGCTGCCCATCGGCATGAACCGGCACAAATGGTGACCATTGCCGATCAGGGATCAACGGTCGGGTTTGTTGACGGTCCGGTCGTTGCCGGTGAGTGGTCAGTCGCGATTGATGTCCACTGTGTCGTGCCATCGGATGTCGGGGGTGTCCGCTACACCTTCGCCGTCACTGGTTCTCGATCTGCGGAAGTGATCGTCGACGCGAGCATGCTTGAGGTTATCGGACCCAATGAGCATGTGCGTCCTGCCGGCCAACCGGTAATACCCTCCAAGCTGGGTGACGAAAGCCCCCGGTGGCTGAAAGGAGACCTACACATCCATTCGGACCATTCGGATGGACGCTGGTCGGTCAAAGCAATCGTTGATCACGTGCGGCGGTTCAGTCTGGATTTCGTGGCACTGACCGATCACAACACTGTCAGTGGCACGGGGCATCTGCGAGAGGCGCTAGCCGCGGCGGGTCTCGCAACCGTGGTCATCCCGGGCATGGAACTGACGACATTCTTTGGTCATGCCAACGTCTTGGGAGTCGAGGACTGGGTGGATTGGCGTACGGCCCCGCCTGGAAGTGATGTGGTCCCGGTTGGCGATGCTGAGGGGGTTGAGGTTGGTGAGGATGACCGTGCGCTGACGTACACCGTGCATCGGCCAACCCGCACGATGGCCGAGACAGCAAGCGCGGTCCAGTCACGAGGAGGCCTGTTTGTCGTGAATCATCCGCGGTCGGCGGGCTACCCGATGTGCACTGGTTGCCACTGGGACTTTGACGACGCGCCTTCGTACACCAATGTGATTGAGGTCATGAACGGCGATTGGCCTCGTCGACAGAATGATGAGGCCATGACTCTCTGGGACCGGTGGCTCGCACTCGGGTGGAAGGTCCCCGCGACGGCTGGAACAGACTCACACGCCGCCCCGCTTCACGCCGACCGCGTTGGGTTCACCTACGTGCACGCGATCCCGGACGTGACCGGCATCCTGACTTCGGTGAAGGCCGGACGATCATTCCTCTCCCGTGGGCCACATCTCGCGTGGCAGTCACCCGGTCCGGGTGAGGCTGTTCCACGCAATGCAGCCGAGGTTGCCGTCGAGGTGCGAGGTGTGCCCGCCGGAAGCGAATTGAGGCTTGTGCGTGACGGACAGGTCGTGGACATGCGTCCGGCACCAACCGATGATGTTGTCGTGGCCTACACGCTGCAGTCCCGGCCGGCCGAAGGAACCTGGTTCCGGGTGCATCTGGTCCGTGCGGGAACCACCGAGTTGCTTGCGATCACGAATCCGGTGTGGGTCGGTCGCTAGCGGTAAACCTGACAATGCCATGTGTGGTTATCGCGTGGTTTCCATGACATCGTGGTAGGCGTCCACTGTGGCTTCGGCAATCCTTGCCTGAGTGAAGTTGGCATGAACACGGTCGTGACCGCGACGGACGAAATCCTGTCTCAGGGCATGGTCGTCTCGCAGGCGACGCAGACAGGATGCCAGGGCTGCAATGTCACCCTCGGGAAAGACCAATCCTGCATCGGCGATCAGGTGCGGGATCTCACCCGAATCCGATCCGACGACGGCGACATTGCAGGACATTGCTTCGATCAGCATGCGCCCGAATTGCTCTTTCCATCTCGCGGTAGACAGGGATGGTAGGACGGCGACATCGAGCCGGGAAGCGAACGCCGGCACCTCATGGGACGGTACACCCGGGACGATGCGAAACCGGTCACCAAGTCCACGTTCCGCCGCGAGGGCACGGAGGCGGTTCTCCTCTGGTCCCCATCCCAGAATGTCCAGGCGGGTATCGTCGCCGAGTGACGCAACGGCTTCCACAAGGAGATGAACCCCTTTGAAGGCGTGCAGTCGCCCCGAGAACCACCCGACGGTAAACGGTGTACCGGACTTGCGTTCGGGCTTGGGGCGGAAGAGTGCCGGATCAACGCCAAACTGGGGTATGACCCAAGAGGGTCCGGCATATCCTTTGGCGCGAAGGACATCGACGGCGTCACGATTGCCTGCCAAGGCTCCCCCGATGTTCCGGTACACATACCGTTCAATGAGGCGGAAGGGCAGTGGGTACGCGCGGTTCAGGTTCTGCCAAGTGAAGAAGAGCGTACGCGCACCGCTTCGACGCGCTAGCCAGAGTGCGTGCGCGGTTGCGATGTTGTAGGGTTCCTCGTCGATGTGGATCAGGTCAGGCCTCGTATCGCGTATCAGCGTTGCCAGTCCTAGGTAGAAGTGGAAGTGGAAGTGGCCGTTAAGGGCCATGGGGGTCTCGATCAGGCGAAATCCAACGGTGTGCCTTCGTTCCATTGGCACGCGGCGTCCGGCGTCATCCCGCCAGTAGGGCGGAACGATAACTGTGAGATCAACCCCGCGTGAGGCAATCTCCTCGAGTTTCTTCTGATAGGCCCCGGCAATGCATGCCTTCGAGATCATCAGGACCCGCATGTATCTCTCCTGACCCAGGGCATCGCTGGTTGATCGGTATACGTGCGTGGAAGTCGCATGATGGTCACTGCGCCCGTCCGATGACGCTTCGTGGAGTTCGCGCGTCGATTGCCGACTTGTACGCGTCGGAGGTCTGACGCGCGCACTCCTCCCATGTGAAGCGTGCTGCCTGCCGTGGGCCACGCCTCGAGAGGTCAGTCCGTAGACCCTCATCCCGCCAGATCCGAGCAAGGATGGTTGCGAGTTCACCGGGCGTGTCCGGATCGAACATGATGGCCGCGTCACCCATCAGTTCGGGAAGGGATGTGCGATTGGCGCAGACAACGGGTGTGCCGGCCTGCAGGGCTTCCAGTGGGTCGAGGCCAAACCCTTCATAGGTCGATGGGAAGACGAATGCGGTCGCCAGTTGCATCAGGGCAGACTTGTCTTCTTCGTCGATGAAGCCGGGAAAGTGGATGGTGGCTTGCATCCCTGCCTCATTGACCCTGCGCCGGATGTCTGGAAAGAGGGTTGGCCTTCGCCCCGGTTGTGGAACCCGTCCCGCGATCACAAGATTCACTGCGGTGGATCGGTCCATTGATGCGATGGCATCCACGAGACCTGTCAGGTTCTTTCGTACGTCAAAGCCTCCAAGGTAGAGAAGGAAGCGTTCGGGAAGGCCGTATTTGCTTCGAACCGCTTGGCGTACGTTGAATGGCACGGGTATCCCAAGGTGTGGGTCGACCCCCAGATAGACCTTCCGTACGCGGTCCGGTGCGATGCCAAGCAGTCTGATGATGTCGCGGCGGGCCGCTTCGGAATCGGCCAGGACAAGTGTCGCGGTGCGGGCACCGGCGCTGACCAGGCGGTTGTAGAGGGCGACCAGTGGTGTGGTGACGTAGGCGGGCATGACCAACGGGATCAGGTCGTGGATGGTGACGACCGTTGGGATGCCTCGGGTCATCACGGGTGACCCGAAATATGGGACATGAATGCAGTCAGCCCCACTCCGGCGCGCTGCGAGGGGAAATATCAGTTGTTCCCAAATGACCTTGCGAAGGTCGTTCGGCAGCCGTCGGGTAGCGATTGCCGCGGGGAACGGAGCGAGCATCGGTTGCGTGCGAAATGACGCTGGCTGTGGTCGGGTTGTGTGGTCGGCGAGGAAGGGACGCAACGAAACCTGGCCACCTAGGCGTTCGGTTGCACTGATCAGGTGCGAGACATACTGGCCACTGCCGGTCGCCGGATGGGCGAGGAAGTGACCGTTAAGCGCGACCACGCTGCCCCACCGCCCCGCCCGGTTCACAGACGCTTCGCTTGGACTGTCAACCACATCCGGAGGAACGGATGAACGGGAGAGGTCGCGTCAGGGTGGCGGGCATCACTAGGGTAGTGATGCCTCCCCACCCAGTTTCGCCTAACTTCACACCTCTTCTTGTGAGGGGTGAGCGCCGCGGGTCGCGAGTTCGCGCTCGCGCTGTTCACGCACCTCGGTGGCGAAGGCCTCGAGGGATTCGCCATGCCGCTTGCTGGCGCGCCAGAATGCCGCCAACGCACGGGCTTCGGTGGTACCGGTTGCCTGTGCGAAGTCGCGCACGGCATCGTGCACGCCCGGGGCATCGGCCTCCCGTTCGATCTGGTTCAGTTCTTCCCGAAGGGTTGCAAAGAAATCGTATTCAGCCATCCCGTGAAACGTACCAGACGTGCGCCCATGCTGGTAGGAATCGGCGTCAGAACGGCAGTGCCCCCGCATCGGCCATTGCGGATCGGGGGCACTGTGCCGACTAACCCCACCGCCCCGCCTGATTCAAATGCGCTTCGCTAGCAGGGGCCAGTTCGTGGTCAGGCCGATTGCGGTTGGGGCACCGGTGTGGTGATCGTGGCACCATTGCCACTTCCGGGTTCGATCGCAAAGGTGAGGGACTTGCCATCGCTGGCGACGTCTATGGTGACGGCAGTGCCGGCCACGAGTTCGTTGGCGAGAGCCTTGCGGGCCAGCGCGTTTTCGATTTCGCGCTGCACGAGGCGCTTGAGCGGCCGGGCGCCATAGGTCTCGTCGTATCCACGTTCCAGAAGCCAGTCCGATGCGGCGTCGGTGATCGTCAGACCAATCTGCTTGGCTTCAAGCCGTGCGTGGAGGTCGCGGGCGATCTTGTCGACGACGTGGCGCAACTGAGGACGGGTAAGTCGGTTGAAGACGAGGATTTCGTCGATCCGGTTCAGGAACTCTGGCCGGAACGCCTTCTTGAGTGAGTCGAGGACACGGGTCCTCATCTCCTCGTAGCGTGAATCGTCGGTGCCAGTCCCCGTTGTCCGGAAACCGAGAG
>CAMDTO010000124.1 GCA_945907765.1 Thermoflexus hugenholtzii JAD2 | reverse complement strand
ATCGTTGTGCGTGACCTTGTGGTGAACGATGACCGCCGGGTCCGGGCTGTTGATGGTGTGTCCCTTTCAGTGCGAACCGGCGAGATCGTGGGTGTCGCTGGTGTGCAGGGGAATGGCCAGACCGAACTCGTCGAGGCGATAACCGGGCTTCGGGCGACCCAGTCGGGATCTCTCCACCTCGGTGAATCCGACTTGACCCGTGCGACCGTGCGCGATCGAACTGATGCGGGGCTGGCCCACATTCCAGAGGATCGGCAACGACACGGGCTTGTGCTGCCGTTCACCGTGGCGCAGAACATGATCCTGAATCGCTATTACCGCTTGCCGTTTTCCCGGTGGATGGTCATGCAGGCGAAGGCGATGCGGGATCAAGCGCGCGATCTGGTGGGACGGTTCGATGTCAGACCCGCGAACCCGGAGGCACGGGTCGGATCGCTTTCGGGTGGAAACATGCAGAAGGTCATCATTGCCCGCGAACTGTCGCGCGATGTCCGTGCGTTGGTGGCAGCACAACCGACCCGAGGTGTTGATGTTGGTTCGATAGAGTTCATCCACGGTGCCCTGATTGCGGCACGGGATGCCGGTGCCGCCGTGCTGCTCGTATCCGCGGAACTCGACGAACTCCTGGCGGTCTCGGACCGGATCCTGGTGATGTTCAGGGGCAGGATCGTCGGCGAGGTTGAGGCAGCTACCGCCACACGCGAGGAAATAGGGCTCCTTATGGCAGGGGGTGTTGGCCGGGCCATAATGCCTGCGACGAACTGACGGTTGCTCTCGAACCTGATTCTTGGCACCAGTATGGGCTTGTCCGTTTGAAGCCAGATTGAGATGGTGCCCATACAGGGTCTCGAACCGTACACTTGACCGTAAAGGTAGCGTAGGTGGCATCGTGGCCCTCAGGAGTGACGAAGACATGAAGCGACGATCAATCGTCCGACTGCCGAAGGCACATTTGCACCTCCATCTGGAGGGAAGCGCAAGGCCGTCCACCATCAAGGAATTTGCCGAACTCGAGGGCATGCCCGAGGCTAACCAGACGTTCAGCAACCTTCCTGAATTCGTGCAGGTCTATGCCAAGGCTGCGGCTGTTATCAAGCGCCCTGAATCCCTCAAGCGTATCTGCCGGGAACTGGTTGAGGATGAAGCTGCCCAAGGTGTTTGGTATACGGAACCCATGGGGGTTCCGCAATATCTTGGCAACCAGCATCCGTTTCGTGGTGCCCAGATCCGCCTGAAGGACTACGACACAGATGGTGCGTGGGCGATCATGCAGGAAGGGTTTGCTGAGGGGACCCGCGCAACGGGCACCGAGGTGGGGTTGATGATGGGCATCAATCGTGGTTTCGGGGTCGAAGGTACGGTTGAGGCGGCGCGGTTCGCTGCGAGAAACAAGGACAACGGGATCGTCGCTTTCGGTATTGCGGGCGACGAACGGATCCCGCCGGAACCATTCGCTCCTGCATGTCACATTGCACGCGAAGCGGGTTTGCTGGTCGTTCCGCATGCCGGCGAGGCAATGGGACCGGAGAGTGTGTGGGCTGCAATCAAGTCGACATTCCCGCACCGCATCGCGCACGGAGTGCGAGCGGTCGAAGATCCATTCCTCCTGGCTTACTTGCACGAGCATCAGATCACGTGCGATGTCGCCCCAACATCGAACCTGCTTTTGGGCGTTGCCCAGGACATCGAGTTGCACCAGTTGCCAAAATTGATGGATGCTGGGGTGCCGATCACGTTGAACACCGACGACCAGTTGTTCTTCGGTGCCCTGATCTGCGACGAGTATCGGCTAGTGCGCGATACGTTCAACTTGACGGACGGACAGTTGGCTGAGTTTGCTCGAGTGAGCGCTCGGGCGTCCGGAGCCCCGGAACATGTGAAGCAGCGCATCCTGAAAGGGATTGACGCGTGGCTCGAATCCGAACCGGACGAGGCGGGCGAGTAATCGTTCCCAGCGGTGCGGACTGGTCGGCGCGCAGTAGTCGACCAGTCCGGTGTCGTGTTGGACCAGCGTGTTCTGAGGGTGTGGGGTGACATCGGCTTCTTTCCTGCTCAATGGCGTGCGCGTTGAACTTGAGGGAACCGATCCGCACGTCACCCTGCTCGACCTTGTCCGTGAACGCGGACTGACCGGCACCAAGGAGGGGTGTGCCGAGGGTGACTGCGGTGCATGCACCGTCGTTGTCCGGGAGACCACTCACCCGGTCCAAAGTTCGGCCCTCCCTTCCGCCTACCGGGCAATCAACGGCTGCCTGGCATTGGCAGCGCAGCTGCCCGGGGCTGAAGTCTGGACGGTCGAAGGCGTCATTGACACTGGGCTAGGGGCCGTCAAGGCGGCAACTGAACTGCACCCGGTCCAAGAAGCAATCGCTACCACCGGCGGTTCGCAATGCGGTTTCTGCACGCCCGGCTTCGTGATGACGATGGTTGCGTCGTATTACTCGCCAATGGTGACTGACGAACAGTCCGGCGACCCGGGTGGCGAGGTTCTCGCGGGGAACCTGTGTCGATGCACAGGATATCGCGCATTGCGCGCGGTCGCGACACTGACGTCTGGCGCCGGGTCAGTCGATGGTTCGGTGGGCACGGACCGCTTCGCAAGGCGCCTGCACGATCCTGTCGTTGGTGCGGTGACGGCCGGGCTGGGTTCGGCGGTCGTGGCGTATCGACCATCCACGCTTGCCGAATCGATTGCCCGCCTTGCCAGTGAACCCGGACTGCGCGTGATTGCCGGTGCCACCGATGTGGGGGTTGAAATCACGCGCGGGTTTCGAAGGTATGAGGGCATCCTATCTCTGGATGCCATCCGCGACCCGATCTTCTCAAACTGCTCGCGTGCCGAGTGGAGCATCACGATTGGCGCCGGGGTGACCATGACTGCCCTGGAAGACTTCCTGCGCGATGGCGGGGCGCCGTTGGCCAGGCACATGCTGCCATGGTTCGCATCGCGCCAGATTAGGAACCGCGCGACAGTCGGCGGCAATCTGATGACGGCGTCGCCGATAGGTGACATGTCTCCAGTCTGGCTCGCACATGGCGCGGTTGCATTGATCGGTGGAAGATCGGGGATCCGTGAGGTCCGAGTGTCGGATTTCTTCACGGGCTATCGACAGACGGCGGTTGGCGCAGACGAACTCCTGGTTGCGCTGCGGGTTGACGACGACGTGGTGCCTCGCGGTGGGCGACGTGTCGAGTGGGTGCGCAAGGTTGCCCGCCGGAACCGGGTGGATATCTCGACTGTCGCGACGGCGTTCATGGTGCTTCTCGATGGCAATGAGAGGGTGGTTTCGGCGCGCCTCGCGTACGGAGGCGTTGCGGCAACCCCGTTGCGTGCGATTGGCGCGGAGGACGCGCTGATCGGTGCGGTGTGGCGCAATGGTGATGGTCATGTCGCGGATGCCCGTGCCCGATTGGGATCCGCGTTTGCGCCGCTCTCGGATCACCGGGGATCGGCGTCTTACCGGCAACGCCTGATCACCGGCTTGTTCGACGCATGCCTTGCCGAGACGGCAACTGGAAGCGATCGGTGAGATGCCTGACACGATGACCCGGGTGGTCGGACGGCCGACCCCGCATGAGAGCGCCCGGCTACATGTCACCGGTCAGGCCCGGTATACCGATGACCTGCCACTCCCTCCGGGTTCATTGCACGGGTGGCCGGTCACGTCGCCGCACGCGCACGCACGGGTACTGGCGATTGCTGTTTCCGAGGCAACCACCATCCCCGGGGTGGTCACGATCCTGACCCGTGAGGATGTGCCGGGCGAGAACAATTCGGGACCGTTGCGGCACGACGAACCACTCTTCCTCGGCGCTGGGAATGTTGCGACGTATCACGGGCAGGCCATCGCATGGGTGCTTGGCACGTCGGTTGAGGCGGCGCGACAGGGTGCTGGCCGGGTGGTGGTGACCTACGAGAAACTCGACGCAATCCTTGATCCCGCCGATGCAATCAGATTGGGCAGTGTCCACACCGATCCACAGTGGATCCGACGTGGGGATGTGGATGCGGAGTTGGTGGGGGCGGGTGAGGCGGGTCACGCCATCGTGAGCGGTGAGTTCCGGATGGGTGCGCAGGACCACTTCCCGCTGGAGACCCACGTCTCGGTTGCCCTTGCAGATGAGGACGGCCGGATGATGGTCCACAGTTCGACCCAGCATCCGTCGGAGACGCAGGCCATTGTCGCGCACGCCCTTGGGCTGTCGCTCAATGACGTGGTTGTGCAGTGCGTCCGGATGGGCGGCGGGTTCGGAGGCAAGGAGACGCAGGCCAATGCCTGGGCGGCCGTGGCGGCGATCGGGGCGTGGAAGACCGGACGGGCGGTGAAGGTGCGCCTGGACCGGGACCGTCACATGATCCTGACCGGCAAGCGCCATCCCTTCCTAGCGCGTTACCGGGTGGTGGTCAGTCGGTCGGGTGACCTTTGCGGACTTGACCTGGAACTGTATGCCGACGGCGGTTGGTCGCTTGACCTGTCTGATGCGGTGCTTGGCCGGGCAATGTTCCATGCGGACAATGGCTACTTCTTCCCGGTGATGCGCGTCCGCGGGCAAGTCCTGAAGACCCACAAGACGTCACAGACCGCATTCCGGGGATTCGGTGGGCCTCAGGGGGTGGCGGTCGCCGAGGAGATCATCGATTGCGCGGCGCGGGCGATCGGCATGGACCCCCATGACGTCAGGACGCGCAACTTGTATCGCGGATCGGGCGAGACCAATACGACCCACTATGGGCAGGAGATTGGTGACAACCGGCTCGCGATCATCTGGGAGGGTGTACAGGATTCCGGGAGGTTCGTTTCGCGACGCGAGGCAATCAGGGCGGCGAATGACCTGGGTGGTGGAATGCGTCGGGGCATCGCGGTTACGCCAGTCAAGTTTGGCATCTCATTCACCACCACGTTCCTGAACCAGGCGGGTGCACTAGTACTGATCTATAGTGATGGAAGTGTGCAAGTCAACCATGGCGGCACGGAGATGGGACAGGGCCTGCAGGTCAAGATGGCGCAGGTGGCGGCTGAGGTTCTGGGTGTGACGCTCGCGTCAATCAGGATGATGCCGACGCGCACGGACAAGGTTCCGAATACGTCGGCGACGGCGGCGTCATCCGGGTCGGACCTGAATGGTGGTGCGGTTCGCGATGCCTGCTTGACGTTGCGGGGGCGTCTGGCTCCGGTGGCAGCCCAACTCCTCACGGCGTCTAGCGCCACGGCCGTGCATGCTGACGATGTCGATTTCGGTGATGGGCTGGTCTGGGTGCGGTCGAGACCGGATCACCGCGTCGCCTTTGCAAGTGTCGCGCGGGAGGCCTATTTGGCACGGGTCGGTCTGTCGTCCACCGGGTATTACCGGACACCGGGTATCTGGTTCGACAAGGCATCGGGACGTGGGAAGCCATTCCACTACTACGCCTGTGGCGCGGCGATTGCGGAAGTCGAGGTGGATGGGTTTACCGGTCAGATGCGTGTCCTGCGGGTGGACATCCTCCACGACGTGGGGTCAAGCTTGAACCCATTGGTTGACACCGGGCAGGTTGAGGGAGGCTTCATCCAGGGGATGGGGTGGGTCACGATGGAGGAGGTGGTGTGGGGTATCGATGGCCGTCTCCTGACGCATGCCCCAAGCACTTACAAGATCCCCGCATCCACCGATGTGCCCGGAGACTGGCGCGTGACACTGCTCCCGCGGGCGGCGCAACCCGGTGTGATTTACGGAAGCAAGGCGGTTGGCGAGCCGCCGTTCATGCTTGGCTTGTGCGTGCGGGAGGCAATCCGGGACGCGGTCGCTTCCTTCGCGCCCCGTGGCTCGCATCCGGAACGGGTGGCGTTGGCCTTGCCGGCGACGGGTGAGGCGATCCTCGATGCGATTGACGCCGTTCGCGGGTAGGTCTGATGCCCTCCCGATGGGGCTTTCGGGTGCGGACAGGAATGCCCGGCGACCACTCTGTTCCGTGCCGGGGAGGGCGGTCCCAGGATGAGCAGTGAGGTCAGCGGTCGCGGCGGGCAAGAGCGGCGAGGTATGCCCGTTCGGCGGCTGGCGCGAGTATGTCCCAACCAAAGTGATCCTGGACACGCTTGCGGGCATGGGCACTGATTGCCTGACGGAGGTCGGGATCGGTGAGACATGTGATCGCGGCTGACGCCATAGCCTCGGTGTTTCCCGGGGCAACGAGGATCCCGGAGACATTCGGGACGATGTAATTCGATTGCTCGCCAGTTGCGTCGGCGATCACCGGGATTCCGAGTCGCAAGAGTTGCAGCAACTTGACCGAACACTTGGCACGATTGGCGAGGTTGTCATCGGCGAGGGCAATGGCGACGTCTGCAAGAGACAGGATCTCCGGCAGTGCGTCAAGCCGTTGCCATCCCGCCAGGTGCACTGCACCGGTCAATCCCCGCAATCGTGCTTCGGTTTCTAGGTCCCGTTCCTGGTTGAACTTGCCGGCGCCGACGACGAGGAGCATGGCGTTGGGAACGGCTTTCCGGATGCCGATGAGGGTCTCGAGGGCGCGTATGGGTGCGAACTCGAAGAAGCGCGTGTAGAGCAGGATGATTGGCCCCGGCCCGATGCCGAGACGTGCCCGGACCTGCCCGCTGCTTGGCTTCCCGGAATCGCCGGGCGCACTCGCTGTCCACCAGTTGGGGTAGTCGCGGTCGTCAAGTCCGTTTGGGAGGTATTCGACGCGGGCGGGCGGTTGGCCGTAACTCCAAGCCTGTGCCTGGAGGGTTTGGCTGGCGACGGTGACGGCGTCGGCATTCGCGATCCCCCATCGTTCTTGCGCATTGACGATTTGTCGCTGCCACCACGGATAGGATTCGTAGTCGTTCCACCCACCGTCGCCTTCCCAGTCGTCGGTATCGACCACGATTGCCGGTGGGCGTGCGAGGCTGCGAACAACATGATGGCCTCGCAACGCGAGGTGGGTGAGGCCAGTGACTGCCTTTGGCTTGAACAGATGGACGACGTCGGGGCGCGTTGCGATGGTGGCGCGGGCGGCTTGCATTGCCAGTATCGGCTGGGCAAGGGCCTGGAGCGGACTTGCCTCGGCGACGCGCCCGGGAACGCGCATCGACTGGATGCGGACGCCGTCGATGACCTCGTCTCGCCCACCCTCGGCGGGATTGTCGTAGGGTGGAATGATCACGGTGACGGTGTGCCCACGCGACGCGAGGGCGCGTGCGAGCGGGATGGTGCGGGCGCTGGTCGTCGCCTTGGGTTGCCGGGCGAACGGCGCGACCAACGTGATGCGCAGACGTGTCACGGTTGGCGTCATGTCACGTCACTGCCCGGGCGTGGTGGCGGAGATGGTGGAAAGACGCTGCTCCGATTGGGTATCTCGCGTGCGACTTCCGGATCGTCGGTTGAGGCAATAAAGAGTGCGGTCTGGCGTGTTTCGTCATCGAGGATGCGCGTGGTTGCGACGTCTCCGCTTAGTGGGCGGTCCCGGGGAAGTGCATCGGGATCCACGGTCCCGGGGTTCCGGTCGTTTGGCACGGCCATGGTGGCCATGGTGGCCATGGATTCCCGTGGACCAGACGGGGGACGTGAAGGAGGCCACTGTCGGCGTGACGTGGCCGTCCACGGGATCACCATGAGCACCACGGCCAGGAGTGCGGTGACGACTGAAATGGTGAACCCGGCGTCGGCGCTGGCTTGACGGAAACGCATTTCCACGACGTGTTGTCCGGCAGGGACCGGGACGGCACGGAAGAGGAGGTCGCCACGCCAGACCGGGGCGTCACGTCCGTCGATGGCAGCGGTCCATCCGGCGAAGAAGGTATCCCGAACCATCATGATTGCCGGAACGGATGTGTCGACGCGGATGCGAAGGTACTCGGCGGCTTCGGCCTCCATTACCACGGCATTTGCCGGCAGGAGGTTAGCTTCGCCCCGCCCCGCCCCACCTGATTCAAATTCGCTACGCTCGGCCCGCGCCATCTGATTTATGGACGCTTCGCGTGGACCAGACTGAACAGAGTCGGGAAGGCTTTCCTGCTCGGTTTGAGAAAGGTAGCCGGCATAGGCGTTGCGTCCAAGGAAGCGCCATACTGCGTCCCGCCACGGTCTGAGACGGGTTCGCCAAGCCGGTTCATTGGGATCGCTCACCGGTGCCGTCTCGAGCACGACGGTGTCATCGCCTTCTGGCGCATCGCGCAGGTAGGTGAGGGCCTCAGCGGCGGATGACCGGGTGACAGTCCTCGTTGAAAGGCGGACCCTTGGCGGAGGCTCAAGGAGACGATAGACCTTGACATCTGACCGGTGGACGAGCTGCAGCCCACCGCCGTGAATGAGGCTTGTCGGCCACGACTGGCCGTCACCGATGACGGTGAATGCGTGAACACTTGACGATTCGCGGTCGGTAACGAGTGGCTCGAGGGTGCACGTGAATGATTCGATGGCGTCGTCTCGGTCAACTGACACTGGAAGGCGGACGACGTACTCGATGGGCTTGGCGGGGTTTGTGCTTGGCAACGGTGTGATCGAGGCAACGCTGGCCAGGGCGGCGCTGACCTCCGGTGCGACCTTGAAGCGTCCGGTCCAGAGTGGTGCGTCGCTGCCGTCGCGTGCAGTGATGACCATGGTCGCGTTCCCGAGGTCGTTGGTCGCGCTGGACACGATCAGGCCGACCGCCCGAACGTCGCGGATGCGCGGCCCGGGGGCGTCCGGTCCGACGAGCGAGGCGGTCAGGGATGCGGGTGCCGAACCTTGGGGAAGGTCGGCGCGTGCCACGACCGACGGGAGGGCGAGGACGGGTGCCGGGATGTTCACCGGAGTGCCCGTGCGCACGGTGAG
>CAMDTO010000123.1 GCA_945907765.1 Thermoflexus hugenholtzii JAD2 | reverse complement strand
CACGTGACCGTCGTTGCCGACCGCGCGCAGGGGTGCGGACCCGTCTTCGACGCGGTCTCCTCCCTGGGATGGTCGCTGGTGGTCCGCATCCAGGGGCAGGCGCGCGTCCGTCTCCCGGACCGCACGGTCCTGCGCGTGCGTGACCTCGCCCCGCATCCCGGTGCCCGGTGGGTCGGCGAGGGCGCTGTCGTCGCTCCCGGACCCGGCGCCCCTCCCGCGAGTTTCCCGCTCGACGATGGCACCGCGTGGAAGTCCCGGGGCTGGGGCCTGGAACGCACCGACGTGACCTGCCCGGCCCGGCTCGGACGCCTGCTGGCCCTGCAGGCGGTCGCGACCTGGTGGATGCTCGCCACTGCCGCGGCCGCTGCCCCGGCCATCCTTGCCCGCCTGGCCAGGCGCCAGCGCCACCGCGCCACCGCTGCCCCGCATCCCCCGGACGCCCCGGACGCCCCACGCCGGCAATGGCGTCCGCGCGAGGCGATGGATGGCTTGTTCCGCCTCGGACGCACGATCCTCAAGGGGGCCGACGCCCGCACGTCAACCCCGCCCCGCACGTGGGCACTCACCGGCTGGGATGCCCCCTGCTGGTCCGACCAGTGCCTCGCCGCCATCGCCTCCCCACCCTGACCAGGACAGTTTTTGGTCGCCGCCCAAGGGAACAGGCGGAGAAGGGCAATTGGGATTTCGACGCGTTCCTTCAGGCGCCTACCAAACTGACGGTCCGTAAGGACGCCGAGGTCAAACAGTACGGGTACATTCCTTGTGCCTCGTTCTGGACGTGGATCAATCAGGGGGGATGGAAGCCATTCTACGCGGACTATTCCGAGAGCTATCTGGACAAGCCTGAAAACCACGATCCGGTCCAGTTCCGTGCCGACCTTGTCACCAAGCACCGGGTTGCTCACACAAACGAAGACCCGGCGAGCCTCAAGCGTTGGCAGGGGTTTGTCGGCGGGTTCGGTGCCATGTTCATCAGTGGTCCGTGGCAGATGGCCCGGATCAAGGGGAAACTTGGCGACGCGTGGGATATCGCTCCGCCTCCTTTGTTGAAGAATGGCCGGCCCCACATGCAGGCCCCCGGCGAAAGCCTGTCGAACGGAACAAAGATCCCGGATCAGGCCTTCAAGTACCACTCATATATGGAGGGCGAGGAGGGCCACAAGATCTGATCCACGGCTGGCACCGACCTCCCGGGTTGCAAGAGCGTCATGGCCGACTTCGCCACCGGCAAGTTATTCGAGGATCCGACGCTCATGCTGCCTAACGGCAAGGTGTGGCCGGACATCACTCCCAAGTGCGAGATCTTTCCGATCAAACCGAAGGATGCGTTTACGGAAGCGAACAAGGTGGCGATGATTTCACTCAAATCCAAGTAATGTCAGCGTAACTGAACCCCTTCACAGCGCCTCTCCCTGGAATTGCGAGGAGGGGGGCGCACGTCACATCGGCCCTGCTGACGCTTGGCGCAGGGTTACTGGTTGACAGTCGCGCGCAGGATTCGTGCAATCTCATCCGGGGCAAGGTTCCCCTTCCTCGTCCATCGGATAGCGTCGTCAAGTTGGTCGTGGTCGGAATAGCCCACGATGACCGTGGCAACTCCGGGTGTGGATTGCGCGAAACGCACCGCGAGTTCCGCAGGACCCTCCATGCCGAGTTCGTGCGCGACCGCGGACAACCTGTTCGCACGTGCGATGTCATCGTCGTACCGTTCCCCGGCGATCCCTCCTGGTTCGCCAGCATTCGGATGACGCGCATCCTTGGCAGCGAGGGCGCCGGCGGCTAGCGATCGGATCACGATCACACCGACATCGTGCGCAATGGTGTCCCGGATAAGTCCACTGAAATCATGTCCGCCAGGTGCAAGGTGGTGCGCCCATCCAGCACTTGGGTTCAGCGCATTCAGCATTACTTGTGCCGTCGCGGTGCGTCCGGACCGAACCACTTCCCGCACGGCTTCCGTGTCTCCATTGGCGGTGATCCCGACCCATGAGGCCAAACCCGCATCACGAACCGTCTCGAGCCCATCCATGATGGGGCCCAAGACATCGCTGACAGTCACTCCGCGCCCGGATCGTCGGGTGATGCTTGTATGCAACTGGAGTAGGTCCACCCGGTCCATCCGCAGTCGGGTAAGACTGTCTTCGATAGAAGACCGGATGGTCGCTGGGGCGTCCATGGCTTGAGCTGGATCAATGCGCACTTTGGTGCCGATCACAGTGCCGCTTGGCACCCCGCCCAACTCGGCAAACACCCTTCCGAGGTTGGTCTCCGAAGCGCCGTTGCCGTAAAGCGGGGCCGTATCAAAGTATGTGATGCCTGCGCCGAGTGCTGTGGCGATGGCATCACGCTGTTCACGTGGGTCGCCCTTTGTGAGAAGCCCTCCGATCGCACCGCATCCAAATCCCAGCACGGACACCGGGAGGCCAGTCACGCCAAGTCGACGCAGTTTCATGATCTTGTTTTCCTTCCCAATGTCCACGTCAGTCTGCAAAAGGAGAACGGGCGGGGAGCATTCATGCTCCCCGCCCGTTCTCGTTGACATCGCCGTTCGTGACGGACTAGGACTTCTTGTCCTTCTCGAACTTCTCCTTCATGGTCGTCCAGAGTTGCGCACCCTGATCGACGGCGTCCTTGGGATTCATCTTTCCATCCATGACGTCCGAAATCATCTTGGTGAAGTCGGCGCGCCACACGGCAGACCATGGTCCCTTGACGCCCGGTCGCGGTGATGCGTTCAGCATGACCTTGCTGTACGCGTCCAGGTCGCCCCATCCCTCGACCGACTTCTTGGCTTCGGAAGTCTCGCCCATGGACTTGTAGCCGAAGTTCAGGCCCTGCTCGACCCACCAACGGTTGGCGACGTAGTACTTGCCATCCTTGTCCTTGCCACCCAGGAACGAGATGAGCTTCCAGGACTCCTGGGGGAACTTGGATGCCGAAGCAATGGCGTACTGCCGGCATATGGCGGGAGTACCGGTCTTGCCCGCGACAAAACTCGGGTTGACGTAGTTCATCAACTGTCCCTGAGCCGCCCCACCTGTGATGCTCGGGCAGTTTGACTGGCACCCGGCCGCGGTCGACTTCCCGTTGAGGCGCTTCAAGTCGTAGAAGGACGTCCAGTTGTAGGTCGCCTTGCCGTTGTCGAAGGCTGCTGGTCCCGAGGGATCGTCGCCGTAGATCCGGTCTCCAGTGTACGCCTGGAACAGTTTCTCGACGATGTCCTTGAACAGCGGATCCTTGCCGAAGATCGGTTCGAGGTTGTCATCGAACATCCTCTTGCCACTTGCGAGATACCAGACTTCGACCTCTCCCTCGCCTGGCTTGCCGAAGCGCGGGAACTCGACACCGTTGACCTTCTGGCGCTTGATCTGTGTAGCCTGGTCGCGGAACTCATCGAAGGTCGTCGGCGGCCCCTTCGCCCCGATTGCCTTGAGATGTTCCTGATTGTACATCGCAACCGACGGACCGACGTAGTAGATCGTCCCGTACTTCTTGCCCTTGTAGTGGGTCTGCTCTGACACGAACGGATACTCGTCCTTGTCTAGCTCGGCAGCGCCGGGGAAGCTGTCAAGTGCAAGCACCCATTTCGCCTCGGCCCACTCGGCAGCATCCTCGTCGCGCATGTACATGGTGTCGTTCCGCTCGCCGGCCACCATGCTGGTGTTCATGCGCTTGCGGTAGTCCTCACCGGATGGCCCAGTCTCAGGTCCCTCAACCTTGATACCCGGGTTCTGCTTCTCGAACATGTCGAGGTTCTCACGCACGATCAGGGGGTTGTAATCCCACATCGCCAGCTTGATCTTTACCTCGGCCTTTGCCACCGTAGGTGCGGGCGCGGCGGTCGGAGCGACGGCGGCAGCAGCGGCCGTTGGCGCCGGTGCAGTCGTCGGTGCGGTGGCTGGCTTGGCGGCCGTTGGCGCTGCCGCCGGGGCACTCTCAGCCCCGCAAGCAGCAAGGACACCCGCCCCAAGCATTGCGAAGGCGATGCCAAGCAGGCCCCGACGACTGCGATTTGATTCGATGGGAACGCCTGTCACCCCAGACAGGCTTCCGGCAGTGCGATCTTGTTCGATGAAGCGCATCGATCCCCCTCTCGCCCTATGGGGCACACCAATCCCGGCAACACGACTGTCTCCGGCTTCAGGCGGCACAGGGCGTGCGGGTGATCGTAGTGCTACACGCGCTATTGGTCAAGTCCAGTCGCGCGTTGAGAAGCAGTCGCTGTGGCCGGGCCATCAATTGCGGTGTGAAGCGGGAATCGCCGACCGTGTACGGTGTGGGTCGCTTCACGGGAGAATGCGATGACAGTTTCGGGTTCTGAACCGGTTCGGATTGCGGTGTTCGGTGCGGGCCGGATTGGTCAGGTCCACGTCGCCAATCTATCGACTCGAGTTCCAGGTGTTTCGGTCTCCGCCGTTGTCGATGTCAGGAGAGACGCGGCTGCTGCCTTGGCATCGAAGCACGGTGTGCCAACGGCTACTGACGATGTTGATGCGGTCCTGCACGATCGTGAAATCGATGCCGTCCTGATTGCCTCGGCGACCGATACCCACGGCGTCCTCATTCGTGGTGCCGCCGCCGCGGGTAAGCACATCTTTTGTGAGAAGCCGATCGATACGACAATCCAGGCGATCGATTTGTCCCTGGAGGCAGTCGAACGGGCCGGCGTGCGCTTTCAGGTGGGGTTCAATCGCAGGTTTGACCCGAGTTTCCGGCGTGTCCATGACTTCGTTCGCGCGGGAGAGGCTGGGACGCCCCACTTGGTCCGGATCACCAGCCGCGATCCCCAACCACCACCGGCCGGGTACTTCACTGGAGACCTTGGCATCTTTCCGGACATGACTATCCACGACTTCGATCTCGCACGCTTTCTCATGGGAGCGGCTGACGGCGCAGATGAGGTCGTGGAGGTCTTTGCGACTGGCGCGTCATTGGTATCGGCAGTCGATGGAGGTTCAGGCGAGATGGACACCGCGGTTTGCGTGCTGACGTTTGCCAGCGGCGCAATCGCGACCATCGACAATTCGCGTCGCGCCGTCTATGGGTACGACCAGCGCATCGAAGTCTTCGGTTCCGGAGGAATGGTGGCCGCTGGCAACGTGACTCCCGATAGTCACGTGGTGAGCAACGCGAGTGGCATCCGCTCTGCAGTGCCCCACCCGTTCTTCCTTGAACGATATGCCGATGCGTATGCCAACGAGCTTATTGCATTCGTGCAGGCCGTCAAGAGCGGGTCAGCGACCCCGGTTACAGGTCACGACGGTCGGATGGCGGTCGTTTTGGCGGTGGCTGCACAGCAATCGGTCAGGTTAGGGCGTCCCGTCCGGACTTCGGAAGTCGTGTGACCCGCGTACTCCGCTCCAGGCTCAGTTTCGGGTGGGCGTTGCAGTTCCGTACGGGTGACGCATTTGACCGGCGTCCACGCGCTAGAGTGACGGGGTCCATCGGTTTGAACCCTGAAACTTCCAAGGTGATGACGAGATATGTATTGGTCTGCGGGGACACGATGTGTGACCAGAGGGCGTTCAGGGCCGGAGTAATTCCGCCTTGGCGACGGTGAATTCAGATAGTGCAAATTGTGAAAGCGGGCCTTGCGGGGTCAATTAGCGTCCTAGACCGTGACGTGCCGATCGCGACCTCGGGGACGACGCGCCGGGGGTGGTGGGTCCGCAGGGCATTGGCAGCGATCATCGGACACGGATACGCCGGACCACTGGTCATCACTGTCCTTGCAGTGGTGATCCAGATGGCAATGGTCGGTCGCCCTCTCCGTGTCCTGGTTTGGCCGGTGGTTTCGCTGGAGGCCATTGTCACCATCAGCGCAGTTGCCACCGCGGCTCTTGCAGCGCCTCGTGGCTGGGCGATGAGGGACAGATTCACGATTCGGCTGGCGACGACGTTCGCCGTGGTGGCTGTGAACAGCGTCTGGTTCATCCTCACGTTGCCCGGTCTCAGTGACGGCAATGCATCATTCGGGGCAGGATTACTGACGTCGAACCGCGCCGTCTCGTCAGTGTTTACCGTAATCGACACTTGGGTGCTTCCTGTGGGGATCATGCTTGCCACGACCCGGCGAGGCGGTCGGGCGAGCGATGCATCCGCAATCCGCCATGGAAGCACGGTCGCCGCGATGGCAATCGGCGGCGGGTTGATTGTGTGGTTGTCTGAGGCGGATCTGAGCGCACTCGAGGTCTTCGACGGTCCCTTGTCGACCACCGGATGGCTCCTCGCCCACCTGTCTCACTTTGTCGTAATCGTCGCGCTCATCCGCCTTTGGCCTCTCGCGGGAGGCGTGGGTAGCAATCAAATTGGTGCAGGTGGCCGATGGCTCGCCCGTGCTCTCGTGTGGTGCCTGATGCTCCGACTCGCAAGCATGATCGGTGCGGAGCTCGACCCTGACCGCTTCAATGCCGGTTGGTATCTCTACCGGGTTGCGCGGGCGGCTGCGTTCATGAGCGTGAACGTTGTGCTCATTGTCGACGGGTGGCGCTTGTTCCGCGTTGAGCGGGAGCGCATGCACTTCTCACAAGAACTTTCGTGTGTCTTGGCGGGGCTCGGTGCCGAGAGCGATGTGAAGCACATGTATAGGGTTTGCCACGAATGGCTTGAGGCGATGTTCGGGGCACGGGTCGTGCGATCAGCCACTGGTGCCGACGCGACCGGCAAGTTGTCGCTCTGGCCACTCACTTGCCCTGATACCGGTCAGTCACTCTGGCTCGTACGGAACAGCCCGTTCGATGAAGTTGAGCGATCAAGCGCTGAAGCGTTTCTCCAGGGGGCGCGATTGTCCATCGAACGTGCCCGGGTCAGTGAGGCTTCCACTCGCCTGAAGGACGAGTTCTTCACCATGATTAGGCATGAGTTGCGAACCCCACTCACTGCGGTCAGGGGATACGCGGAAGTCCTTCACGGCAACCTTTCCAATGCCGATGTGACCATGGGCGAGAACCGCGCGTATGTGACGCGTTTGCAGACCCAAGCCGAGACGCTTTCAGGATTGATCGAGGGCATGCTCGACGCATCCCATTTCCTTGCAGGAACGAGCACGATGTTGCCGGGCCTGTTTGACGTTCGGGAAGCAGTTGGCCGCACCGTCGACGCGCACCGGGAAGCAGCTACGGTTCGTGAGCACGTTGTCCGGTTCGACCCTTCTGTCGAACCCGCCCGGGTTTCGGCGGTGTCGACGCATCTGGAACGCATTGTCGGCGTACTCATTGGCAATGCGATCAATTACACGCGGCCCGGAGGTACGATCACTGTCTCGGTGGGTCCCTCGAGGGAGGGTGCAGATGGCGCCTCGTCCGCCCCGATGATCGCGTGCACGGTTTCAGACACCGGACCGGGTATTTCCATCGCCGATCAGGAGTACCTTTTCACGCCGTTTTTCCGGGCGCCGGGCAGCGACGCCACTCCGGTGCGTGGTGCGGGTCTTGGCCTTTACATGGCGAAAAGGCTCGTTGAACTGATGCACGGCGAGGTGAAATTCGAAACGTCACCCGAATCGGGGTCGCGCTTCACGGTGCTTCTTCCGGCGTGGAACCGGTAGCCGAGTTTCCGGGCTACCGGTCTCTGCTTGGGGTTCAGGCAGGCATTGAATTGGCTCCCTAGATAGGCTTAGCGGCCCAAGACCTTGAGGCCCGCGGTCGCACCCGCTCCCATGAAACCGCTGTCACTGCCAGCCGTGAGGAACCGGAATCCCATTTCGCGCTTCGCAACCGCTTCAGCCGGGGAGTTGCACGCCAAGCCCGGTGCCTTCCC
Source organism: Thermoflexus hugenholtzii JAD2 (assembly GCA_945907765.1). Lineage (GTDB taxonomy): Bacteria > Chloroflexota > UBA11872 > UBA12225 > UBA12225 > UBA12225. The sequence goes on along the minus strand of CAMDTO010000123.1, from coordinate 1,082 downwards.
AGTGTTGTGACACGCCTTGACGATCCGCTCAAGCGCCCGATGGTGTTCCGCGTTGTCGTTCATGTGATTGGGGTGGATTCCCATCGAGAGTGCGAGGTCGGAGGGGCCCGCCCAGCAGCCGTGGACGCCAGGGGTGGCCAGGATTGCCTCGGCATTCTCAACCGCGGTCGCGCTTTCGATCTGCACCATGCAGAGGACCTCTTCATTGATCCAGTCGGCGTAGTCGGCGCCGTGGCTTCGCGCACGTCCGAAGCCCCATGAACGGGTGCCTGCTGGAGGAAGGTGGCATGCATCCGCCGCCGCTTTCGCCTGGTCGGCGGTGTCGACCATGGGAACAATGATCCCCAGGGCGCCTTGATCCAGCATCCGGCCAATCTTGGTGTAGTCGTTCGACGACACCCGTGTCATGGGGACAGCCGACCCTCCTTCAATCGCCATGAATGCAAGGAACGCCTCGTGCTCGCCCCATGCACCGTGCTGCTGTTCAACCAGGATGAAGTCAATTCCGGTGCGGCTTAGTGTCTCCACCGCAAGCAACGAACCCAGACCGGCTGAATAGCCGTACATCGGTTCATTCCGAGCGAGGGCATGTCTGACGTGGTTGGTGCGCATCGTGCTTCCTTCCGGTGCCTCGTGAGGGGCTGGTGCGGTGATCCTCAGTCATGACCTGAAGGCACCGCTGGTCAATTTATCACAATGACCAATTGGGGACTTTGTCAGCCGTGGGCAGTGGTGTAGCGCGAGCACGCAGTAACGATGGGTGTCACCCGTTGGTCTGATCTGTCCAGACGCGGCCGAGCCTCGTCCGTAGTTCTTGTTGACATGAGTCCAGGCATTGACCGATATGTGATGACGAAAGCGTGTGCAATACATTCAGCCTGTTGACCGCGAGTACACTCATCCAGCAATGTGGGCCGGAGCCGACGCGACGAAGTGTCGATTGCGGTCTTGCCAATTTCGGGGGAGAACGAGATGATTGGGACCTCTGGGTCGGCCTCGTGGACTGTGGCGATTACCGATGGGTTTAGCGACGCCTACGATGTTGAGAAGGCGGTGTTCGCCTCAGCGGGAATTCCCGTGAA
>CAMDTO010000122.1 GCA_945907765.1 Thermoflexus hugenholtzii JAD2 | reverse complement strand
GACCGTGGCAGCACCTACACCGCCTGGGCCTTCCAGGCACTGCTGCGACAGGCCGGCATCACCTGCTCGATGGGGAGGCCGGGCACCTGCCTGGACAACGCCGTCGCGGAGACCTTCTTCGCAACCCTGAAGGTCGAGCTCATCCACCGCAACCCCTGGCCCACGCGTGCCGACGTGGTCCAAGCCATCTTCGCCTCTGTCGAAACGTGGTGCAACCCGCACCGTCGGCACGGAAGCCTTGGCAACCTCAGCCCCGTCGCCTTCGAAGCCTCCCAACCGTCTGCCCTGTCCGCTCCCTAACCACTGACTGTCCGATAAATGGGTGCAAGTCCACATCGCCACTGGCCTGAACGTTGGACAGTTCCGGCCACCGGGCGTCACGATCCAAGAGGTCACCTTGGCGATATTCGGGAGAGATTTGTTTGCTCCCACACGTGGCAGCGCACTTATCGCGCGGTCAGGCCACCGTCAATAACGAAGCCAGTACCTGTGGCATAGGATGCGTCATCTGAGCAAAGGTACAGGGCCGCCTGCGCAATCTCCTCGGGGCGACCCATGCGCCCGACAGGTTGACGCGCTTCCATGCGCGCGCGCTCTCCAACGGGATCTGTCTGTTGCGCCAGGACCTTGCCGATCCACGGCGAATCAACTGTCCCCGGAAGCAGCGCATTGCAGCGGATGTTATGCCCCGCGTAGTCAATCGCGATGGACTTGGTCAGGCCTAGAACCCCAGCCTTCGCCGAGCAATATGCCGCGCGGTTCAAGACCCCCACCTGGCCGGCAACCGAAGACGTATTACATATTACTCCACCTCCCTGACTAAGCATGTGCGGGATCGCGTACTTACATCCTAGGAAAACGCCCTTGAGATCGATTGCCATTGTCAGATCCCAGTCGGATTCCGAGGTTTCATGGCACACCGCCGCGATTCCGATGCCTGCGTTGTTGCAGAGGACATCGATGCGCCCCCAGCGTTCGACCGCACCATCGATCACCCGCTTCATATCAGATGAGCGGGCAACATCGGCAGTCTCGGCCACCGCCAAACCCCCGGACGCTACGATGGAGGATGCAACGCGCGACGCACCCTCGGCGTCCCGATCCACGACTACGATGCGTCCACCTTCGTGGGAAAACGCCATTGCCATCGCTTCGCCAATCCCGGACCCGCCCCCAGTGATCAGCACGACCCTATCCACGAACCGACGATTGATGGCCACAGCACTCATCCTTGCAATTCCTCATCGCGCTTGCGATCAAACCCCGTCGCGCCAAACGAACGCAAGTGTACGCATGGAAGCCTTCTTGCGTCGGGCAAGGCGAAGTGTCTAGGGAGTCGTTGCGACGACAGGCTTTGCAGGCAGGAGACGTCCGAGCAGCTGTCCGAGTTCGCCGTTCTCCCAGACAACCAGCAGGCAACTAGCATTGAAGATTGAGGAATACGTCCCTGACACGATGCCGACTAGGAGGACAAGCACGAACCCTCGGATCGTCGCCCCGCCAAGCAGGAGCAGCGCAGTCAAGGTAAGAATTACCGTTAGGGAAGTGTTGATTGACCGGTCCAACGTCTGATTGACGCTGAAGTTCACGATCCGCTCGAACATCTCCCCCGGAAACCTCGAGACATTCTCTCGAATGCGGTCGAACACCACGATGGTGTCGTGGACCGAGAACCCGACTACGGTCAGGATCGCGGTGACAAAGAGCGCATCCACCTCCAATCCGAACAATCGTCCGAGAATAGACCACAGTCCAACCACGAGCACGACGTCGTGCAGCAACGCAAACACCGCGCAAGCGCCATACCGCCAAGGGTTTGGAACCTGACGAAACGCATACGATAGGTACAGAAGGATCAGGACTGAGGCACCGATCACCGCAAGGAACGCGTTTGTGGCGGTTTCGCGCCCGATCACGGGCCCGACGGACTCAAAGCGATCCTCGGTTAGCGGCCCATAGGCTGACCCAAGTTTCGCGAGCAGGTCGGACTTCGTACCCGCATCAATTGTTTTGGTCCGGATCAAGTAGGTCTTGCCGAGCGCGTCAGTGGTTGACCCCGTAATGACTGACACGTCCGTAAGACCCGCATCCACGAACACTGAGCGGACCTGCGCAGATGCCGGGTTCGAACCCAGACGCACTTCAACAAGACTCCCGCCGGTGAAGTCGATGCCGAGCTTCAGCCCCCAGATTGCCAGACCAATCAGACCAGGCAGGATCATCAGTCCCGAAATGAGGAAATAGATGTTTCTCCGTCCGATGATGTCGAACACGGTAATTCGTCTCCAGTGCAGGTGGCTGGACGCAGCAGGTGGCTAACTTCCGGCCGGCAGGAAGCCGTTCGGGTCCGGCCTCGAAGGTGCGCGCTTTGCGGATTCAACTGGCACCGTCACGCCACCAACGCCGAAGAGGGCTGGCATGCGTGCGACGCCTGTGCTCAGCAGCAGTCGGAGCAAAGTACGCGTCACGACGATTGCCGTGAACAGACTGACGATGACACCAAGTGCAAGGGTCAGGGCGAAGCCTCGGATCAGGCCACTGCCGAAGTAATAGAGAATTGCGCACGTGATCAAGGTTGAGATGTTGGAGTCCCTGATACTGTCCCAAGCTCGGTTGAACCCGGCCTCGATGGCCGCGCCGAGCGTTCGACCAAGCCGAAGTTCTTCCTTCATTCGCTCGAAAATCAGGATGTTTGCGTCCACTGCCATGCCGATGGAAAGAATGAACCCCGCAATTCCCGCGAGTGTCAGGGTTACCGGCGCCCACGGGTTCTTGAACGCAGCGAATGTGAGCAAGGAATAGATCACCAGGGCAACCCCGGCGATGAAGCCAGGCAGCCGATAGTAAATGAGCATGTACGCCAAGACCACACCAAGGCCGACCGCGCCGGCCGTGATGCTTCGGTCAACCGAGTCCTGGCCTAAAGTGGCACCAATCTCACGTTGCTGCACTACCTTGACCGGAACGGGCAATGCACCGTACTTGAGCTTCGTGACGATGTCCTTGGCTTCAGCAAGACTGAATCGCCCGGTGATCACACCCCGATCGTCGATCCGGCTGTTGATCCGCGGGGCCGAGAGAACGACTCCATCCAGAACAATGGTCAGATACTTGCCAACGTTCTTTTCTGTGTAGTCTCCAAACGTTCTCGCACCCTCAGCATCCCAGCCAAACGCAATTTGCGGCGTGTTCCGCTGGTCAAAGGTGACTGAGACAGCATTGGCATCCACGTTCTTGCCCGTAAGCACGGTCGGATACTTGCCAGGTTCGAGTGGCCGTCCAGGCGGAGGGCTTGTTGAACCCGTGTCCACGAACTCAAGGAGACCGGTTTCGCCGAATAGCTTGACCGCGCGATCGCGTTCCTCGGGCGTCTTCACACCCGGCATCTCAACAACGATTCTCCGTTGACCCTGAAGCTGGATAACCGGCTCGGTTGTTCCAAACGCGTTTATCCGCTGCTCAATGACCGATCGAGCAGCATTCATGGTCTCTGGCGTGAGCTCCTGCCCTGGGGCAGGGTCAGCCTCAAGGAGGACCTGCATTCCACCCTGCAAATCAAGACCCTCAACCACTTTGAAGTCAACGTCGATATCTCGGTTGAAAACGGTGGCGTGAATGCCTGGGTTGTCCGGCCAGACGATCCATCCCGCAACCGAGGCGATCAGGATGATGACCGCTAGGGTGATACTCTCTCGGCGACGCATCGTCACTCCCACCACCAGATTACTCGTCGACTGAAACGGTACCGATGGGGATCAAAGTACCGTCAGCGTCTGTCACGCATCGTCTTCAACGGCCAGTATAAGGGAGTCGTTTCCCACGCCCGGGATACGTAGTCCAGTCCGGCTTCAATCGGGATGCCGGTCAAGCGACCACTTAAGGGATCCATCATCGCGTGCCCAACCGTCAAGTTGAAGCAAAATGAGGATCACGGCAATCCCCGAGGCCGGGATTTGAGAAAGCCCGGGCAATCTCGTAAACATGCATCGGTCGCGACGCATCGCGAAGCACTTGGATACCCCACTCCTCGGGACCGATTGGCGTCGCTGACCTGTCTTCGACACCTTGCTCGAACTTGATCGCAAGTTGGGGCCTTTGGCGACCTGTCGCGCGCCATGTGGGCGGAAGCAGGCCTTGTCGGGATGGACGGGCTCTACCCATCATTGCCAAGGATCGAAGTACGTCCATCACGATATCCTCCGCTGATGTAACCAGGCGTGCATCTTGCTTGATCAACTGGTGACAGCCTTCACTCGCAGGTGACGACACCGGGCCAGGCAGGGCGTACACCTGTCGGCCCTGATCATTAGCGTAAGTCGTGGTGATGAGCGCGCCCGACCAGCGTGGGGCCTCGATGACCAGTGTCCCGAGGCTCAATCCGGAAATGATCCGATTGTGTGCGGGGAAGTGGTCTGACACCGGACCCACTCCGAGCGGGTAGTCGTAAACAACGGCACCACACTCCGTAATTAGGGGGGTCAGGAGTGCGTTCTCTGGCGGATATGCGGTGTCTATCCCGTGGCCCAGGACGGCCCCACCGGGCCGGGCCGTTCGCCAGCCGACGCCGAAAGCGCAGCAACCGCGCCGCGGTGCGTGTATGGGTCCGCACCCCGAGCAAGTCCACTGGTCACAACCCAACCGGCCCGGACCAGATCGGTCGCGAACCTCTCAGTTTGTTCGCGCCCGTGTCCGGTGGAACGGCGTGTTCCCACGATTGCCAACGACGGGACGAGCAGAGCATCTAAAGGGTCCGCGCTCAAAGAGCACTGGTGGAGCGTCGGCTATTGCCAGCAACGGTGCCGGGTATTCAGGATCACGCCACGTGAGTGCCATGGCACCGAGCACATCCAAGCGATCCAAGTCACGCCTCGGGTCATATCCGCCACGCGATGAGCTGGTCAACAAACCGCCGATCAAGGCCCGACGAAACCAGAGAACCCTGGGTTGCAGTCCATGCCCGGTGCAAGTCCCCCAAATGCTCGAGATGCCTCCGTGGTCGCTCGGCGCCAATCCCCGGAACCCGAGGGATCACCAATCATGCCCCTCGTTCCGACTCGTCCATTATTGCCGTCGCCAACGTGTCCCCCAAAAACTAGGTGTACCAGTTTTCGGAGTGTGTATACCTATCGACTACACTCTCGTCCAGATGGACGATGGGGAATCCTTGCTTTCAGCACTTGTGAAAACGCGCCGCGCGTACCTCGTCGACCTAGATGGTGTGATCTACACCGGTTCCCGGCCGATCCCGGGTGCTGGTCAGTTCTTTGAGGAACTCCGGCAGCGGAAGTTGCCGTTCCTTCTTATCACCAACAACTCAACGCGCACGGGCAGGCAGGTCAGCGCCCATCTAAAAGGCATGGACGTCCTGATCGAACCCGAGGACATCCTCACCTCCCCCGAGGCTACGGCCATCTACCTTCGACGTGACTGGCCCATCGGGACTTCGGTCATGGTCATTGGCGAAGAAGGCCTTGTCCGAGCAATGGTTGGGGCCGGCCTTCACCTGACAACCGATCCCGCTCTTGCGAAGGTGGTCGTGTGTGGACTTGACCGGCGACTGACGTACGAGCGCCTCGTTCGCGCGTGCACGGCCATCCGGCATGGAGCAGCGTTTGTCGCGACCAATCCCGACCTCGCGCTTCCAACTGAACAGGGGTTCCTGCCCGGCAATGGGGCAACCCTCGCCTATCTGGAGGCTGCTACCGGGGTCAAACCAACGGTGATCGGAAAGCCCTCACCCGTCATGCTTGAAATTGCAATGGCCCGGCTTGGCGTCGAGCAGCATGAAACGGTCATGATTGGCGACGGTTTGCAAACGGACATCCTCGCGGGTGTCCGCGCATCCGTTGCCACCATCCTGGTCCTGAGCGGAGTTGCGACGATTGCCGATGTGTCACATGCCGCGAACCCACCAGACGTTGTGATTGGTTCAATAGACATCGTCAGGCAAGCCCTGATCGAGCATGTCTGACGCCCCGTCAGGGTCACCGCAACGGTGGTTGATATAGGTTTGGCGATCATCACGGACGGGTATCGGCGCGGGTACGGGTCGGTTCTGGACAAGGTGACGCCGGTCGGGACTGGGCCGATTTCGCAGTCCGAGACGGTGGTCAGCACGCCGGCGCCGGCGCGGTAACCCGGTGGCGAGCAGGGCTACCGGTGTACTTTTTTGTGAGGCGCGTGGCATGCAGCATGGCAGTGTGGTGAGGCTGATCCATGATCGTGGATTTGGCTCTATCAAGATGGAGAATGGCGAGGAAATCTTTTTCCATGCAACCGGAGTTGTCGGGTACCCCTTCGACAACTTGGCTGAGGGTCAGGCAGTGAGTTTCGAGATCGGCCAGGATACAAGCGGACGAGGCCAGCGCGCGGTCAACGTTCGCGTCGACGGAACATAGGGTCTCAAAGCGACGTTTCAAGATGGGCGGATAGTGTCGTTTGCACTGTCCGCCTTTCTTGTTTTGCTGAGACCGCTGGTAAGACCTACGACCCCTGATGACCATCTCGGCCATGCCCTATGTAGCCCACGAGCTTGTACACGAGCTTGGCTGCGGCGAATGTGCCTGCAACTGGCCCCTCGGCAGGTGCGAGTTCGACAACATCTGCTCCGACGACGTTGAACCGTTCACACGCCCGACGCAAAAGCGAGGTCACCTCATACCAATCAAGCCCACCCGGTTCGGGAGTGCCAACGGCGGCGACCACCGACGGGTCCAGGCAATCCAGGTCAACGCTTATGTAAAGCGGGGTGTTCCGGGGACCAAGCCGCTCAAGGACACCTTCCCACAGTCGGTCCCGCGCGGCCACTCCGCCGTAGCGCGTCTCCGCGACGTCCTGGGCAAGAACGACCGCTACTGCATTCTCCCGGATGTACGCGGCTTCCTCAGGCGCCGCACTTCGGATCCCGACCGCGACGACCGGCACGTCAGATACAGTCCGACCGCGGCGAATGGCGCCGATTGATAGTCTCAGGGCGCTGGCGTGGTTCCATTCGGCACCAAGGTATGGTTCCCGTAGGTCAGCGTGGGCGTCTAGGTACAAGATCGCAAGGTCCGGGTAGACCGCACCGCATGCGTCGACCGCGCCGGCAGTGAGGGTGTGCTCACCACCGATCATGATCGGGACCTTACGGTCAGCGATTACCCCTGCGACGACGTCTCGGACTCGTTCGACCATCAGTTTCGAACTGCCGAGATGAGGCTCGACTTCAGGGAAAGTGTGGATCCCAACGTCCGCAGGTTCGCACCCGAGCTCAAGATCCCACAATTCCATTTGCAGTGATGCATCAATGATCGCCCTCGGACCGTCACGTGTCCCGGACCGATAGGTCGTGGTCGCGTCATAGGGAACTGGAACGATCACGAACTGAGACGTCAAATACCCTGACCGCTCGGGTTCAAGGCCACCAAAGATTCGTGCAGCACTAAACATCAAGGCACCCGTCTAATCAGGCTACGGTGAGAATAGTTGCATCTCGACCGAGGCAAAGACAGTTCACCCCGCCAAGTTGGCGGGGTGAAAAATGGTTGAGCTGCGTCCCGTCGGCACGGCAGTCATCGACAACCGTGCGAAACGTCACGGGATTGGCAATCAGCCGGCGCCGACCAGCGCCCGGAGCCGGGCTGTCTCGGCAACATCCCGGACGATCATCGGAGGCATAGGAGTCATGCGCCAATGCATGTCCACTGCGTGCTCAATCTGCTCCCCAACGACCGGCCGGCGCACCACATCAGCGGCACGCTCGACAACACCCAAGCGCCCGTCGATGATCTCAAGGGTTCGCGCGTAGTCAAACGTCTTGCAGCTGAAGACGTCCATGTGGAAGCGTCGATGCTCGGGGAAGGTGTGGATCGAGATGTGGCTTTCGGCAATGATGACCATCCCAGTCACACCCCAGTCATCGGCAACCACTCCGTTATAGCGGAAGACGTACGGTTGCGTGATCTTGGTCATGTCAATCAGGCCGGGCAACTCGTTCAACAGGTCGAAGATCGGTTCCACCTGTCCGAGCACGGAGGCGTCGTCCACGAAGCCATCGATGACAAGATGAAGCATTGGCGGCTGGTCCTTTCCGGGCTGCCCCACCAAAAGTACGCACTGCGAAACGAATGCTGACGCACACCTGCGTTTTTGTCAGGTTGAGTCAACACGCATGGCACAGCTACGGCAGGCCGACGACCGCCAATGGCAAATACGAAGGCAAACCAAACGCAACAACGGTGGTTGTGTGCCACAAACAGCACACGAACGCCCACCCAGCAGCGCCCGACCGCACCTGGTGGGCTTCAGGTACCGGACGCGGAACTGTTCGACCCCACACCGCCTGAACGGCGAGCATCCGGCTTGGGGTTCCGCGGCACGGTGTTTCGGGAGGGATCCCGAATCCGCCTGGCGCTGCCTCACCGGACGCTGGTACCGGGTCCGGGGACAGGTCCCACTGCGCCCGGAAACTGGACATTCCTGTCAGATCCCTAGCGCGCAAGATCGTTCCCTGGCCGTTACCAGCGGTGTATCGAACCTGGAGTGGAGTACGAAGACGTTGCGCGCCTGAACAGGATCTCACCGTTCTACAGCGACGCAAGGGCCAACGTGTCCCAAACCTCAGAGTGACTATACCGCAATCTCGGGACGACGTCTAGTTGTCGTCTCTCACGACATTGGTTACAGGGGCTGGGGGGAACGGGATAGAGGCCTCGCCCGGAACGGTGCTGGTTCACGACACCACACCCGCCAGGGAGGCCTTCGGCTGCAACACGATCACCCGCACGCCAGATTGACCACGCACGGGCGCGCACGGCTGCTGCACTTGGTCGCGTCGGGGACACCGGTGGCCGATGCGTGCGCCGATGCCGGCGTCTCGCGGACGACGTACTCCCACTGGAGGCA
>CAMDTO010000121.1 GCA_945907765.1 Thermoflexus hugenholtzii JAD2 | reverse complement strand
CGCTCGCAGTCATGGACGGCACCGCCCTCACCGCGGCCCGAACTGCAGCCGGCTCGGCCGTGGCAACCCGCCATCTGGCCCGACCGGACGCGCACACACTAGGCATCTTCGGCACTGGCGTGCAGGCACGGGCACACGTCGAGATGATCGCCCGTGTGCGCTCACTGTCCCGAGTCTTCGTCTCCGGACGCACGATTGAAAAGGCCGAAGCCTTCGCCAAGTGGGTCACCGCCCACTTCGGACTGGAGGCTACGGCAACCTCACCGGACATCACCGCAGCCTCCGACATCATTGCCTGCTGCACCACGAGTTCCGTGCCGGTCATCCAAGGTGTCCTTCCTGGCGCGCACATCAATGCCGTCGGGGCATTCACGCCGGAGACACGCGAACTCGGAACAGATCTCATTTCCCGAGCGCAGGTCTATCTGGACACCCGGAGTGGCGCCCTTGCCGAAGCAGGCGACCTGCTGATTCCCATGCACGAGGGACGCTTCCATCCCGACCGGATCGTCGGGGAAATAGGCGACGTCATCAACGGCCGGGCACCCGGACGTCCCGGACTACCCGAGGGCGCAGTGACGGTGTACAAATCGGTCGGCGCAGCATTCCTCGATGCCGCCACGGCACGGCTCATCCTCGATTGCGCCGAGGCGACCGGGACCGGGTCGACATTCGCGTTCATGGAGACCGGCGACGCACCCTAACGTTGAAGCATCTTGCCTGCCTCAGCCCGCATTGCTTCCCAGAGGGTGGCGACGTGCTCACGTTCGGTCATCTCGGCCCCGATGCTCACCCGGGCAATCCACTCACCATTGACGCTCGCCGCGGTGAGGTAGGCGACGCCCGACCGGTTGATCGCGTCGCACAACGCCCGCGCATGGGCATCGAGGGCATCAGCTTCCATGCCGGGTGGCTCATGCCTCACGCAGACGGTCTGCAGCCGGACCGGCACGACGACCCGCCAACCGGGCGTCGCCTCAACCTGCCGGGCAAGCCACTGGGCGTTGTCCAAGTCGCGCCGCAAGCGCGAACGCAATGCCTCAAGACCTTGACCGCGCAGTAGGGCCCACAGTTTCAAGGCGCGGAAACGCCGGCCAAGCGGGATCCCCCAGTCGCGCAGGTTGCGGACCTCACCGTCCACGGCGCTCTGGAGGTAACTGGGATTGGTCCCCATCACACGGACCAGGTGTTCGCCGTCCCGCACGTAGAACAGGGACGCGTCGAAGACTACGCCAAGCCATTTGTGCGGGTTCAGGACAACTGAATCTGCTCCCTCGACACCTTCCCAGAGCGGTCGGCACTCGGGCAGGATCATGGCACTACCCGCCATCGCGCCATCCACATGCACCCATGCCCCGTGGGTTCGCGCCACCGTCACGATCGAATCGATGGGATCGAAGGCCGTGGTCGCCGTGGTGCCAGTTGTCGCCACGACGGCGCAGGGCACGCGTCCCGCATCCCGGTCCGCACGCATCGCCGCGTCCAATGCATCCGGAAGCATCGCGTGGGACTCGTCACAGGGCACGAGGTGTACGTTCTCGCGACCGAACCCGGCCAGGAGGGCGGCCTTGTCAACCGAACTGTGGCTTTGTGCCGATGCGTACACGACCAGCGGGTGTGGTTCGGCTTGCATGCCACCCCGGGCAAGGCCAAACCCAGATGACCGCTCGCGCGCACACAACAGGGCCACGAGCGTCGCAGTTGACGCAGTGTCGTGGATGACACCCTGCCAAGCACCAGACAAGCCAATCGCCTGACGGACCCAGTCGGTGACAACCTCCTCGACTTCGGCCAGTGCCGGTGCAGCCTGCCAGGATAGTCCGACCACGCCAAGACCGCTACTCAGGAAGTCACCCAGCACGCTTTCCAGGGAAGCGTTCCCGGGGAAATACCCAAAGAACCGCGGATGCTGCCAATGCACCAAGTTCGGGGCGATCAACTGGTCAAGATCGTGCAACATTCCGTCAAGTGACTCGCCAAGCTCGGGTGGGGACGCAGGAAGTGCCTTCCGAACCTCGCCCGGAGACGTCGCGGGTGCCACCGGTCGCGACTCGATGGTCTCCCGATAGTCGGCGATCCAGTCGATGATGCGGTGGCCAAGGCGTCGGAACTCGTCTGGGGTCATGACGAACTTTGCCACAGCGGTGCCAAAACGATCACTGACTGCGTGTCCCTTGTCACGAGGGCCACGCAGTCTTCTCGGTCAACGCGAGGCAATGATCTCGTGCAGGGGGTTGCCTTCGACCCCAGTGAGAGGCAACGTGATGCGAGAATGGGTCCGACTCGACTCGTAACTGGCGAAGATCAGTTCGGTCCCACGGATTGCCTTGTGCACGGACAGTTCGGGTTCATGCCCATTGTCGAGGCAGGCAATCAGGTCGGCCACACCGGCACCGATCGCATCCTCGAAGTGGTCGGCACCGGCAAGTGGCGGTTCCTGCCACCCGGGGGCGTCACCGTTGAGGATGCGGACCTTAGCGTTATAGGTCCCACGCACCCCGACTTCGATGACTCCGGCAGTACCGACCAGGCGCTGCATCGCCCCGAGGGCCTCGCGTCGTGGCTGAGGGTTATCCGCACGCGGGGCACCGTCGGGAACCGTGTCACCCGTCGTCATGAAACCGCGCACGCCACTCTCGAAGCCGACAAGCGCGATGCCCTGGTTTTCCATGTCGACCGCAAAGGCCGAGGTCAGGGTCTGGGTATCCGTCTGGGCAATCACCCACGATGCCGGAGTTTCGCCAACGTAGAAGAAGAGCATGTCGAACCAATGAGTGCCCCAGTCGAAGAGGTTTGAACAGGCGAGTTCCACCTGCACGAGGTCGCCGATCGCTCCGGCGCGGACCAGACTGCGGGCGGTGCGGTAGGGAGCTTCGAACCGGCGCTGGTGGTTGAAAGTGAGTTGGGTGCCCGAGGTCGCGCAAGCCTTGGCCATGCGTCGCGCCTCACCCCATGTGGGCGCCATGGGCTTCTCGCAATGGATGGCGCGTACACCCGCCTGGGCAGACGCAATCACCATTTCGGCATGCAAGTGCGGCCAGGTGCAGATGGAGACGACCTCCGGCCTCGCGGACGCGAGCATCTCGTGATAGTCGGTGAAGGTCACCGTCTCGGCGTCACCGTGCACATGCGCGAAGGCCGTCGCATTGTCGGCAACGACATCCGCAACCGCAACGAGTCGGCAGCGGCCGGTGGCGGTGTACCCCTTGGCGTGTGCGTGGGACATGCCAAACCCGGTGGCACCAGTCTGGGAGCGCGGCCGGCCGGCACCGATTACGGCAACCCGGTAAGTTTGGTCCGATGCCTTCGCACTCGTCATGGTCAATCTCCCTGCGCACCGGGATGATCCTGTCGGCACGCCCAACGTGGTTGTCAGGCTATCCCCCACAGGGACCTCGGGGCAACCGGTCATCTTGAACCACCCGAACTACACGCCGCGCCGCCGGATCTGTAGACGCTTCGCTGGAGGTCCGGGCGCGATACCCTCTGCCGATGACGTGGCCACTTGCATTCTCGCGGGCCGATGCGATCACGCGCGACCTCGCCAATCCGCTACGCGCCTTCCGTGAGCGGTTCCACGTGCACCCGGACACCATCTACATGGATGGGAACTCGCTTGGCCCGCTTAGCCATGATGCCGAGGAGGCAATCCTCGCTGCCGTCCAGTCATGGAAGACGCACGGGATTGACGGCTGGACAAAGGGCGAACGGCCATGGTTCTGGCTTGGCGAGGACCTAGGAGCCAAGCAGGCCGACCTGGTTGGCGCACACCCGGACGAGGTAGTGGTGACCGGAAGCACGACGGTCAACCTGCATGCCCTTGTTTCCACCTTCTACCGGCCCCAGGGCACCCGCCGGCGCATCCTTGCCGATGACCAGAACTTTCCATCCGACCTCTACGGACTGAAGAGCCAGATCGCCCTCCGTGGTCACGATCCGGCCACCGACCTCGTGACTGTCGCGAGCCGCGATGGACGCCTCGTCGAGGAAGATGACATCATCGCCGCGATGTCGGATGACATCGCGTTCGCGTGGTTCAGTTCGGTCAACTACCGAAGTGGACAGTTGTTTGACGTCGAACGTCTCACGCGAGAGGCACATGCACGCGGCATCCTGATCGGCTTCGACCTTGCCCATTCGGCAGGCGTGGTGCCTCACCGCTTGCACGACTGGGAGGTCGACGCGGCGACGTGGTGCACGTACAAGTACCTGAATGGCGGCCCGGGGGCTGTCGGCGCGCTTTTCGTGCATCAACGGCACTTCGGAACGACGCCCGCCCTGGCCGGATGGTGGGGGTACGCCAAGGACCGGCAGTTCGACATGTCGCCCGACTTCAGTGGCGCAACGTCGGCTGGAGCGTGGCAGATCGGGACACCCTCGGTGCTTGGATCCGGGGCGCTGCACGGGTCGCTTGCCATCACTGCCGAAGCCGGAATCGACGTCATCCGTGCGGTCTCGCTTGACCTGACGGGCTACCTGATCGACCTGGTTGACGCGCGCCTCGCCGATCTGGGGTTCTCTATTGGCACACCACGTGACCCGGCGCGACGTGGCGGGCACATTGCAATCGAACACCCGGACGGGGCGCGCCTCGCCCGCGCGCTGAAGGCACGAGGGGTGGTGCCGGACTTCAGGCCACCCACGACGGTGCGATTTTCACCTGTCGCCCTCTACACACGCTACGTGGATGTCTGGGACGCGATCGAGATCCTGCACGACCTAGCGTCAACCGGCGCGCACCTCGTGTTCGAGAACGAACGGGCTGTTGTGGCATGACAACCGGCAATACCCCGCCCCGCCCCAGCGGGTCTAGAGACGCTTCGCTTCGTGATCCTGCCGAAGTGTTAACCCGAACTCCACCACCGTACGGGTTCCGGGTGGAGTACGGCGACGAACCATCACAGTTCGCCGATGTACGTCTTCCGCCGGACGAAGACACTCGGTCACCGCTGGCAATCCTCCTCCACGGTGGCTTTTGGCGTTCGCGATACGACCTGTCATATCTTGGGCATCTCGCGCAGGCCCTCGCCGACGACGGAATCGCTACCTGCAATCTCGAATACCGGCGAGCCGGGGAACCCGGCGGTGGCTTTCCCGGCACGTTCGATGACATCCGGGCGGGCATGATGCTCGCACTGTCTCTCCCCGCCCGGTACCCCATTGACCAGGCGCGGACGGTGATCGTCGGTCACTCGGCCGGAGGCCACCTCGCTCTCTGGATGGGCACCCGGCATGCCATCCGCTTGCCGGTGGTCGCGCTTGCGCCAGTCAGCAATCTTTACGAAGCGGCGCGGCTTGGCCTCAGCAACGGTGCCGTCACCGAATTCCTCGATGGCACGCCCGAGTCCCACCCGGAACGCTACGCCTTTGCGTGCCCCTCGCACCACTCCGTGGCGTCAGCAACCCAATGGGTTATCCACGGCACCGCCGATGACGACGTCCCCGTGGAACTCGCCTCTCGCCACGCTGACCACGCACGCGAAACCGGGCAGACCGTGCATCTGGAATTCCTCGAAGGCGTCGGCCACTTCGAACTGATCGACCCACTTTCCGTTGCGTGGCCGGCCGTCCGCCACGCCATCCGAACCGCGCTCGGGTTGCCAGACGTGGCCAGTGACCCCGTCGTCTCCGGCAAGGGGACTGGCTCACGGACATGATGATCTGGTGCGACCGCAGGACGAGGCCAGCCCGCCTCTGTCCGCGGTCGCGACGAAGCCAGGAACAAGCGAAGTGTCTACGAATCCGGCGGCGCGGGAGGGGTCAAGCGAAGCCTCCATGCATCCGGCGGCCCGGGAAAGGGGCAGGGAAATGAGCATGCAGCACGACATCGGCGTCGCCGTGATCGGCATGGGCTGGATGGGGCAGGCGCATAGCCGGGCATACCGGCGGGTGCCCGACATCTTCCACGACTACGGAATACAACCCCGCCTGGTCGTCATCGCCGATCCAGTCCCGTCCCGACGCCAGGAGGCAGTTGCCCGGTTCGGGTTCGATCACGCGGTCTCGGATTGGCGCGAGGCGATTGACCAGCCGGGTGTGGATGTCGTGGTCGTGGCCACACCGAACGCCGAACATGCCGAGGTCGCGATCGCGGCCGCCTCAGCCGGCAAGCATGTGTTCTGCGAGAAACCCGTGGGACGGACCCTTGCGGAAACCACGGCGGTTGCCGAAGCGGTCCGTCACGCCGGTGTCCAGGGAGGGGTCGGGTTCAACTACCGATGGGCGCCGATGGTGCAGTACGCGGCTTCCCTGGTTCGTGCTGGGCGTCTCGGCACGATCACGCATTACCGGAGCCGGTTCTTCTCCATGTACGGAAGCAATCCCATGAGCCAGTTGTCGTGGCGATTCGACCGGGACGCAGCGGGGTTGGGCGTGCTCGGGGACCTGATGCCGCACGTGGCGGACATGGCACAGTTGCTGCTTGGGCCAATCAGACAGGTCTCCGCGACGACCCAGACCCACATTCCACGACGCCCGATTCCCGTGCCTGGCCGAGGGACACACTTCACGTTGGGGCAACCGGATGACCCGACCGGGCCGGTGACCAATGAGGACGACGCCACCGTGCCAGTGCGGTTTGCATCGGGCGCGCACGGGGTCCTCGATGCGTCACGGGTCATCTTCGGGCCGAAGTGCGAGTTCGGTTTCGAGATCTTCGGCACCGCGGGTGCGATCCGCTGGAACTTCGAGGCAATGAACGAACTCCTCGTCTACCTGCCAGACATGACTGGCCTTTCGGGCGATCACCGGCACCATGACGGGTTCGTGCGCCTCCTGTCGTCACCCGACCATCCGTATCACGGACGGTTCAACCCGGCAGCAGCAACGGGACTGGGGTACGACGACCTCAAGACCATCGAGGCCGCCGAGTTCCTGCACCGGGTGGCGACTGGAACCGGATCTGGGCCGACTCTCGACGACGCGGTCGCAGCGGCACAAGTAGCGGCCAGCGCCGACCACGCATCACGGAGTGGCGGATGGGTGACCGTCGGCGACTGACACGCGTGGACTTCCCGGAAGCGAATCGCCCCTCACCCACAATTCAATGGATTTGTGAGCGGTGTGGGCGGGTCCTCAGGTGAGGATGTCGAAGTCGGAGAACTGGCCTGTCGACGGCAGCCACATCGTGGTGACCCGTTCGACCCTTGCAATCCAGGGCCCCTTATGCAGGGCAGCAATGAGCAGTTCAAGGTCGATCCGTGCACCTTCTGCAACGACCTCGACCATGCGCCGATCTGACAGGTTCCGCGCATGGCCGGTGACACCTAACCGGCGGGCTTCCTTGACGACGAACGCCCGGTAGCCGACCCCTTGGACACGTCCGTGTACAACTCCTTCAAGCCGGTCTGGCCGGATGACGGGATTCTGGCCGGCCATGACGCAAACTCTAGCAAGCTTCCGCGTCACCCTGTCATCACTTGATGGTGGTGGGGATCTCGCCTTTCAAGCACCGTGGCAACCGGGGCGTTATCCTGCCTCCCCGTGAACACCACCTCTACCACCAACACATCGACGCCAAGTTCGCACGTCGTGGACACCGTGCCTGCGCATCCCGGACCCCGGCACATGCGGGGCGACTTCCTTCTTAAAGACCAAGTCGTATTCCTCAACCATGGATCGTACGGGGCGTGCCCACGCGAGGTCTTCGAGATCTACCAGACATGGCAGCGGGAACTCGAGGCCGAACCGGTCCACTTCCTAGGCCGCGGGTTCGCGCCCGTGATGAAGCAGGCGCGTCAGGATCTGGCCGCGTACCTGGGTGCTGATGCGGACGACCTTGTCTATTACCCCAATGCCACCCAGGGCCTGAACGTCGTCATCCAGTCACTCGCTGAGAACCTGCCTCTGGTTGCCGGTGACGAGATCCTGAGCACCAACCACGAATACGGCGCACTCGACAAGGCATGGACCTTCGTGTCCGAACCGCGTGGCGTCATCTACAACCGGGTTGAGTTGACTCCGCCGTTTACCACCGCTGAGGAGTTCGCCGACCGGTTCCTGGCACACGTCGGACCTCGGACCCGGATCGTCTACCTGAGCCACATCACGTCGCCCACTGCCCTGCGCTTCCCGGTGGAACTGATCGTCAAGCGGGCACGATCCCTCGGACTGATCACGGTCATCGATGGGGCTCATGCGCCGGGCCACGTGGCGATCAACCTGACTGAAATCGATGCCGACTTCTACTCCGGGAACTGCCACAAGTGGTTATGCGCACCGAAGGGGTCGGGGTTCCTCCATGCCCGAAGGGACATGCAGAAGCTTCTGCGCCCGATCGTCATCGGCCATGGATGGCGGACCACACCGCCAGGCGAATCGGTCTACGTGCACGAACATCAGTGGCGGGGCACCTTCGACCCAGCTTCCTACCTGACAGTTCCGGCTGCAATTGAGTTCCAGGCGCACCACGACTGGGCGCGTATCCGGGCGGATGCGCATGTCATGGCGACGTACGCCATGAACCGCCTGATCGACGCATTTGGTGAACCACCGATGTCCCCGCCAACGACCGACTGGTGGGTCCAGATGGTCGCCGCCCCGATCGGGCGATGCGACGCTGGAGCGGTCAGCACCCGCCTCTACGAGGACCACACCATCGTGATCCCGATCATCGACTGGGGTGGACGGACATTCGCGCGGATCTCGGTCCAGGCATATACGACCCGAGCTGAACTTGACCTGCTTGTCGACGCCCTTGTGGATCTTGTCCCCAAGTTCCCGCACCCGTCCGCCAAGGCCGGGTAAATCCAAGAAGAAGATCCCACTGGGCCTGACACCGGTTTTCCGGTAGCAGGCCCAGTGGGGAGCGGTCAGTATCGCGATCGTGCGGTGTCGCCGATCCGGTCTAGTTGTTGTCTCTCACAAGGTTGTTGACAGGGAAGCGAGGCGGGAGATGGGGGTGAGGCCCTTGATGCCGAGGTGCGGTCGGTCGTGGTTGTAGTATTCCACGAAGGTGTCCAGCGCACGTTGACGCTCGTCCTCGCTTGCCCGCGGGTAGAGGTACAGGCATTCGCGCAGGACGGTCTGGAACCAGCGCTCGACCTTCCCGTTCGTCTGGGGCCGGTACGGCCGGGTCCGGCGGGCACCCACACCCAGGTCCGCGCACGCCGCTTTCCATACTCCGGAGACGTACTGGCTC
>CAMDTO010000120.1 GCA_945907765.1 Thermoflexus hugenholtzii JAD2 | reverse complement strand
TGTGGGTGGCGAACCGGCAACGGGTCCGCCACCCACACCAAGGTCACTAGCTGGGTCTCTGACGCTACTTGGAGCAGTCACCGAGCGACTTGGCCATGTCGCGCCCAAGTTCCGGGAGCACATCCTTGGCCGTCCGCTGCTTCTCTGCGAGTTCCTTGTTGAAGTCGATCAGTTGCTGCCGGAAATCGGTCCACGCGCATGACGGGGTGAACGCGCGTCCGTACTGACCGGCAATCTCGCCGAACCGACGGAACACTGGGTTGTCCTTCACGTATGCCTGCGACTGGAGCGACTTGCGTGGAGGGGGTGAACCACGCAATTCATGGAACTTTTGCATGTTCGCCGCACGCGTATAGAACTCAACGAACTTCCACGACGCATCCGGCACCTTGGTCTGGGCGCCAACGCAGAGCCAGTTCGTGAACACGGCAGTCTGCTGAGCCTTGCGCTTGATCGGAGTGGCAATCCCGAGATTCTCAAGACCGCCATTCTTCTGCATCGCGAGACCAACGCCCGGACCAGCCTCGGTCATGGCCTGCTGACCTGTCTCGAAGGCACCTTGCAGTCCCTTGGGATCAGCTAGCTTGAACTTGTTGAACACGTCCCAGATGAACTGGCCCCAATCCTGGGCCGGCGCCGTGTCCACCGTGACCTTGGCGCCATCGGCCGTCACGTAGTCGCCCCCGGCCTGGTACATGTACGCGCACCACGAAGACCAGTTAGTCGTCATGCCATATCCGGAGACGGCAATCTTGTCACCCTCGGTTTTGGTGAGACGGCGTCCCCAGTCAAGGAGCTCTTCCCACGAGGTCGGCTGCTTCTCGGGATCCAGACCGGCCGCACGGAACAAGTCCTTCCGGTAGACCAGCACGCGCGCATCGGATGTGACCGGGACACCGAAGTTCTTGCCACCGGACATCGTCGCGTTCATCGCAGGTTCGGTGAAGTCGGACGACTCGCCCCAGACCTTCACGTACGGTGAGATGTCTAGGGCCATTTTCTTGCCGGCCATCGACCCAACCCACTCCGCACCACCAGTGAAGACATCCGGTAGCGAACCGGCAACCATCACGGCGTTCAGACGATCGGCAACACCAGTCCAGTTCTCCCACTTGACCACGACCTTGATGTTCGGCTGTTCCTTCTTGAACGCCGGCATCAACTCGTCGTCCCACCACTTCTGCACTTGCGGACCGTGGTCGTTGATCCAGACTTGCAATTCGGTTTGCGCACTGATCACGGTCGGAACCGTCTTCGCTGCGGGCGCAGCCGGGGCCGCCGTTGGAGCCGGTGCAGGTGCCTTGGTTGGTTCCGCCTTGGCGGCTGGTGCCGCCGGCGCCGTGTCGCCACCGCATGCCACGACGGCCACACCCGCAACCGCACTCGCCAGGACACCCCGACGTGCACTCACCGAACCCAACACGTTGTCATCCCCATTGACAGCCTGACCTGCCTGTTCCTGACCTGCCATGTTCCACCCCCACAGATTGGTGTTACGTACCGCAAACCACACTCCGACCGACGAACGCCATTGACGGTCGGAGCGCAATCCCAATTAGGTCAGGGAAAGACCGGTCTTGGCA
The DNA here is from genome assembly GCA_945907765.1 of Thermoflexus hugenholtzii JAD2. Taxonomy (GTDB): domain Bacteria; phylum Chloroflexota; class UBA11872; order UBA12225; family UBA12225; genus UBA12225. The sequence continues at coordinate 7,643 of CAMDTO010000120.1, read as the reverse complement.
TATATTGGTCGCAGGCTGTCAAGGCCCGCGGTGGCGTATGCCTCCGGCGCGACTCCCGCCATGCGGGGACCAAGCACCTCGAGCGCGACAAAGCCATCGAACCCCGTATGACTGATCGCCGACAACCAGTCGGCCAAGGGGAAGTTCCCTTCGCCCGGCATGATCCGGTCAAAGTCGTGGAGTTCGTGCCTTGCCACATCTGACTTTCCGTCATTGATGTGCAACAACGTGATCCAGTCGCCCGGGGTTTCACGGATCTGGGCAATCGTTCCATTCGACCCGTACCAGTGGTAGGAGTCGAGTGTGATGCCGACATTCCGCGACTTCACCTCGTGAAGCAGTTCATTCGTTTCAGCGAGGGACTGGACGAACGGGTGCGTTTCCCCGCGAGAGGTCCAATGGGTGATCGTCTCGGGCTTATACACCGGGCACCCAAGAAACTCAAGCCCGATCCGGACACCCGTGCCATCAAGGGCAGCATCCATGCGCTTGATGCGTTCAACGACAATCGGCCACGCTTCAGCCTTTGGCATCGTGGCAAAGCGGTTGATTGCGCCGCCAGTGGTACTCCCACCAAGCGCCACGACATCCGCTGCGAGCGCATGGACCTGTTCGAGCGCCTTCGCAAACTCTTCCTCTGGGGAAAAGACGCCGGCGCGCACGACACCACCAATGGTCCCGGGTACAACACCGTTCGCATCCAGGAGATGGCGGACCTTCGAGTTGTCACCGTAGGCATGCGCCTCGGCAAGGCTGAAGTCGACGGCCGGATAGCCCGTCCGACCCGCAAGAACGACCTTTTCCTCAAACGAGAGATTGCCACCACCGAGTTGCGAGCCATGCAGTGTTGGACGGATACGTGCCATGACTGTCTACCTTCCGTGCCTGCCGGGGGTTGACGACCCGTCGGCAAATCAGGCCCGTGGCACCTACGTGAACGCACGGACCCCGGTTAACAGGATACGACGTTTCCATGCAATTTCCTGCCCCAACAACGGGGATGACGAAGAAACTGACGCTAACCCAGCACTCGGTGCCGATCAGGTAGATGAGGCCCCGGAACCAGACGGTGGGCGGTGACGTCGGCGAAGGAATTCCTCAAGTGCGTCGACCATGGCCGCGCCGCTCGGCAACTCCTCGCCCGCGACTGCTGGGCCGTCATCATCGTCGTCGTCGTCGTCCTGACCTTCGCGGTATTGGCGTTCGAGGTCGCGGACATACTCCATTGCCTCAGGATCACGCGATACAGCTTCGCGCACCTGGTCACCGAAACGCGTCGCCGCGTCATCGATGGTCTGGAGATCCAGGGAGACTTCAACCATCCGGACAAGTTCCCGCAACATGCGGGATGCAACCACCGGGTTCGGACTGGCAGAGATGTAGTGCGGCGCATGCCCCCAGATCGAGAGGACCGGGTACTTCCGTTCCGCAAACCGCGACGTCAGGACCCCCACGATCCCGGTCGGGCCGCGGTACTTGCTCGCCACGAACTTGTGAGGTCGCAACAGCGGGTGTCGTTCAGGGTTCGTTGCCGACTTCGACACATGCGGGGGCACAGTATGGGGAATGTCTGTATTGAGAGAACCGAGACCGACGACGAGTTCAACACCGATGCGCCTCGCGACGTCTAACACGATGTCCGCAAACTGACGCCAACGCAGGTCTGGTTCGGTTCCAAGCACGACGATGAGGTCGCGCGCCTCGGGCGCATCAGACGGGTCAACACACGTGAAGAAGTCGACGGTCGGCCAGATGATCTGTCGGCGGCGCCCCTTACGGGCTGGCTTGACCACGGGTCTCGTCTCGGTGAAGACGAAATACTCCTCCGCATCCACCCACCCAAACCGGTCTCCATCTCGTTGGGAAACGATCAGGCGGGCCGCCGTCGAGGCTGCCTCACCCGCGTCATTCCACCCCTCGAAGGCAAAGACCAAAGTGGGGTGGCGAAGAACCGGTATGCCGGTCAGCGTGAGCGAAGCCGGCAATCTCTCGCCATCAATCGTGCGCCGACCCCGGCTGCGATTGCGGCTAGCGGCGCGGGATTCATCCGGCAAGTCCACCAAATCTTCATCTGGGCCGGGGATTTCAAGCCGAAAGTTGAACCGCTCGTCGAAAACGTCGCCCGTCTCACCCATCTGACGCACCCATCATACCCGAGTGACCTGACGGACCGCTGCACCACGGAGACGTTGATCACGACTGACCTAAACACCGAGAGGCACGCCCACTGGTGTGGACGTGCCTCGTTTTCTGGTGCGGCTCCGCCTGGTTTCACAGACGGTACGCTCACTTGCGCTTGTGACGCTCGCGCTTGAGACGCTTGCGGTACTTGTGACGCGAGATCTTGCGCCGACGCTTCTTAATGACCGAACTCATGTAGCCTTGTTATGGCACATTCCGGCGCAACCTGTCAACGAATCACACAAACCAGCCACGCTTCGGGCCAGATCGCAACCCAGACGCACCCGGTCACCGCCAGTCGATGGCCCCGTGCCCACCAGCGGCATCGATGACCCGGAGGTCATTCGACGATGGGGTGAGTACGTACACACCACCGCCTGAGACGAGGGCAAGCCTGGTTCCATCGGGCGACCACGACGCCGATGGACTGTCCTCACCCAATGTCGTGAGGCGGCTGAACCCGGTGCCATCAAACGCAACGGAAAACAGGTCCATCGGCACCCCATGTGCCCTGCCACGCGCCGAAGCAACCCGGGCACCCAGCCAGGCGCGTCGAGGCAGTGGGGTAACCGTAGGCACTGGCGTGAACGGAGACGCAGCCGAAAAGACCAGTTTGCTTCCGTCATGGGAAAACCGCGGCCACGATGCGTTGTCCGCCAGTGTGGGAGGGACGACCGTCCGGGTACCTAGCCCGTCATTTGTCCCCACCTCAATCGTGCGCCCGTCGATCGTTCGACGAACCCATGCCAGGTTGCGACCATCCGGGGAAAGCGCCGCGTCAAAGCCTCCACGCACGACAACCTCGGGCGACGCCTGTCCCGGTCCGACGGCGACGCGAACCACTTCCTCGATGGTGTCTCGCACGACCGCACCATCAACCACCGGCGCAACATGGTTCGCATACACCGTACGCCCATCAGGAGACCACGTTGGACGGTCATATGCGCCACCCTCGCGGTCATGCACCAAAAGCTGTCGGGTGGACCCGGTCGCGACATCCAGGAGATAGAGATCGGTCACAGGCAGGATCAGCGCCGGCGACGCACCGCGCGAGACGGTGAGGGGCGGCGTGTACGCGTAGACAACTTGCTTGCCATCGGGAGACCATGCCGGGTCCCGTGCGACTGCTCCCGAAGGGACCGCGAGAATGACCTTCCGGGACCGCCCATCAGCCGACAACTGGACGAGACTGCCTTCAGACCCAAAGATCAGTCGCGGTTCACCATCGGATCCCCAAAACCCGAATGAGCCGATCCCGCCGAACTCGCACGACGCGAGTGCAAAGACGCAGCTCGCCCCGGCGAGCAGTCCCCGGCGCGACCAAGTTCCTGCCGTTGGGACCCGTTTCGGGCCAAGAAGAGGCGCACCATCGCTTGACGCCCGACCCATCAGCGACCTATAGTCGATGGCATGCCGATGGTGCAAACCATCGGGGACGGCGTCCGGTCCCACCGGCGCAATGCGGGGAGTGGCGCAGCCTGGTAGCGCGCAGCGTTCGGGACGCTGAGGTCGGAGGTTCAAGTCCTCTCTCCCCGACCATCACCAGTGACCGTAAACACACGGTCACCGATCAGGCCTTGGGTCACCACCTCGGTAACGTCACGGGTTGTTCCAAAGCAGGGGGAGACGGGTCACAGCACAACCCGAGCCTCAATCGTCATGCCTCTGGTGAGACCAGTGTCACCAAGCCAAGCCCGACGACCATCGCGAGACCACCTGCCCACCACAGGTCGAGTTCCATGTGCCCGAGGGTTGCGCCACCGACCGAGGCAACCACGAAGCAGCCGATGCTCGCCACTACAAAGAGAGATGCAACCGGACTTGGTGATGCACCTCCCACGATCAATGAGTAGTCGTGGTGGTCACCCGTGGTGGAATCAGTCCCTGTCGCCTCGGGCGACGCGGCTGGTCGGGAACGGTTCTGGTCGCTCATCGGGAATTCCCTCGTCTCGGGCACGCCAAGCCACAACTCCAGATGGCCGACGGGTTCATTCGCCCGGCTTTGCGGGAGCCTTCGCGTCGCCGGACGTGCCACGGGCGGCCAATCGCGACGGGGGTTTCGCCGTCATTGCGTCCTCAAGGCCAGGAACGTCTATCCCGCAGAAGGCTTGAACGTCATAGCCGTATAGGAATACCCGGCCGTCTGGCACGTGTTCACCGCCCTGCGCACCAATCACGTCGCCGGTCTCGGCATCGATGTACACCATCTGGCGACGCAGGATGTACCCGGGGAAATACTTGGAAATCTGGAACCACTTGCGCTCCGGCACGTGTTCCCGCGCCCACGCGAACCGATCCCGTTCAAGCAGCCATCGCTGTACGTTTTGCGCCATGATCGGACCCACGGTAGCACCTTATCGGAACAGCAGTCAATCAATGGTTGACGCTTCTCCGAAGCCATGGCTACCATCTTTCGCCACCCGGCCGTTCTGCCGGTGTGCGTTTTCGCACCAGACGCCCCGGAGAACCGGAAACCGACGATGCCCGTACGAATCGTGCTTGCCGATGACGAGGCCATCATCCGGATGGATCTCAAGGAGATGCTGACATCTCTCGGCTATGTGGTTGTCGGTGAAGCAGGGGACGGCCGGAGCGCCGTGAACCTTGCCCGCGAACTGCGTCCAGACCTCGTCATCATGGACATCCAGATGCCTGATCTTGATGGCATCGACGCAGCTCAGGAACTATCGGCCGAATCGATTGCCCCGGTGCTTCTCTTGACCGCGTACTCACAGCAGGAACTGATCCAACGTGCCCGGACCGCCCCGGCGGTTGTCGGGTATCTGGTAAAGCCATACCGCGAGAGCGATCTGGCACCTGCCATCGAGGTAGCCCTGGCGAGGCACCGGGAGTTCCGCACCATCCAAGGCGAACTGCACGACATCCACGAATCCCTGGAGACGCGCAAGGTCGTCGAACGGGCCAAAGGTCTCCTGATGGACACGCAAGGTCTCAAGGAGGCCGAGGCGTTCCGCAAGATCCAGAAACTCTCGATGAACGCCCGGAAGTCCATGCGCGAGGTCGCCGAGGCAATCCTGCTCGCCAACGAGCTGTGATCGAACACCTGACCGCCACTCGCCGACCGTCAGGTGCGCAGGCATCCCTGCCCGCATCGGAATGCGTGGAGGCACTCGCCGGCAATCAGGTCCCCGGTCATCACTTCGGGCATCTGAATGCGCCGAGCCACCGTCTCTCCTCCTGCACCAACCGCCACGCGACATGCGCACAAGCGTTCAACTGCTGGTGACGAACATGCGCCGACACGTCGCACCGGTGGCACTTGCACTCATCATCCTCGCTGCCACGCTCCTCTTCGCCTGGAAGCTCATCTTTACCGGCCTCGTCGTGATCGGATATGACACGATGGCCTACATGTACCCGTACCGGGCCTTCGCCGCCGAAGCATTGCGCGACGGTCGCATTCCCCTCTGGAACCCGTGGATCTACTTCGGAGTTCCCTTTCTCTCCAACCTGCAGAGTGCGGTCTTCTATCCCTTGCACCTCCTGTTCCTGGTGCTTCCCGCACCCTTCGCCATGAACGCATCGGTAGCTTTGCACTTTTTCCTCGCCGCATGGTTCGCCGCCCTTGCCGCCCGGGGAATGGCTGAACTCGATTGGTGGAGTGCCGGGGTCGCCGGTTGCCTTTTTGGGTTTTCCGGGTTCATCGGCGCCCAAGTCGGACACCTCAACCAACTCAATGCTGCCGCGTGGCTGCCACTTGCGTGCCTCACCCTGCACTACGCACTCGCCACCCATTCACTTCGGTGGGCCGTGGCGACCGGAGCCGTCCTCGCCATCCAGCTGCTTGCAGGGCACGCCCAAGAGAGCTACATGACTGTCGTCGCGATCGGCGCCTACGCGATCTTCAGGATTGGCGTCACTGGGTGGACCCTCGCCATTCCCGGGCGCGCGCCAGCCCGAGATCCGCTCGGAACCTGGGTCAAGGCACTGCTTGCAGACCGGACCGGGCATGGCACGGATAGCGCGACAACGACCCAAGATGGACAACACGGCGCCTCCACCAAACAGGTCCGGCGCCGTGTTGCAATCCGGAATGCAGCATGGACAACCGGGCTTCTGGGGTTGGCCGGTGCCATCGCCGCCGGCCTCAGCGCCCTGCAGACGCTACCGACCACCGAACTGACCGCCGCCTCGATTCGCGCAACCGGTATGCCGTTGGGTGAGGCCGTCGCCTTCTCGCTCCCGCCACGGGAACTCTTCGTTGGGCTGCTGCCTACCTTCGGACTGGCCTCGCCCACCAGTAATGAATACATCGGGTGGCTCGGGTTCATGGGGTTCATCCTGGCACTCTGCGGCGTAACCTTCCGCGCCCGCCACCCGGCAATCCTCTTCTTCACACTGCTCGCGCTCGTCTCACTCCTTCTCGCCCTCGGAAATCACACGCCCATCTATTCGCGCATCTTTGCGTTGCCGGGCATGAACCTTTTCCGCGTGCCCGCACGCTGGCTCTTCCTCACAACCTTTGCCGGATCAATCGTCGCTGGCGCCGGGTTCTCGTTCCTGAAATCGCCCGGACCTGACCACCACGGCGCCCCCGCACCACGGCCGTGGTACCGACTAATCGCCGCAAGCCGCCTGCTCATTGCGGTTCTCGTCGCGAGTGGCGCGGCGACCCTGTTGTGGCCAGCCCAACACGTCCGTTCCGAGGAAACCGCACCGCAACTCATCATGGTCTGGGCTGCCCTGGGAACTGGCGCCGTCGTCCTGACATTCGTCGCCCTTGCAACCGCCCCATCACGCGTTGGGGCCATCCTGATTACCATCGCCACCGTCGCAGAACTCTGGGCGTCGGCAACCAGCCTCGAATACAACAACCCGAATCCACCCGGCGTCTACACCGACAGCCGCCCCGTCATTGATGCCCTTCGTGACAACCTGCCCCCTGGCCGCATCCTTGCGGTGGCCCGCACCGGATACCAGCCATACGACGCACCTCTCATCCAGGGCGATCACGGCGCGCTGCTTGGCCTGAGAGGGGTCGGCGCCGGCCTCATCAACACCAAGTACAAGGACACCCTCAACCCCAATCTGCCGATGGTCTTCAAGGTTCCCGTCGTGGACGGCTACGACGGTGGCGTGCTTCCGTTCCGACGCTACGTCGACTTCAAGTCGCTCATCGTTCCACCCGAGCGCAACCAGCCCGATGGCCTCCTGCGCGACCAACTCAGTCGGGACCTGGTTGCACCCCTGCCGTCCCTCAGCCGCCTGCGCCAATGGGGCGTCACCTACCTCCTGCGCGACACCATCGACGACCGACAGATTGACGGTGTCTACTTCGATGCCGACGCTTCACTCACCGTGCGCACGGGCACTCCGGTGAACATCCCGGCACCCGTCCTCGCCCTCCCGTCGGTCGTGGCACGCGCCGACCTTCCCCAAGGTTCGGCACCCGCATCCCTGACCGCCTCGCTCGTCGGACCGGACGCCCCCGGGCCGCGCAT
>CAMDTO010000119.1 GCA_945907765.1 Thermoflexus hugenholtzii JAD2 | reverse complement strand
TCCAATCCCGAGATGGCGACATCCGATCTGATGCGTACCGGGAAGTCGTTGGCGACAGATGTTGCCGGCGCGCGCGCCCATGTCGCGATCATCCTGATTGCCCGGCAGGCGTCAGGTGCGGAACACCAGACGCTCGCGTTGGCGCGCGCGCTGCAGTCGCACGTCCGGGTAACGGTCCTGACCTGTGACGAGTTTGCCGGGCTTGTGGCGACCGACCCTTTCCTGCGTGAATACACTCGGGGACTGGCAATCATCGCGCTTGGTCCGGCGTTCCCCGTCGCACCGGCAACGACCGCTTCGGGGCTTCTTGGACGGATCCTGGCCTACCCACGCCTGCAACAGCGTCTCTGGACGGTGTGGAGGCAGCTTCGCCCGGATGTGGTCCACCTCGTGCTGGCGCCGTCATTCTTCGCGTTTGCGCCGTGGTTCCTGATGCGTGCCGGACGGACGGTCATCACGCTTGCCGGCGAAGCGCGCTACATGAGGCACTTCTATGGAACCGCGAAGCGAATGGCTGTTCGGTGGGCCATCGCGCGGGCCAATCGCCTGGTGGTGTGCAGTGCCGACGAGATGGTGAACCTTGATGTCGTTGCCCCCGGCCATAAGGCCCGGGCGACCGTGATCGACAACTTCACCGACACCGCCCGGTATCGACCGGCTGTAGATCGCACGGAGACCGGGTCTGGTGGGCCCGTGATCATCTTCGCGGCGAGGCTTCACCCGGAGAAGGGTGCGAGGCTGTTCGTCGAGGCAATGTCCGAGGTGGTGAAGTGCATCCCGACCGTCCGCGCACTGCTCTACGGGCAAGGTGAGGAGGCCGAGGCGATTGAGAGGGCCATTGCATCGCATCGTCTATCGGGGGTCATCGAACGAGGCTTCACCGTGGACATGGCCCCCATCATGGCCGCCGGGTCGATTTTCGTGTCATGCCAGTTGCATGAGAATCTCGGGAGTTCAAGTTTGCTTGAAGCGATGGCTTCGGGTCTTGCGGTCGTGGCAACCGATGTCGGCGCGACCCGGACCATCGTCGACGAGACGATTGGTGCGATGGTTCCTGCAACCCCCGAAGGGATTGCGTCAGCGGTTGTCGCGCTGTGTCTGGATCCGGCGCGACGGGTTGCCTGTGGGGTCGCGGCGCGCGCGCGGGTCGAGGCACGGTATGGCCCCGAGACGTACGTCGCGAAGTTGCTCCCGGTCTATGAGGAAGCAATCTGGGGAGAGTGACCCTGTCCGGGGGACTTCTGTCACGGAACCGTCGTACCGATGGTGAGACACGCGGCGCTTTGTGGCTAGTTCTCGCGGTCGGCGGGGCGTACGCTTGTCTTTGTGTATCCCCCGGCTATCTCGCCAAGCAGGGGGACGCCCGATCCGTGTCGGGGCATTCGAGAGGAAGCGGAGATGGACGACCGGCGATTGCGTGACGAGATCACCCCGGAACCCGTGTACCGGCGTCGACACGCCATCATGCGTGCTGCGGGCGTGCTGCCGATGATCGCGATGGCGGGTCTTGTGGGATGTGGTGCGGAGAGTGCCCCGGTCACCTCGACCCCCGAGACGCCACGGGAGACCGGAGCGTCGGCTGACGCCGGCGTCGTGCCGACCCCTGGATACCAAGAAATTCTCACGCCGTTCGAGTCGGTCACTTCGTACAACAACTTCTACGAATTCTCCACCGACAAGGAGGGGGTGGCGAAGCTTGCCCAGGGGTTCAAGACCTCGCCGTGGACGCTTTCGGTCGGGGGCCTGGTCGACAAGCCGCAGACCTTCACCGTGGAAGACCTGGACCTGAGGTTCAATCCTGAGGAACGCGTCTACCGGTTGCGGTGCGTGGAGGGCTGGTCGATGGTGATCCCGTGGCAAGGGTTTCCCATCTCCCGGATCCTGGATGCGGTCGTCCCCAAGGGTGACGCGAAGTTCCTCAAGTTTGAGACAGTGAAACGTCCGGACGAGATGCCGGGCATGCGGGGGTTCAGTCCGTATTCGTGGCCGTATGTCGAGGGGTTGACCCTTGATGAGGCACGCAACCCACTTGCGACACTTGCGACGGGCCTCTACGGCAAGCCCTTGCTGGCACAGAACGGTTCGCCGGTTCGCCTTGTCGTTCCCTGGAAATACGGGTTCAAGAGCATCAAGTCGATCGTCAAGATTGAGCTGGTCGCCCAGCAACCGACATCCCTCTGGATGGCAGCGGCGCCAAGCGAATACGGGTTCTTCGCGAATGTCAACCCGGAGGTTTCGCATCCGAGGTGGTCGCAGGCAACTGAACGACGCATCGGTGAGACGAGGCGTCGGCCAACCCTCTATTTAAACGGATACACCGCTGCCGTGGGTAGCCTGTACGCGGGGATGGACTTGAATAAGAACTATTGAGGTCTTGGGCACGGGAGTGGGGCGTGAGGCGAAGTTGTACCGTTGGTCAGGGCAGCCCCCCGTGGGTGATGATGTGAGTGGCACCGGCCAGGCAGGCCCTGCAGTGGTGCCACGGCCACGTGCGCTGGAGGCGGACCAGTCGCCTCCACATCGGCTCTCAAATGGGGGGCACCGGGTCCGTCATGAGCGATGGCGTGCGGTCATCCAGGTCGCCGTGCACGCCGGGGCCATGGTCCCGCTTGCGACGCTCGTCGGGGATGCATTGACTGGAGGCCTGACGGCAAACCCGATACAGGCGATTACGACTCGCACTGGCACGGCTGCACTCGTGTGGCTGGTCATTTCCCTTGCCGTAACCCCCTTTTCAGGGCTAGGACGGCAGGCGTGGGCGGTTCCGTTGCGACGCCCACTCGGCCTTTACGCCTTCTTCTACGCCTCGCTCCACATGGCGACATTTGCCGGACTTGACTACGGACTTGACTGGCGCCTGATCTGGGACACTATCCTTGAGAAGCGGTACATCGTCGCCGGCGCAGGTGCCTTCGTGTCGATGCTACCCCTTGCCCTGACGTCGACCCGTGGGTGGCAGAGGCGTCTCGGTCCCCGGTGGCGGAACCTGCACCGTCTGGCGTACCTCGCGGCGATCCTCGCGGTCATCCATTTCCTCTGGTTGGTAAAGGCGGATATCCGTCAACCGGTGGCGTACGGCGTGGGGGTGGCGGCCTTGCTTGTGCTTCGCCTGCCGGCAGTCCGCAGACGCCTCCGTTCGTGGTAATGCGCGGGTGGTTCCTGCGTCCATGACCGCGAACCGGAGTGGCTCGCGGGCGTGCGTATACTCGGAAACTGTCAGGAGACAGGGAATGAGTGGGTCAGGCAAACGGCCTCTGCGACTGGGAATGATTGGTTGCGGCCAGATCAGCACCCGGTTCTTCAATCAGGCAGAGGCCCTCAATGCACTTGGTTGGGATGTCCGTTTCGTGGCGACGTGCGCGCGGACCGAGGCGAGTGCGAGTGCCAAGGCTGCCGAACGCAACTGCGCCCGCTGGTACACGGATCACCGGCAGTTGCTTGCCGATCCCGAGGTCGATGCGGTCGTGATCGCGACGCCGCACGCCCTGCATGCCACCCAGGGGACCGACGCGGCGAATGCTGGCAAGCACATGCTGGTGGAAAAGCCGCTGACGACCAAGTGGGTTGATGCCGTCTCCCTGCAGTCTGCGGTGACTGCCAGTGGCGTGACCTGCATGGCACTGCCGTTTGTGGACACGCCCGCCCTCCTCAAGGCGCTGGAGTACGCCAATGACGCCTATCTCGGGCGCATTACCGGTATCGAGGCCGAACTCTCATTCGCTGGTCCTCAACGGAGCAATTGGTACTACGACGCATCCGCCGAGGGCGGGGCCATGATGGACACGATGGTCTACCCGCTGGCACGCGTGGCGGCGCTGATGGGACCGGCCTCCCGGCTTACGGCCCGCGTCAACACCCTGATCCCGCATCGGCTGACCGGTGATGGCGGACGGGTGGAGTCACAAGTTGACGACCAAGTGAGTGTCCTTCTGGAGTACGAGGGTGGTCAGCATGGAAACGTGCATTCCATCTGGACACGGTCGTACATGACGAACGGGACAGTCCTGCACGGACGGCATGGGGCAATCTTCCTGGGTCGGTACGGACAGCCATTGGTGATCAAGAGTGATCGTCAGGCACCGCCCGATGGGACAGCGGTGGAATATCTCGGCATCCCGAACTGCTACACGGTCCCGGTTCCGGCCGCCGATGTGACCGGGGAGATCCTGGCCCACTTCGTCCGTGCCATCCGTGGTGAGTCGCCCTTGCACTGCGGTCTGGACATCGGGATGCACATCGCCGAACAGCAGATGGCTGCCTATGAATCCGCCCGTACGGGCCGCGCCATCGACCTGAAGACGCGCTTTGACCTGTGGTGGCCCCGCGAAGCATCGGCGATGACCCTCTCAGATGGGTGGCATTGACGGCCAACGTGTCCTGTTCAAGCGTTGAACAGTGAAAATCTCACGATTGGGTCGTTGTGGCCGGTGCTATATTCGGGGGTACGCCACCGGTTCTGGTGGCGACGCCAAAGGCGTGATCCGGGGGATCAAGTGATCAGTTCGATGACAGCAGTTCGGGCAGCACTGGTCGCGATGATGTGTGTTGGTGTCGGTAGCCTGATGCACGAGCAGGGGACGTATGCCCTGTTCGCCGCCCAAGCCACCAATACCGCCAATACCTTCCAGGTCGGCACGCTCAAGATGTCGAACAGCCGGGCGGGGAATGCGTTATTCTCGACGTCTACTGGGGACGGGGTGGTCAACCCCGGAACGCAAGTGACGAGTACCGGTGGGACCCAGGTGTTCGCACCGTTGAACCCTTCCATGGCTTCGTATGCGTCGCCGACGCTTCCGGGTGCAACGCCACCCATCCTGCCCAACAATCCTGGCTTTGCGGTCAACGGCACCGGAGGCATTGCCCCGGGCATGATGCTGGTGAACTCGGTGACGGTTGGCAACGTGGGCACACTCTCGGCCGGACGTGTCCGCCTCACGGTGCCGTCGATCACCTTGACGAACAACCCCGTGGCGAACTGTGACCCGAGCAACGCATTGCTAGTCGACGGGGTAGATGTCTGCGGGCGTGGGCGTCTCACCGATGTGTTGCGGGTGACGGCCTTCTACCTTGCCGGTCAGGGGCGCGCCGTCTGTGTGCTCGGTGGACCGGGCTTGCAGGGGCGTGTCGTGGCCGCCACGAATGACGGCGAGGCAATCGCCGCGTGCGCTGGGCCTTCCTTGGGCGCTTCCCTGATCGTAGCGGCGAACTCCGCGAGTGGCACTTTTGCGTTGGCGCAAGTCTCCAACCCAGCCATCACCATTGATGCAGCCATCGCGTTGGGCGACCGCATCAGTCCGGAGCTTGCCTCCGGGATCATCGTGAAGAACTATCGTAACGGTGGAGTCGTCGATGATTGGCAAGCAGGCTTGGAGCGGGCAATCACCTTCGCGGTCGCCTTTGATCCGGCTGCCGACAACAGGTACCAAGGCGCGCGGGCGTCTGTCGATATCAAGTGGGACAGTACATCTCTGGTAGGTGCGCCCGCGGGCGGTGTTGATACAGGAGTCGTGGTTGGTAGCGGGACCGTTTCCGGGACGCTGTCCGCATCCGGGATTGGGATCGGCGCGAATGTAAGCTTGGTCCCGATGACTGGTATCACGCTGGGGTACGGAGCTGGATGGGCTGCGACCCAGACGGGTACAGGTGGGGCATTTACGTTCGTGAACGTGGCTCCCGGAAATTACGCCGTGACGTCTGTTGTAGATGACGTGCCGGTCTACCGGACCATCAGCGTGAATGCCGGTACAACCACGACGGTGGCCCTCGTTGCTTCGCCTGTTGAGACCCGTACGGTCACGATATCCCCGGCAGGGGCCGCGACTGGTATGTGGACAGTCGACGTTGGCGTGTCGATCGGCAATGGAGATGCGAACGGCGTTCAGCCGACGTTTATCGGTATTGGTCTCCAGTCCCAGACGGTGACCAATAACACCTTGTCGGTCAAGTACCGCCTGGCGGATTTGTCGACGACATTTGTGATGATCAGGAAGGGCACGTCTCCCCAACTGTCGTTCCAGACCCCGATGTCGTTGCTTGCCAACGGCACGGTCACGGTCCCGACGGTGTCGGTTTCCGACCTGTCGTGCACTGGACAGACATGCACTGCTGCGGTGGGGGTTAGCCCTGCGGCGAACGGGTGGTTCAGTGCCACCTTGAGCCGGAATGGGATCAATCTTCCTTCAAGTGGGTCAATCAATAGCGGATCAGGTTCGGCAACGTTCAGTACGGCGGCCACGGGTACATTCAACCTGGATGTCACGGCAAATGTGGATCCGCAGGACGGGAGCACCTGGTCACCGTTCACGGTTACCCGGCAGGTGACCATTCCAGCTTTCCCACAGTAATCGCATACATGTCGGGGCCACTTCGTCGGGCAGGTGACCCCGCCAGTGAGTTCATTCACTTGTTAGCATCCCCGGAAACCGTTGCGCCCCCCACCTTCGTTGGTGGTCAGGACCGCACGGACTTTCGGGGGGAACATGTCCGAACTGATTGAACGTGGTGTGGGGTCTCGCCTCACCAGGCGGGGTTCACTTTCAAGCTTGGCCGCGGTTTTCGGGGGATCGGCAGTGCTTGCTGCCTGTGGTGGCGAGTCAGCCCCGGCAGCGGCTCCTACTGCAGCCAAGGCGGCCCCGACTGTCGCGGCCGCGGCGACGACCGCTCCAGCCGCTACGGCAGCACCGACCGCGGCTCCCAAGCCGGTGACGATCAAGGTCACGGCCCGAACCGTCTCCGAGGCGGAGATGTGGGACGTCCGCATCCCGATCTTCCAAAAGGAAAACCCCGGGATCACGGTTGAGAAGGATCTGAACGACGGAGATATCCTCGCCAAGATCACGACCCTGATCGCGGCCGGAAGCATCGGCGACGTCGTGCACACCCACCCGTCCCAGGCGCAACCGCAGCGCCTCTACCTCGCGAAGTCCATGAAGGACCTTGACGCGCTCATCGCACGTGACAAGGTTGACCTCAAGCAGTGGTATCCGGCGGCAATCGAAGCCGGTCGGCTCGATGGCAAGATCATCTCGCTCCCTTTCAAGGGGAAGATGGCGGCGGTCGCGTTCTTCTACAACAAGTCGCTGTTCGATCAGGCGGGGGTCAAGATTCCCGATGCCAATACGACGATGGCCGACATCATGGAAGCCGCGGTCAAGTTGACCAAGCCTGATGGGTCGCAGTGGGGCATCGCCACCACCCTGCCGAAGGACTCGCGCACCCTTACTGGCACGTTGCGCCGGTGGAACGCGGAATTGTTTGACAAAGAAGCCAAGAAGGGCATGCTTGCGAGTACCGAGGCGGGAGCAGCGTTTGCGTGGTTCTACGATGCGTTCCACAAGCGCAAGGTGGCCGACCCGAAGGCGGATATCCAGAAGCTGTTCGTCGAGGGCAAGGCGGCGATGCTGATGAACCTCGATTTCAATGTGAAGACGGCGATTCAACCGGCCGCAAAGCAGTTTGGCTACGAGTACAGCGCCATCCTTGCGCCGAAGGGGCCGACCGGACGGCGCGGTGGCATCTGGGTGCCCGATGCCCTGCAACTCTCGGCAACCTCACCGAATCCCGATCAGGCATGGAAGGTCCTGCAGTTCCTTGCAAGCAAGGACACCGGTCTTGCCCTGGCGATGCAGAAGACCGGATCGACGACCCCTGGTGCGCGTCCCGACGTCTACAACGATCCGAAGTTCGTGAACCACGAGATTTTCCCGAAGATCCTTCAGGAACTCGACCGGGATGCGAACGAACTCGGCGAGACCTACCAGGTCCCGGGGAACTACAAGATCACGGAGTTCAACAAGGCCCTCGGTGACGCGGTCAACAAGGTCTGGGAGAACCAGGGCGAACCGACACCGTCCTACCTGAAGGCGTTGAACGACGAATTACAGAACATCCTCGACCTGCCCCGCTAGAGTCTTCCTAGTCTGGCGATAGTCAAGTTGAGGCCCCGGTCCGGGTTCGGATCGGGGCCTCGCTGCGTCTCGTGGATGCGCTGGTCAGGATGCGAGTCGGACAACCAACTTCCCGAAGTTCTCACCGGAGAACAGGCGCATGAAGGCTTGGGGTGCGTTCGCGAGACCGTCAACGATGTCCTCGCGGTAACGTATCTGCCCGGACTGGACGCGCGGGGCGACCTCGGCGAAAAATGCCGGGAATGTCTCCGGGTGATCGGAGATGATGAATCCTTGCAGGGTGACCCGGTTGGAGAGGAGCGGTCCGAGGTTCACGGGTGTCTGGTCCTCGCCGTTGTAGCGGCTGATGAGGCCGCACAGGGGAATGCGGGCACCCTGGTTGAGGTTGGGCAGGACCGCGGCGAGCGTGACGCCGCCAACATTCTCGAAGTAGATGTCGATCCCATCTGGACAAGCCTGCCGGAGGGCGTCCGTAAGAGATGAGACATCGTGCGACCGGTGATTGACGCAGGCATCGAAGCCGAGGTCATGCACGGCGTGTGCGCACTTGGCATCGGACCCGGCGACGCCGACGACACGGCATCCGGCCAGGCGTGCAAGTTGGCCCACCACGCTTCCGACGGCACCGGTAGCCGCTCCGACGACGACTGTTTGGCCTGCCTGTGGCCGTCCGATCACGTTCAGGCCGTACCACGCGGTCTGCCCGGGCATGCCGAGGACTCCGACAGCAGTACTGATTGGCGCCAGGCTCGCGTCGACAACGCGGACGGATCGTGCACTGTGGACGGCGAGCTCCTGCCAACCGCCACCGCCGGTCACGATGCTTCCGACGGCAATCGATGGGTCATTGGATGCGACCACTTCGCCAACGGTGCCCCCGGGCATGACGGCGTTGAGTGGGGTTGGAGCGGCGTACGACTTCCCGTCGTTCATGCGTCCCCGCATGTAGGGATCGAGCGACAGGAAGTGTGTCCGGACGAGGAGTTCGCCCGGTCCGGGATGGGGCACTGGAGTCTCGACGACCGCGAAGTCTTCTGGTTGGGGCAATCCGTTTGGGCGTCGGCGGAGTTGGACCTGCCGGTTCATTGTGGTCATTGCTTTTCTCACTCCAGTGCATTGTGTGGTCGGAGGTGGACGGCGCGCGACTGCGGTATCGGGTGTACACTCCCGGCAACTGAATACACGTTGGTGGCTGTGTTGGCCACCCGCGCCATGGGTAATCGCTCCGGGGTCGGGGTGAGACGTGGGGGAAGTCGGTCAAATGCCGACGCTGTCCCGCAACTGTAGTGCGATCGTGGTGGGAGCTGTCGGGTGTCCGTCATGCTGACCGCGGTGCAAAGTCAGGTTACCCATCCCATGGCACGCTGCGTACCTTCGCGAGAAAGGGTCGAC
>CAMDTO010000118.1 GCA_945907765.1 Thermoflexus hugenholtzii JAD2 | reverse complement strand
TCTAGAGGGTAGGATACCAAGCGATCTGGCAAACCGGAAACGCGCTTCCGGCATACCGCTCCCCGGCCTGGTTTGGGGTGGTCAGCTCGTGGATTTCCGTCCCGGCGCCTGCCTGCAGGCAGTTGCAACGTCGTGGCGGCGGTTGGGAGGCACGTCGTGGCACAACAACCGGGACGGTCGCAGCCGTTTGAAGAGGCTTCCGGACGGGTACCGAAGGCCATCTGGAGGTGGGGGGTCGTCGAAGCCTTCTGCGCGGCGGTCTGGAGTGGCCCGACGGCGTCGTTCCTGTCGGCCTTCGCCGTCGAACTCGGCGCCGGTGGTGGTCAACTCGGCATCCTCCTTGCGCTCAACACGTTCCTTTCGAATGGCCTGCAACTCCAGGGTGCCCGGTGGGCGCGGGCCGGCAGTGGCGCACGGCGCGTGTATGGCACCGCCTTGGTGGCGCGAGGGAGTTGGCTTCTTGCCGGGGCCGTGCCGGCAGCGGTGCTGGTGGCCGGGTATCCGGTTGCTGCCCTTGTGCTCTTCCTGGTGGTCCTTGGCATTGCCTCGGTGGCCGCGGCCGCGGCCAGTCCGGCAATGGGAGCGCGAGCCGCAACGGTCGGTGGCGAATCCGGGCGGACCCGCTACCTTGCTGATCGCGCCATCGCAACCTGGGTCGGGTCACTCGTCGGTACGGCCGCGATGACCGGCTTGCTGCAGATCGTGCCTGGCGTGACCGGGTATGGCGTCGGGTTCGGCATGGCAAGCCTCATCGGCCTGCTCGGGATCGGTGCGTACGCCACCCTGATCGCGACCGAACGCCGGCTTGCGATCAGGACGCTGCCACCCGCATCCGGCGCAGGCTCAGGCTCAGGCGCACCCGCTCCCGCGTCGGGAACAACGCGTCCGGATGCCGGCACCGCATCCACGTCGCCGATGGCGCAAGCGGCGCAAGCGGCGCAAGCGGCGCAAGCGGCGCATGGGATCCGGCGGGATGACGCAGCCGGGGTCTGGCGGGCGATTGCGCGCCGGTCCGGTGCCCCACCGTCCATGGCGCTTGGAAGCATCGTGATCGGTGCGGCAATCCTCCAGGGAGGTGCCTCGATGATCGGCCCGGCGGCCCCGATCTGGCTTGTCCGGTACCTCGAGATGCCCGCCAGTTACCTGGGTGCCCTGTCGCTCATGAGCAGCCTGACGGCCATTGCATCGCAACGGCTGTGGGCACGGTGGATTGACCGGGCGGGACCCGGACGCGTCCTGACGTTCGCCGGAGCAGCGGCGGCGGTGATACCGATCGGCTGGATGCTGGTGTGGGCACCCTGGGTTGCCATTCCGCTGAACCTGTACTCCGGCGTTGCGTGGGGTGGGTACAGCCTTGCGATGACCTCCAGGCTGCTGGAACTCGCCCCGCCCGCAGAGCGGCCGGCGTACTTGGGAACCTACGCCGCGGCCGTCGGCATCGCTGGCGCGATCGGATCGTTGCTCGCGGGCGGCCTGGTCGCGTTCGTGCCGATCGGGTGGATCCCGGTGATCTTCCTGGCGTCGTTCCTCACGCGGGGACTTGGCTGGTGGTCCTTGCGGGGGAAGCCGGCGCCGGTGGCGTGACCCTCGGGCCGTGACCCGCTCGGCTACCGTGGGGCCCCGTCCCACAGTGGCAGGAGGTCCGGTGAGGCCGCGTGAAGGTCTGCAAGGGTCGGAAGCACCGCATCCTTTGCGGACACGACGAGCGATCCCTCATCGCCGCCAAGATCTGGCCAGGTGATCCCATGTGCCGGGTCGTTCCAGCTGATCCCGCGTTCGGCGGACGGCGCATAGAAATCACTGCACAGGTACACGAAGTCCGCGGTCCCGGACGTGACGCAGAACCCGTGGGCAAAGCCGAGCGGAACCCACAACTGGCGACGGTTCTCGGCCGAAAGCATGACCGAGAACGACTGGCCAAACGTCGGTGATCCACGCCGGATGTCCACGACCGCATCGAAGACTTCGCCCTGGACAACCCGCACCAACTTGATCTGGCCCTGCGGGTGCTGGAAATGCAGTCCTCGGACGGTGCCCCGTCGTGAGTGGGAGTGGTTGGCCTGGACCATCCGTGCGTCCAACCCGGCCTGAGCG
The DNA here is from genome assembly GCA_945907765.1 of Thermoflexus hugenholtzii JAD2. Lineage (GTDB taxonomy): Bacteria > Chloroflexota > UBA11872 > UBA12225 > UBA12225 > UBA12225. The sequence continues at coordinate 7,251 of CAMDTO010000118.1, read as the reverse complement.
TAGCCGAGCTCTTGGTAGGTCTCCATGAACCAACCGCGGGCGTCATTGAAGACCCGGGGTTCGATCACGTAGAGGCCGGCGAGGGGCGTCGGTTCAATCTTCACGGCGGCGCATCCTAGCAAACGACGCACGCGGCCGATGCCGGCCTGGCGCCCGGTTGGGGATCTGGTGCGGACCGCGTTGGGCGCCTGGACGGGTCAAGCCGCATGCTCTCCAAGGGCCTGTTCCAAGGTGGCGAGGGCGGCCGCCGCGAAGGCAAACATGTTCGCTTGCCGGTTGTCCGATCCGGTCGCAATGGTTGCCACGCCGACCTTCCCGTCCGGACCCGTCGCGGCGACACAGGTGTGTCCTGCCGGATCTCCGTACCGGTTTCCGGTGGGGCCACTCGCTCCCGTCTCGCCGATCCCCCAGTGCGTGCCCAATCGGTCACGAACGGCGTTGGCAAGGCGCTGGGCGTGCGCTTGGGTCGCTGCCCGCGGTTCGGACATTGCCAAGGGGGACTGGTCAAGGAACCGGGATTTTGCATCAAGGGTGTAGACGGCGGCCCCGCCGCGGAAGTACGCCGATGCCCCCGGGACCGCGAGCAAGGAGGCACTGATCAGTCCCCCTGCGGACGATTCCGCGACCGCGACCGTCTGCTTCCGGGCGACCAACGTGCCGCCGACGCGCGCGGCAATCCCGCACAAGCCTGCCCAGTCGGAGATGCCATGGGAATGCGTGTCCGTCATTGTCGTCCTCTTCCGGGGTAGCAGTGGTAGCCGGGGTGGCCGGGGTAGCCGGGGTAGTGCTGCAGTGCTCGCGGGATCAGCGTACCCGAGACCGCAATCGTTGCGCGACGCGCGCGCCGCCGGACGGGTGGCCGCCGGACGGGTGGGCCGCCGGGACCCGTCGCGCACCCGCGTCGGCGGCGTATCCTGTCGCATCGGACGCCGCACCACGGATGCGACGGATGCGACGAAGATGCCCCGGTGCCCGGCGGTGGGATCTCAGGCCCTCCACACGGGTCGCGCCGGAACGGTCATGCCGACGGATAGGAATGAGCGATGTACGACCTGGTTATCCATGGTGGCGAAGTGGTCGACCCCGGAGCCGGTCTCCGTGGGGTCATGGATGTCGCGATCGAGCACGGACGCATCGCTGCGGTCGGACCGGACCTTGCCTCGCACCCGACCCGGGAGCGCCTCGATGCAACCGGCAACCTGGTGCTCCCCGGATTGATTGACTTGCATACCCATGTCTATCACGGAGCCACGTACTGGGGCATCGATCCGGATCCGGTTGCGTGGCACACGGGCGTGACCACGTGGGTGGATGCCGGTTCGGCGGGCGCGACGACCTGGCCCGCCTTCCGCGACTGGTGCATCCGGCCGGCGCGGACCCGCATCCTTGCCTACCTGAACATCGCGACCTCCGGTCTGGCGTCGGCAACGCACGAACTTGCCCACCTTGACACCATGGATGTCGCGCTGTGTGCCCGCACGATCGAGGCCAACCGCGAGTTCCTCGTCGGCGTCAAGGTACGGATGGGCGCGCCCGATGTGAACCCGCATGGCATGGAACCGCTGCGTCGCGCCATCGATGCGGCCACCCGCGTTGGCCTCCCCATCATGGTCCATCTGGGCATGTCGCCACCATCGATGGACGAGCTCGTTGGTGCTCTCCGTCCCGGCGATAGCATCACGCACGCCTTCAACGGGAACACCATGCGCATGATCGGCGAGGATGGCGTGATCGTGCCGTCGGTGGCCCGCGCCTGGGACTCAGGGATGATCGTTGACATCGGCCACGGTGCCGGAGGGTTCAGTTTCCTGACCGCCGAGGCCCTGATCGGGCAGGGACGGGCACCGGATGTGATCTCGACCGACCTGCACCAGCTGGCCGTGAATGGTCCGGCGTTTGACCTGCCGACGGTCATGAGCAAGTTCCTTGCGCTTGGCATGTCCCTGGACGACGTGATCGAACGCGCCACGGCGCGCCCGGCAAAGGTTCTCGGGCGACCTGACCTCGGCACCCTCCGGCCCGGCGCCCACGCGGACGTTGCCCTCTTCAAGGTCGATCACGGGGACTTCGCCTTCTATGACGTCCGTGGCATACGGCGTGACGGCCAGAGCCGTCTTCGCAACACCAGAACCCTCGTGGGCGGGAGGGTCCTTGCGTCGCTACCCCCGGCACCACCTGCACTCTGGATGACGCCGTCGTACCTCCAGAAGCGGATTGCGCAGGCCGGGCACGTTCCCGACGGCTACGTGTGGCCGTACGGCAAGCTCGACTGACGGCATGCCGGCATGCCGGCCGGCTGGCCGGTGACCGGTTGCTACCCTCGGACGCACGGGGTTCCGGTGGCGACGCCGTGGCGCGGATTGTCCCGCGCCACCATTGCGGATGACGTGGAGATGAAGGCAGTGACGACCACGCAGGTGTCGAAGTCGGGGACCAACGGGCATCCGGTTGCGTCCGAGGCCCTTCCCGCGGCGGTTCGCCCGGCCATCCCGGTTGGCGCCGCGTCTGACCTCCTGATTGTCGATTGTGACATTCATTTCACCCCCGATCCGAAGGCCATCGAACGGCGCCTGCCCCAACCGTGGCGGTCACGGTGGGAGAGTGGCAGCCGCGGGGCCGGAGGCAGTGGGTACTGGAACCCGAACGGGGTTATCCGGCGCGATACCCGTCTTGCCGATGGGCGCTACATCGACACGGACCCGCACGCGATGGCCGAGCACCATCTGGACCGCAATGGCATCACCTACGGCATGCTGAACCTGGCGTCGTTCACGTTCGCCGTCACTCCGGAGTCCGACTGGGGCGCAGCGATTGCCTCGGCGACCAATGACACCATCATCGAGGATTGGCTTCCGGTCGACCCACGGTACCGGGTGTCGATGCTGGTCTCGCCCGTCGATCCGGTCCTCGCGGCCAAGGAGATCCGCCGGGTTGGCCGGACCCCGGGTGTGGTGCAGGTCCTGATGCCGAGTGCGACGCCAATGGCCCTTGGACGGCGCTTCTTCGATCCGATCTATGAGGCCGCCAGTGAACTCGGCCTCCCGGTGGCAGTGCATCCAGGCTTCGAGGGTGTCGGGGTCTCCCTGCAGGCGACCGCCGTCGGCCAGCCGGGCAGCTACCTCGAATGGCACACCTCGCTCTCCGGCACCTTCCAGGCGCATCTGGTCAGCCTTTTGGCCGAAGGGACATTCCAGCGTCACCCGGGACTCAAGTTCGTCCTCGTCGAAGGTGGCGTGGCGTGGTTGCCGACATTGCTGTGGCGTCTTGACAAGAACTGGCGCGCGCTGCGCATGACGGCGCCGTGGCTTGACCGTCCACCGAGCGAGATTGCGGCCGATCACGTCCGGCTCACGACCCAGCCGATCGAGGAATCGCCGAACCCTGACCATGTCCGCCAGATCATGCGGATGTTTCCTGCCGAGCGCATGGCGATGTTCTCGAGCGACTTTCCGCATTGGGATGGCGATACCCCGGACTTCACGGCAGCGTCGTTCCCGCCCGAGATCCGGCGGCAGGTGATGGGACTGACGGCGTGCGACCTGTACCACCTTGACCCGGCGGTCACGGTGCGCGCACCGGTCCCGGCCCCGGCGCCGGCCAGGGTCACGCCGGACCCGGGAAGCGCCGTGTCGACGGATGCCCCGCGTGGGGGCTACGAGTGACCGCGGACCCGGCCCGCGCGCCTGCGCGGGGGCAGTGGTGGTCGGTCGTGCCGCTGGCCGACCTCCCGCCGGGCTCCCGGCGCGTCGTGCGCGCGGGACAATTCACCGTCGGGGTGTTCAACCTGAACGGTCGCATCGTTGCCATTCTCGACCTCTGCCCGCATGAACGCGTGCCCATCTGTGGCGGGCGGATCGACGGGACCACGCTGCCGTCGTCCTACGGGACGTTCGACTGGTCGCGCGAGGGCGAAATCCTGTCCTGTCCGTGGCACGGATGGGAGTTCGACCTGGTGTCCGGGGCCTGCCTCGTGCATCCCGGCAAGCGACTTCGACACTTTCCGGTGCGCGTCGAGGATTCCGTCATCTATGTCCAGGCCTGACCGCATGCATCCCGCGGGAAACGCCTGGTGCCCGGCGCCTTCGCGATGAATGCCCTGATCCTTGCTGCCGGCTATGCCACCCGCCTGTATCCCCTGACCCTCACGACCCCGAAGCCGCTCCTTCCGGTCGCCGGTCGTCCCGTGCTTGACTACATGCTTGACGAACTCCGGGCGATTCCCGGTTTGCGACGGGTCATCGTCGTGACCAACCACCGGTTTGCGTCGCACCTGACCCAGTGGGCAGCATCGACCGAGGCTGCGGGTGACCTGCGCATCGAGGTCCTGGACGACCTGACCGGGAGCAACGAGACCCGGCTTGGCGCGATCGGGGATGTGGCGTTTGCGGCCCAGACCCTCCCGGGCCTGTTTGGATCGCCACTGTTCGTGCTTGCCGGCGACAACCTGACCGATTTCCGGCTTGCCGACCTCGTTGCCGACTTCCACGCACGCCACGCCGGGGCGTCAGTGATCTGCCTGGTTCGCGAAACTGATCCCCTCACGCTGCGGCGGTCGGGGGTCGTCACCATCGACGCGACCGCACGCGTGACCGGGTTCGTCGAGAAACCGGCCGACCCGCCATCGGACCTGACCTGTCCGGCGTTCTATGTCTATTCGGCAGCTGCCCTCAGGCTGGTTCCCGAGTACCTTGCGTCGGGCGGTTCTCCTGATGCGCCCGGGAACTTCATTGCGTGGCTGCATCGCGTTGCTCCGGTCTACGGGCACGTTTTCGACGCACCGCGCTACGACATCGGTTCCGTGGAGAGTTACGAGGCGGTCTGCCGACTGTTTGAGGACCGGCTCGCGCGCCGGGGCGAGACATTCGCGCCGGCGCCTGAGGCGGGGAGAGGGACGCGATGACCGCAAGCAGGCCGAACATCCTCGTGATCTTCGCCGACCAGCAACGGTGGGACACGCTTGGTGCCAACGGGCACCCGATGGATCTCACCCCGGCCCTTGACCGTCTGGCACGGTCAGGTACCCGGTTCGTCCTGCCGATCACCAACCAACCGGTCTGTGCGCCGGCCCGGGCGACGTTGCTCACCGGCCGGTACGGCACCTCGCATGGGGTCTGGCGCAACAACATCGGCCTCGCGCCCGGTACGCCGACCCTCGCCACGCGGCTGTCAGGTGCCGGCTACCGGACTGGCTACGTTGGCAAGTGGCATCTTTCGCCCGCTGAACTTGGCCGTGGTGCGGTGCCCGCCGAGTACCGCGGTGGGTTCCGCGACTGGTGGGAGGCGTCCAACGCGCTTGAGTTCACCTCCCAACCATTTGACACGGTCATGTTCGATGCCGATGGTGCCGAGGTCCGCCCACGTGGCTACCGGGTCGATGCCTGCACTGACCGCACCATCTCTATGATCCGCCACCTCGGTGCAGGGGATGACCCGTTCCTTGCGATGGTCTCGTTCCTCGAACCTCACCACCAGAACGACGTGGACGAATACGTCGCGCCCGTCGGGTACGCCCGGCGCTACGCGTCACCGTTCGTCCCGGAGGATCTGCGCCCCTTGCCGGGTTCATGGGGACAGCACCTTCCCGGCTACTACGGCGCCATCCGCAGCCTTGACGAGAACGTCGCCAGACTGGTCGCGACACTTGACCAGATGGGGAAGCTCCACAACACGATCATTGTCTACACCGCTGATCACGGGTGCCACTTCAAGACCAGGAACAGCGAGTACAAGCGGAGTTGCCACGACAGTTCCATCCGGGTGCCACTCGTGATCGCCGGCCCGGGATTTGATCGCCGGCAGGTCATCCACGAACCGGTCAGCCTGGTTGACCTCTGCCCGACCCTTCTGGATGCGTGCGGTGTCGACGGCGACGGGACCATCCAGGGGCGTTCGTTCCTGCCACTGGTCGCACGGGACGCGGGCACCTGTGCGACCTGGCCTGAGGAGGTCTTCGTCCAGATCAGCGAGTCCGGTGTCGCCCGCGCGCTACGCACCGAACGGTGGGCGTACGGGGTCCTGGCGATTGGCCTGGGTGGGAGCCAGGTGGCTGGTTCCGACGACTATGCCGAGACGCATCTCTACGACACCTATGCCGACCCGCACCAGCAGGTCAACCTGATCGGCCGGTCGGGCTACGACGAGGTCCGTCTCCGCCTGCGCGGTCGTCTGGTGGCCCGCATGGTCGAGGCCGGCGAGGCGGCGCCCGGGATACGCGACCTCGTCGGAAGTACGACGGTCTAGCAATTGCCCCAGTCGCGACCGTCAGGCAATGGCGATTGCCGGCGGGTGGGTACGCGTCCGCCTGACCCGCAGGACAAGGACCGCCACCCCGAGGCCGGCCATCGCGGTCGCTCCGGTGGCGAGGGCACTGCGCGGTCCGAGATGGTCAAGCATGAACCCGCCGCCGGCCGCGCCAACCGTCATGCCGGTGTACGCCACCCACCGGTACGCGCTGTTCACCCGTCCCTGAAGTGCGTCCGGGATCGCGGCGAGGCGGAAGGCGACCTGGACAATGCCGGTCAGCGACTCGCAGAACGCGGCCACGGCCATCCCGGCCATCGCGACGACGATGTGGGGCGCGCCCGCGAGGAGTGCAAAGCCCGCAGCGTTCCCGAAGACGACAACGATCATCAGGGGCCAGATCGCAAACCGGGCACGCAAGCGGGTTGTCACCAAGGCTGCAACCAGACTGCCGACGCCCCCGGCGGTGAGGACCCACCCGATCTCCTGCGTGGACGCCTCGAGGGTGGATTGCGCAAGCACGATCGCGCCCAGCACCAGTGACCCGAGCAGCATCCGGTGCACGAAGTTCATGGCCATCATGCCCTGCAGGTCAGGGTCGTCCCACAAGTAGCGCAGGCCCTCGGCGATGTCGGCGCGGAGTCGCCCGAGGCGCCCGGGGCCGGTACTCCCATCGGGTCCGGCCCGGGCCCGGGGTGCCTGCAGCCGGGTGGCGACCGAGACCAAGGCGATCATCGAGAAGGCGTAGGTCATCGTGTCGAACGAATACCCGTACGCCGCGCCGGCCGGAGTGGTCGCGCCGAGGCCGATGATCGTCGCCCCGAGCGCCGGGCCCAGGACCGTCGCCACCCCGTTCGACGCCTGGTTGAATGCCTGGGCCGCCGTGATCTGGGCGCGAGTGACCACCCGTGGCAGCGCTGACACCTGGGCGAGGTTCGCGAACGCCTGCGACGCCCCCTGCACCAGGGCGACCACGTAGAGTTGCGGGATCGTCAGCGCCCCGAACCACCA
>CAMDTO010000117.1 GCA_945907765.1 Thermoflexus hugenholtzii JAD2 | reverse complement strand
AAAAGCTCTCGATGCTGCACGAGCCGCGCCGGGTGAGGCAAGTCGCGAGATTGTGCTCGTCGTGCCACGCAATTTCACGGTCGACGGCCAGACCGGCATTCGCAATCCGATCGGGATGACCGGGCATCGCCTTGATGCGGAGACCCATGTCATCTCAGGATCGATTGGCATGATCCAAAATCTTGAGAAGGCGATCCACATGGCAGGGATCACCCTTGAAGAGCTGGTTCTTCAGGGATTGGCTGCCGGTGGCGCGACCACCACGGAAGACGAACGCGAACTCGGTTGCGTGGTCATCGACATTGGTGGAGGCACCACAGATATCGCGGTGTACATGGCCGGTAGCATTTGGCACACGGCAGTCCTGCCATTCGGTGGCAATGACATCACTCATGATCTTGCATTCTGCCTGCGAACTTCGGTCGCAAATGCCGAATCTCTCAAGATCAGGTACGGCAATGCCATGTCAACGTTGATCGTCGAGGACCACGACCTTCAAATCGAATCCCACGGCGGAGCAACCAATCTAACCACCATCGAGTATCTCTCGCAGATCATTCAGGCTCGGGTCGAGGATATGTTCAGGCTCATCCGGGACGATCTCGCCCGCAAGGGACTCAGCAATGCTCTCGGAGCTGGCGTCATCCTGACGGGTGGGTCCGCCAACTTGGCAGGGATCCGTGAAGTAGCCGAGGGCGTCTTGGCACTCCCGGTGAGAATCGGTCTCCCGACATCGATCCCGGGGCTCGGCGAGGGGTTCCAGTCACCGTCCTTCGCGACCTCCATTGGATTGCTGAAGTGGGGACAGGAAAAGCTGACTGAAAGTCATCCGCAAGAGGCAAAAGGCTTCGCGCTCGCGGACTTGATGTCCGGCTTGTTCAGGAAAATGATCAGACCATTCAGTAGTGCCCCAGCTCGATAACGAGTACCCTTTGGTGGAACAGGGTCTGGACGAAATTTTCAAGGCACTGGGCAATTCGTTTGAAATGCGACAACAGGACCGCGTGCATCGCCTAGGGGGCCACACGCACGCACTCCAGGCTTGACGCCTGGTGGCACGAAAGAGGGCGAGGCTATGTACTCCGAACGCGGTCGGCAAGCGCGGGGCCACGAGGAACGACTTGACAACGTATCGGCACTGCCGGCGCTTGAGGCATTCGCCCAGATAAAGGTGATCGGCGTGGGTGGCGGTGGCAGCAATGCTGTCGACCGTATGATCGAAACCGAGATTCGGGGCGTAGAGTTCATCACTGTCAACACCGATGCGCAAGCGCTTCTCCGCTCCAATGCCCAGACCCGTATTCGCATCGGAGACAAGGCGACACGGGGACTAGGCGCCGGTGGGTCACCGGTGATTGGCGCCAAGGCCGCGGAAGAGAGCGAAGAGGACATCACCGAGTCGCTTCGCGGCGCCGACATGGTATTTATCGCCGCTGGCATGGGCGGTGGAACTGGAACCGGTGCAGCGCCCCGGATTGCAGAAATTGCCCGCGAACTCGGCGCCTTGACCATCGCCGTGGTGACCCGTCCATTTGGATTTGAGGGTTCACGCCGTCGCCAAGCGGCCGAGGACGGCATCGCCGCCTTGCGCGAAAAAGTGGATACCCTCATTACCATTCCTAATGATCGCCTGATCGACCTTGCAGACAAGAAGCTGCCAATGATCGAGGCGTTCCGCTTAGCAGACGATGTTCTCCGGCAAGGGATTTCCGGCATCTCCGAACTCATCACCATGCCCGGTCTCATCAATGTCGACTTCGCCGACGTAAAAGCCATCATGGCGAACGCCGGATCTGCGCTCATGGCAATCGGCCACGGCTCCGGTGATCAGCGTGCGGCTGATGCCGCCCGTCAGGCAATCGCCAGCCCACTGCTAGACATCCAGATTGACGGGGCAAAAGGCATCCTGTTCAACATCACCGGGGGCGAAGACCTGACCCTCTTTGAGGTCACTGAGGCGGCCGACATCATCATGAAAGCAGCTGATCCCGACGCGAATGTGATTTTCGGTGCGGTCATTGACCCGCGATTGAATTCCCAAGTGCGTGTCACGGTCATTGCGACTGGTTTCGAAAGCCGTCAGCCCCTTTCGCGTGGGTCGCGCACCTTTGTCGGCGGACCCGCAGGGCGCAGGGATGTCATCGGTGGCAATCGGTCCACGGGTGGCCGGGAAGGTGGCAGCACCGGCTACGCTGACTTGCCAGAAACGCGTGAAGTCCGCCTCCCATCCTCTATCCGTGACCTTGACCGGCCACCGGCCCGGCCAATTCCGCCACCTGACCACATCGGCACCGACAACCTGGATATTCCTCCCTTCTTGCGACCTCGGAAGTAGGAAGATCCCATATCGTCTCACTGCACCAATTTGGATTGGTCGGGTACAGGCGTAGCGGGGATTTTGTCATGCCGGAAATCAAAAACTCCTCCAGTGCCTCTCGGGGGCACTTGGAGGAGTTTTCGTTTGCGATTACCCAATTATATCTAGACGTTTCTGGATCACCGCCATTAACGCCTCTTCAGTCGCGTCAACGACAACGGGTGGATTCGCGAACTGCGATGTGAGGCCACGCCCGTGGTCGGTCACAATCGTCTCGCTCCGGAACTCCTCAAATAGTGAGGATTGATGATAACGGATCGTGTAGTCCGGATCCTTCAATACGTTGCCGGTTAGGATCGCGACAATCGTCTCGTCGGGGTCGATGCGCTCATCGGTTCCCTCACTCGCGAGACGCCTGATTGCGGCGAGAGTAGTGGCCGAAGCAGGCTCGCAGCCGATCCCATCCAGACCAATCACGGCCTTCGCATCAGCGATTTCCTGTTCGCTGACCGACATGACCCAACCATCACTCCAATCGACTGCACGCGCCGCCTTCTTCCAAGAAACCGGCGCGCCAATCTTGATTGCCGTTGCAAGCGTGCGGGCATGAACCCGCACAAGCGTCTCAGAATGACCTCCCTCATACGCTTCTGAGAGCGGGGCGGCCCCACGTGCCTGGACAATCGTTATCCGGGGACGCTTAGTGAGTAATCCCAAGTCGTGAAGCTCACGAAGTGCCTTGCCAAAGCTACTGGAGTTCCCGAGGTTCCCTCCCGGGACCACAATGCGATCGGGGGCTTCCCAACCGAGTTGCTCAAGGAGCTCGATCATCACAGTTTTCTGACCCTCAAGCCGGAATGGGTTCACTGAATTTAATATGTAGATACCAAGACGGGGCGCCAGCTTCCGAAGGAGGGCCTGGGCAACGTCGAAGTCACCTCGGACCATTAGTGTCAACGCGCCATAATCAAGCGACTGGCTCAATTTGGCAAAGCTGACCCCGGTCTCTGGCACGAGAACAATCGGCAACAGGCCTGCCCGCGCCGCATAGGCGCCGAGCGATGCCGACGTGTTCCCGGTGCTTGCACAGGCAACTGCTCGCATGCCAAGAATGCGCGCCTGGGTCACCCCGGTGACCATCCCGTAATCCTTGAATGACCCGGTTGGGTTGAAACCAAGGTGCTTGAACCGCAGACGCCTCAACCCCGCATACGACGCGCTCTTCGGCGCGTCGAGCAACGGAGTATTGCCTTCGGGATACGTCACGATCTGGGACTCTTGGTCGTAAAACGGCAGCAATTCGCGGAACCGCCATACCCCTGACCGGTCAATCGGGTTATCGGACATCCGTCGGGCCCGGAACGTCGCAGCCAGAGCAGCAGCAGTTTCGCTCGGGCGGGGGAAAACCACGTCCAAAAGATCACCGCACGAACCGCAGCGGTAAATCACGTCGCGGAGCGGGTGTACCGCCTGACACGTAATGCACCGGAGCACGCGCTCTCCATGCCATGGATGCCACGGTCGGGTCATCATTGCGCGCCGGGAGAGACTGCCTTCGTCACCACCAGACGCATGTTCTTCAATAGCGTGCGGCGATATCTCGTCTCGTGTCACGTGGTGCAGTGTAGCGTCTGCGCGCTAGCGAACCCTGTTGCTGACTGTTCTACGAGTGCACCGGGGTTCCTAGGTCCCCACGAGAAAGATCCTGACCGCCGTTCCGATCGCAAAGAGGCTCATGCCAGTCGCAAAGGCCCCAATCCCAGCCCACCGTATCGTTGGTCCGAATCGTGCACGGCGTGTCCGAACCCTTTGCTCCGATGCGATAAGTTCTCTCATTCGGTCGGGCCCAGATGCCCGCTTCGCCGGTTTCGGCTGACTTGATCGGGTTGCCAAGCCACTGCCAAGGTACGGGCCAGTGGCAAGAAGCACCGCCCCAATTGCGACAGAGATACCCCCTAAGGTGAGTAGGATTGCACTCAAATCTTCCACGGCGAAAGTATAGGATCCGTTATCCAGTGCTAAAGTCAGAAAGATGACGACGCGCGTGGCAGGAACACGATATCGACCTCAAACCGGACCGGGGCATGGTGGAAGTCCCGTCAGGTTGGTCCGTTCCGGGATAAGGCGATTGCGTCAACGACGCGGTCTTCACTCCGCTGGAATGGCCGCGCTAATTCTGATAACGGCAAGCCCCAGAATTGCAATCGCGCACGGTGGCGTCACCGGGGCTCAGGATTTGGTGCAGGATTACGGGCTCCCGTTATTCCTGGTTGCAGTGATCCTGATAGGCGCAGGTGTTCTCGTTTGGGTGCTACTGGCGCCGATGCCTCACGATGCGGACGCACCAGACGTCGCGATCGATCCGGAGGTCGCGCAGAAGGGCGACGCACGTCAAGCGTCAGAGTTGCACGAAACCCGGCGCGTTGACCACAAAGACCGTCGCGCGTCCTAAGCTCACTTGACCACTTTCAACGACATTCCGAGCACGACAATGCTCGCGGAGTGTCGCCACAACGTCATCCACCTGTGCCGGTTCGACGCCAAGCAGCAGGCTGACGTTGCCACTTTTCAGCCACCCGCCAACGGTGTTGATGCGCGTCGTACGGTAACCCCGCGACACGAGCGCCTTGAGCGCTGCACCAGCATCTTCCGACTGGACGATTGCCCAAACCAGTTTCACGGATATCACTTTCGCACTTCGGCGATCAAACGCCTGCCAGATAACGGTCCTAAAGTTGCTCGAACCGTTCCACATCGAGCACGAAGACCGTTGCACCACCCACCTGCACCTGCACCGGGTCAAGTGGGTACGGTTCACCAACCTCTCCAGGTGCAGTTGGAACGAAGTATTCGCTACGGGTCTGGCAGTTGTCCCGAAGGATTACCAGTGCTCGCTGCAACTGGTCGCGGGCAACGCCGACAAGAATGGTTGCGTTTCCCTTGCGAAGGAACCCACCAACGGTATTGATGCGGGTCGATCGGAATCCAGCATGGTTCAATGCCTCGATCACGGCACCAGCATCCTCGTCCTGGACAATACTCAGGACCAGCTGCATCGCCGTCGGTCCGTCATTGGACACTGTCACGGTCATCGTCGCATTTTACACGACATGGGGAACTGGCACCAGATGCGCCAGTCAGTGATCTGACCCGAACGCGCATACTATTCGCATGGAAGCACCGATGACGAGGCGGAGCGCCATAGTGGCAAATCTGGGAATGATCTGGATCGCAGCAGCGTCGACGCCCGCCAAAGCCTCAGGGAGTGATGGTGAGGACGGTGCGCCATTTGATGAGAGTCCAATCTTGGACGATCCGATAGTCGACACGGGCGACGCTCCGTCGACGCGAAGCGGAGCTGGACCCACAAGTGGCATCGACCCTGCACCCGGACCCATCACCGTCGAACTGCGTCTCTTGCCTGACCGCCCCGTAGCTGGTATCGGCTACGAGTTCGAAATCGTCGCGACCAATGTGTCTGACGAGCCGGTCACAATGGAGTTTAGGAACGGGCAGGTCTTTGATCTCTGGATCCTAGGAACTGATGGCGCCCTAGTTTGGCGCTGGGCCTCCGGCCGGATGTTCACCCAAGCATTGCGTGAGATCCGGCTGCTTCCTGGCGAAAGTGCCTCACGGCGAGTCGTGTGGCCGGGAACAGACGCATCAGGCAACATCCAAATTGCTGGTCCGCTTGTCGCCCGAGCAGACTGGGGCTCACGTCCCGGTCGATCATCGCAACCACTCTCATTCGTTGCCGAATAAGATAATTGTCCATCGTGACGGACGCGTTGACAGTAGTGTTGCGAAGCGCGGGAACTAGGCCTCTTCCGCAGGGCCTGCGTCAGCGACGCCATGATCTGCTTCGCCCTGAGTGAAGCGCGCAAGGGAAGTCGCTCCGCCCCGACGCCTTACTTTCACGATCTCGGCCATGATCGCCAGCGCGATTTCAGTCGGCGCACGCCCTCCAAGATCCAAACCAATTGGGGCATACACCTGTGTGAGCAAAGAAGGGTCCACCCCGGCCTTCTTCAATCGATCAAACACCACGAGGACCCGACGCTTGCTTCCAATCATTCCAATGTAGCGCGCCGACGACCCAGCGACCCGCTGCAACGTCGCCTCATCGTGTTCATGACCCCGAGTGACCAGGACGAGATAAGTCCACGGCGTGATCTCAAGGGTGTCGATTGCCCTCGCAAAATCATCAACCACGATTGAATGTGCCGCCGGAAAGCGTTCACGGACTGCAAATCGCGCGCGGTCGTCGATTACCGTTACCTCGTAATCCAGCACCGCGCCCAAGGCGCAAAGCGGAACCGCGATATGCCCTGCACCGACAATTACCAAGCGTGGTGGAGGCAGGCACGGTTCAAACAGCAATTCGACGGTATCCGGCGACGGCTCGCGATCTCGCATCCTTCGCCGATTGGCGAGGACCTCACCGTCGATGCCAAAACGAACCTCGCCCGGTTCTTCCGCCCCTAGAATCCGCTTGGATGCGGCGATAACAGACGCCGTCAGTCCGTCGGCGCCGACCCGGCCTTCATATGCTCCGTCGGGGAAGACAGCGATCTTCCCGCCGACGTGCAAGATACGGTCGCTCCCGCGTGCAACCACCGTGACAAGGCAGAACGGCGTCCGCGCATCAAGCAGTGAGAGAATGCGCGCAACACCTACTCCTGTCACGCCGATTGCCCAGCCTGATCCGCTGATTCCTCGCCGTGACTTGCAGGAAAGAGAACATCAATGAATACCTCCATTGTCCCGCCGCACACGTCGCCTCCCGGGTGATCCGGGTCATCGGCAAGCACGAATTCTCGCAGTCCACTCTCTCCTCGGCGCATCAGACGTTGCGCCTCTGCCCAAACATCAGCCTCAACACACCCGCCACCGATGGTGCCGTGCATCGTGCCATCTGCGAGCATGAGCAATGCTGCACCTGCCTTCTGAGGTGTGGACCCCCGGGTGGCCACGACCGTCGCTAACGCCGCACGTTCGCCTCGGGCCAAACGGGCCGACGCAGTTCGATACAACTCGGTCCGCGGATGCACAGGCACGTTCCATGTCCTTCCACTTGCGGAGGCAACTACGAACTCAACTACCGACCTGCCGGGAAATCAGGCCACACCTGCGCGTGGCCGCCTTGATCATTTCGCCGACCCCAAACCGCCCCATCACGCGACCGAATGGTAACGCCCGCACATCGTACCCACGAACCCCCAAGGACTGGCACGCTTACTACTCCGCTACTCCGCTACTCCGCTACTCCGCGTCATTCTCCCAATTGTGAGTAAACAATCCCGATCAAGATCCCGATCCCGATCCCGATCCAGTGATCTATGATGAACTTGCACGACAATTGCTGTGAACGGTTGCCGGAGGACCTAGCGATGAAGGCAGTGGTCATGGCCGGGGGTGAAGGATCTCGATTGCGCCCCCTTACCATCGGGCGACCAAAGCCGATGGTTCCGATTGTCAACGCACCAGTCATGGAGCACATCCTCGGGCTCCTGAAGCGCCATGGAATCACTGAAATGGTTGTGACGCTTCAGTACATGTCAAATACTATTCAGGACTATTTCGGCGATGGGTCTGAGTTCGGGATGGTGATCCACTACACCGTAGAAGAGACACCTCTCGGGACCGCCGGCAGTGTCAAGAACGCCGAACACTTTCTCGATGAGCCATTCATCGTAATTTCGGGTGACGCCCTCACTGACTTCGATCTCGAAAAGGTCATCTCATTCCACCGCGAAAGGGAAGCGATGGCTACCCTGACGCTCTATCAAGTGCCAAACCCTCTTGAATATGGTGTGGTCATCCTTGACGATGAACATCGGGTTACGAGATTTCTTGAAAAGCCAAGTTGGGGCGAGGTCTTCTCTGACACGGTAAACACTGGCATTTACGTCCTGGACCCCGGCATCTTCAAGTACGTGCCATCAGGCAAGTCGGTTGACTGGAGCAACGACGTCTTTCCACAACTCCTCCAGAACAGCGACCCCATGTTCGGGTATGTCGCTTCCGGTTACTGGTGCGACGTCGGATCTTTGCAGGAATATGCCCGAGCAAACGCCGACATGCTTCAGGACCTCGTGAACCTGCCCGTGCCAGGAAAGTTATCGTCCGGGCGCATCTGGAGATCCAACCGAGACGGCGAACCCGACGCGGTGATCCACCCGACGGCGCGGGTCTATGGCCCGGTGTTTCTCGGCAAAGGCGTAGAAGTCCGTGCCGGCGCGGTGATCCACGGTCCTACCGTCATTGGCGACTACACGGTCGTCGAGGTACGCGCCACGATTGACCGCAGCGTGATCTGGTCGAACGGGTATGTCGGCGATGGGGCGGATCTCAACGGCGCACTGATCGGCAAGCAGGTAAGTCTGAAGTCCGGGACAGTGGTCTTCGAGGGTGCCGTCATTGGAGATAACTGCACGATTGGTGAAGGCGCTGTCGTCCGCCCGAACGTGAAACTGTGGCCGAACAAGGAAGTCGAACCTGGCGCGACAGTCGCCTCAAGCCTGATATGGGGAAACCAGGCACGAAGGTCGATTTTCACGGCATCGGGAGTAAGCGGCCTGGCAAACGTGGAGATGGTTCCAGAGTTTGCTGCGAGAGTCGGGGCGGCGTACGGCTCGACACTACCGCGTGGTTCCCGTGTGACGGTCAATCGAGACCGAAGCCGCGCCGCACGAATGATCAAGCGAGCGATCATCGCCGGCCTGCCGTCGGCAGGTATCGATGTGCTCGACATTGGCGAGGTTCCGGTGCCGGTCGCCCGCTACGAAACCCGCGCCAGCGGCGCCGTTGGTGGAATACACGTGCGCCTGTCACCAGCGGATTGGCAACAAATCGAACTCTCCCTCATGGACGGGCGTGGCCTCAACATTGACAAGAATGGTCAGCGACGCATCGAGACAAGTTTTTTTCGCGAAGACTTCCGGCGGGTTCCTGTCACCGAAGTAGGTGCGATCTCCGTGGTCGGGGACGTCGTCGCGCGACGCTACGAGGATGCCTTCGTCAACCACTGCGACAAGTCCGCGATTGCATCAGCGCACGGACGCGCCGTGATCGACTACGGGTTCGGTAGCACGTCCACCATCCTGCCGACACTCCTGGGGCGGATCGGGGCCGAGACGATTACGGTGAACGCCGCGACCGGGCAGGCTTTCGGACGACGCACCGCCACCCAATACGACCAAGACCTTCGACACCTC
>CAMDTO010000116.1 GCA_945907765.1 Thermoflexus hugenholtzii JAD2 | reverse complement strand
AACCACCAGAGGCCGGCGCCGGAGAGGAGGCGCCAGGTGCCGGCAATGGCGGAGGAGCCACGCAGGATGCCGACGAGGAGGCCGGACCACAGGGCGAGGGCGGGGAGGATGCGGGGTCGCCCGCGTGCGGGGACCGGGTCGGGTGCCATACCGGCGACGAGGTCGTGCAGGATGGCCTCGACCTGGTCGAGGGAGACGTCACGCGGTGTGCCGGACACCGGCGGGAGCGAGGGGGCTACGGGGTGTTGCGGGCGTCGTGAAACCATGCGGCAGGGTGCCTCGTTGCCGCGTTGCCGCGCTGCCGCGCTGCCGCGCTGCCGCGCTGCCGCGCCACGAGGCAACCAATGCACCGTCCCGGCGATTGAGTTGGGACACATGACCCCAGCCGCCCACACCCCGATGTTTCCCGCCCTGGTCTCGGTGGACACCCCCAAGCGACCGGACCCAAGAGCACGTACAAATAGGAAGGCACCCACAACGACGGAGCACCACGGGACTGAAAGCGAACCTGCGGGCAATGGTGCCCGTGGACTATGACGGGGCGTAGGCCGTCGGGATCCCGTCCGTGCGAACGCCTGTTCCCCTCACTCGCCGGTGAGGGGCTTGGGCGACGACCAAAAACTGTCGGGGTCAGGGTGGGGTGGCGATGGCCACGAGACACTGGTCGGGCCAGCAGGGTGTATCCCAGCCGGTGAGCGCCCACGTCCGGGGCGGGGTTGACGTGCGGGCGCCGGCCCCCTTGAGGATCGTGCGTCCGAGGCGGAACAAGCCATCGATTGCCTCGCACGGGCTCCTCTCACGGGCGCCACGCACGGGCGCCACGGCCGGCGTGGGGCGTCCTGGGGGTGCGGGGCAGCGGTGGCGCGACGGCGACGGCGCCTGGCCAGGCGGGCAAGGATGACCGGGGCAGCGGCAGCAGCAGCGGCGAGCACCCACCACGTCGTGACCGCCTGCAAGGCCAAAAGGCGTCCGAGGCGGGCCGGGCACGTCACGCCAGTGCGTTCCAGGCCCCAGCCCCGGGGCTTCCACGCCGCGAACGTGCGCTTGATGCCCCAGCGACGGGCGCAGGCGTCCAGTGCGTCGTCGTCCGGCCGGCCGGTCGTGACTAGCAGCAGTGGCTCGTCATGCCCGGGTGGCCAGCGTGCGACCACGTGCGTCGGGCGCCAGCCCGCCTTCTTGAAGACGGCCACGAGCGGGGTGCCCCGGGATGATCCATTGCCTCTGGATGGCGTCTCCCGCGCCGTGTGATCGTGGGGCGGGAAGCTGGCCGTCGCCCGCGTGCCCGGGGAATGAGTTGCCACCGCCGGGGAGCCCACAGGCCCGTGCATGGACCTCGTGGGCCAGGAAGACGGTGGCGAGGAGCATGGAGACTGCGCGGAGGGAGACCTGCCGCAGGAAGGGGGTGGGGTCAAGGCGCGGGTCAAGGCTGGCGACCCGCGGGCGCCTGGTGTCGGGAGCGTCCAGGAGCAAGGCGTGGGAGGCCCTGGCGGCCTGCTGCGGGATGCCCGTGTCGGCACGCACGCGGCCTTCACGCAGGTCTGACAAGGACCCCCTGACCCGGCCACCCGTTCTCCCTGCGGGTGTTCCGCACGACGGCACCTCGCCACCGCCCACAGACACTTGCTTGTCACCGACGAAGCGCACCATGCGTAGGAGTTTTGGGGGATTGGCGGGACCGTCGGGTGGTAGGCGCAATCCCCACCCCTGCCTCGAACTGCTACTCGGCGGCAATCGCGAAGAGTGCAAGGGTCACCGGGATGCGTGCCAGCGCCATTGTCGAGGGCGCGTCGGACCCGGCATAGATATAGAGGAGAATCTCAGCCCGGCCACCATCGGCGATGCCAGGGGCGCCCTTGCTGGTGGGAACCGTGGCCGTCGCACCGCTGAAGCCGAGGTCCTGGGCCGCGTGGTTCAGGCCGGTCTTGCCACCACCCACCAGGAAGAGGAACGGAATCTTGGCGGTGCCACCTGCTGGAGGCAGCACAACCAGGGGCGTGCCCTTGACCTTGCCACCCTTCTGGATATTCCCCGCACCATCAAGGATGTCCAGGTCGCCATTCGCACCCGGACGCACCGTCGCCGCGGTGGGAAGTCCTCCACTTGTCTCGATAACTACCGAGTTTGCACCCGCCGGATCGACGCGCGCCTCGATGAACCGGGTCGCCTTGTCACACGCCATCGGCGCGCCCTGGGGATCAGTACATCGAAACTGGATGATGCGCACCGCATCGACCCGGGCGGCATCGGCAGTCCCGTCGGCCGGGAGGTTTGCCAAGGCGGAAACGTACGGCACCATCGCCTTCGACCCCGCCTCGGCGACGACCTGGATGGTCTGGCGGATCACCGTCGCACCGGGAACCAGGTCACCGATGGTCATCCCGGTTGACGCGACCTTGCCCGCCTGCGCGGTGAGCGTCGTCGCGGTGAGCGTGTTGACCGCGACTGGCGCCACTTCAACGCCGAATGGAGTGAATGCATCCCGGTTGAGAACCAGACCGGCGAGGAGGACCGCCAAGACGGTCACGCCCAACCAGGTGACCGGCCCACCAAGCGGACTGCTCGGCGCCGGAGGCGCGTACATCATGATCGGCGGTGGCTGGAATGCCACCGCACCCTCAGCTCGCTGGTTCTTCCCAACGGTCTGCTTGCCCTTGCCCTTGCCCTTCTTGCCCGATTGGGCGGGGGCGGATGCCGTTGACAATGAAGCCGGTGCAGCTCCAGCGGTTGCGGGTTGGACCGCTTGCGGGAGCGACGGCGGTGGCACGGCGATCACGGACGCTGGCGCGGGAAGCACCGGAGCTTCCACCGGCTTCGCAACCGCAATCCTCACCGGAGCCTCGGGCTCGGGCGATCCGGCCACGACGGTGATGATAGGTTCCGTCACGTTCAAAGTGGTTACTTCAAGGTTCTCGGAAGCCACCACAGCGGGCGAAGCCGATTCAACATTCGGAACCGACAGGACATTTTCAATCGTTGGCGCCGGAGAGGCAACCGGAACCTCGGCAGTTGGCGCCAAATTCGATGCATCCGCCGAACCCGATTTCGCCTCGTCGACAGGCGAAGAGGATGCCGGACTCATCGAAACGTCACCGACCGGGAGTGCGGGATCGATCGAAACCGTTCCAGACTCTGCCCCAGTGTTCACCGCGACGGGGGTCAGATCCGCTGCACTCACCGGTTCCGCCGCTTTCCCGGGAACCGACGAGTCTAAGGCAGGGACGTCGGGAAC
Organism: Thermoflexus hugenholtzii JAD2; assembly: GCA_945907765.1. Taxonomy (GTDB): domain Bacteria; phylum Chloroflexota; class UBA11872; order UBA12225; family UBA12225; genus UBA12225. Next base: position 6,363 of record CAMDTO010000116.1, on the reverse strand, counting down.
CGGGGTCGATGGCACGAGCCCGTCCGGCGGTGGCGTCACGCTTGACGGCACCACCTCACCCGGGCTGCCAGGTGCGGTCGTCATGATGGCTGACGATGCCGGGAGACCTCGTACCGCAGCGGCAGGCAATGGGTTGGTGCGGACTTTGAAGTCATCATCATTGCTTCCTAGACTGTCAACGGGTCGCGAACGCTATCGTTTCGTTCTGTCCGCGAGAACAGCCGCGTTACCGAACCACGTCCAACCCACCGGGCACCTGGATGACCGAGAAGACAAAGGTCAGGGTGGATGACTGGCCCTGCATCAGGGCTGGGGCTGCCCCCGGCAGGAACGTGTAGATTGCAAGGTACTCAAGGTCACCGGTGCCCCCAATCCCCGAGGCATTTGGCGACACGACCGCAGGCAGTGAGAGACTGTGCGACCCATACGGCAGTGACGCGGACGGCGTCTCGATGCCAGTCGTCCCAAAACTCCCGAGGTAACAGCCCCCTTCGCCGATGGTCCGCTCGCACACCGTGCCCACCGCACCATTCTGGGCCGTCAGGACTGGCACGCCAGGAACCGTCACCGCTGGTACCGAGCTGCTCCCGGGGAAGACCAGATTTGTCCCGCTGACTATCACCCCGATGGGCACCCCCGCTCCGCTTGGCGAGTTCGTCGGGACTGGTGTCGACACCGCACTGCCCATGTAGGTTGGAACCGGCACGAGTTGGGTCGCCTCGTCGCATGGAACCGGGGCGAGGGCGCCATTGCGACAGCGGAAGATCGCCACGTGGATGCCCCCGGTCGCATCACTGTCGAGCGGCGATGACATCTCGGCGACGACCGTCATGAACAGGTTGACCGGGACGTTGCCCTGATTGAGCAGGCTTCCCTTGGACACCTGCACCGATCCCGGCAGGAAGTTCTGCACGGCAAGCGTGAACCCGGCGGGTTGCAACTCCACCACCGCAGTCTTGAAGCTGCTGATGACCGGTTGTGCCTGTCCGGTGAAGAAGCCAGTTGTCGTCTGGCGCAACGCCACGCCGGCGAGCATCAGGAAGGTGCCGGTGACAGTCAGCCAGAGACCGCGCCACCCAACGGCGTCGGCGACGATCCGGAAGATCCGCGCCCCAAGCCCAGGCTCCTGCACGTACGCCACGTACCGGATTGGCACCTCGTTGGCGCCATCGTCCCCCATGCCACTTGGTGGCATGCCGTCATCCATGCGCTCGCGGTGATGCCCGGGTGCCACGCCGGGCATCACCGGCGGACCACCAACCGTCACGACCGCCCTCCCGGCCACTGGGTGCCCGCTCCATACGTCTGGGCCGTCGCGGCGGCCTGTTCACGGCGCGCCCGGCGCCAGATCCGCCAAGCGCCTACCACGAAGTACCCCGCCAGGAGTGTCCCTGGCACGAGGACCAGTCCGATCTGGCCGGCCGGCTCGTGGGCCATGTCGAAGACGTACCCGAGCCACGGCACCCAGAAGACCACGCGCCAGGCCACCCCATAGAGTTCGATCTGCCACGGATCCGGCACCGCGTTCGCGTCCCCCTGGGTACGGATCAGCGGTGCCGGGTTCTTCGGATCCTCATTGATACGCAGGTAGACTATCCGGTGGGTGATCGTGACGGGCGGGGCGACCGGCCGGCGGTAGGTGATGATGTCGCCCTCCTTCAGGGTGATCGGCGCGACCGGTTCGGCCACGGCGACTGATCCGGCGGGCATTGCCGGCGCCATGCTCCCGGTCCGGACAATGAATGTCTCGTACGCGAACAGGCGCGTCCCAATTCCCAATGCACCGGCTCCGAGGGCCGCCACGCAGACCATGATCACGACCACGTCCATCAGGCTGCGCCACCCGAAGAAGCGCCTGACGCGAGGCGGTGGACCGTACGGCGTGACCATCACGTCCCCGGGGTTCATGGCACGTACCCCCCGGTCTCAGGGAACGGTCCGTCCGCCCCTTCCTCCACCGCGCGCGCCTTCATCTTGCTGCCGACGGTCGGCGTCAGATGCACGACGTACGGAGTTGGCGACATCCGAGGTTCCCGGTTGACGGTCGGCGTCGGTTGGGCCGGGCCCGGTGTTGCGATTTCGCCATGCGCGCCCAGTGGCGTTGGCGACAGTCGCGAGTCCAGGTTCGGCGTCGCCGTCGGGAATGGCGTCCCCGCAATGTCGCCGTGCGCACCGACTGGTGTCGTCGTCGGCACCGGAGTACGCGTCTTCGTCACCGTCGGGGTGATCGTCGAGGTCGCATCACCAACGCCGGCAGCCAACGTCGCGGCGGGGCCGGGTGTCGGTGTCGCCAACGAGCAGACCGGATCATCCAAGGGCGCATTCTCGCCGGTCACGAACCACGTGAAACGGATATTCGCGCGCAACCCCATTGACTCCCGGGCCGCCGCCTCGGGAAGCTTCATCCGCACCCGCAGGAAATCCTTGCCCCCCGGGGGGAGCACCGAGGCTCGGTAGCCAAGCACGATGTCCCTGTTCAGTGCCTTGCACGCGAACACGTTGTACGTGGGCGTACCCGAACAGGCGTACGGCGACGGCCCGGTCCACTCGGCGCTGCACCGGTCGACCCCGAGTTGGAGGCCGTTGACGTAGTCGGTCAGGAGCACCGATGACGATTGATCCGTCGATGTCGTCGTCATCTTCACCATGCCGATGTCCAGCGAACCGGAATTCACCAGCGTCACCACGCCAGTCGCCGATTCGCCGGCGAGCAGGTCGGCCGCACTGATGATCGCCGTACCGGGCCTGTCGACGGTTACTTCGACGTATCCGGTCTCGAAGAAGTTGCCCGGGTTGCGCACGACGAAGGTCGAGACGGCATACGTCTCCTGATTGACAACAAAACTGGCCAGTCCAAGGATCAGCAACGCGCTGGTCAGCCACCGCCACCGGCCACTGATGCGCCATTCCTCGGCGAGCATCGCCGCGATGACCTCGTCATGAGGCATCACAGGCACGGCCTGATGCACTGGCCGTTGAGCCAGCGCACCAGGTCCCACGTTCGGAATACCTGCTGCGGTTACCACGCGTCTGTCACTTCTCCGGTTGCGCCGGAGCGGGAGGGCGGTGCCCACGTCACCAACGTGTGACCACGCTGTTCTCTGCAGTCTGAGGATAACGCAGTTGTCGAATACCGACGGCCACGACACCCAACAGTCCCGGTTGTCACGCCAGGGGCGCAGCGCCGGACCCGGCACGCAACGGCCCAAGCAGCCAATCCGGCAGGATGTTCCGGACCGTTTCCACCACGGCATTCCAGATCGGTGCCAGCAATGACGTCGGTTCCGACTCGTCATCCTGGGCCGGCGTACCTGTGGTTACCGTTGGCGTCGCCATCGCACCAGCGTTGGCGACCGGGGTCGGCGTCGGGCTGGTTTCCGGCGTCGGCGTCGCAATTGCTGGCTTCACCCGCTGGTAGCCCTGCGGCAGTTCCGGTGACACGTCCTCGTTCCGGTACAGGCCCGCCTGCTTGGCAAGGTCACCGCCAAGCACGACGGTGATCTGGCCGGCCGAAGCCCATGGCAGATCCTCTAGCCAGTACTGGAAGGCCGCCCGTTGCATCCGCACCACGATGCTCGAAGGGAAGCGCGCCACACTGACCGGCAGACCGTACTGGTTGAGCCAGTCATCATCCTTGAAGATGTACTTCTGGATTGCCAGCATCGCCTGCGGGTCGATGTCCTTGATTGCCGTGCCAGCAAGGTCACGACCGTTCAGGATGTTCCCGACGTGCAGGCGCAGGACCTCCTGGTAGGACAGGTCCTCATCGACCTGCATGTCAAATGGTGGTGGCACCCCGTGGACGTCATTCAGGTAGGCGTCGTAGCCACGCGAGTGGAGTTCGTCGAAGACGTTCACCACGACTGCCTCGTTCCGGTCGGCGCGCCACTGCAGGACAAATCTCTGGAACACCTGCACCGGGAAGCCATCGCGGGTAAACCGTCGGCTCGACGGATACCCAAGACCCTTGAGGCCACCGCGACGCGCGAACTCGGCAGCAAACGAGGCCTGACCGTCATCGATCACTGCGTACCCGACACCACCGCGCCCACCGAAGCCGGATGCCTGGGTGAAGAACCGCCCACCTTGGATCTCGTAGTCGATGTCCGGTGGCGCATCACTCAGGACAACCACGCTGAATGCCGACGTGCACTTCGTACTGATCGTCAACGTGCGCGCGTCACCGTCGTACTTGGCCGGCAACAGGAATGCCCCGGCCGGACAGATCGCGGTTGCCTCAGCCGTTGGACGCACGACCACGATTCCCAACCGGTCGGGGTCACTGCCAGCCGCCTCGAAATCCGATGCGTCGAAGTTCATCCGGATCACGACCGGTTCATCGTGCTCGACCAATTTCCGGCCCGACGTGTTGTCGTAGAGGCTGACCTGGATCGACCGGCGCACCTGCACCGCGCCGGATTCATTGGCAGCCTTGAGGGCTGGGACCGCGTCGGCGATGACCGCCGGATCACGGGCCTCCACCACTGCCGACACCCCGACCCCGGGTGGTGCCACGAAGTTCACCGACGACGGCGCGTCAGAAGTACTGCCGAGCGTCGCCTCGCCAACGGTCCCGGCGTCAGCAACGGCAGCCTGCAGGCTTACCCCGTTCGCAAGACCCATGAGACCGAACGGCGTGGCAGTTGGCAACGGGGTGGCCGTCGGCACCAGCGTGGCCGTCGGCACTTCGGTGGCCGTCGGAACGGCGGTTGCAACGGCGACTGGCTTGGCCGGAGCGGCCGGTGCGGCCGGAGCCGGCACCGCCGTCGGAGGTGGCGCGCCGAGGACCGTGAACTTGGACGGGATGCTTATCGACTTGCCCGCAATCGTGACCGTCACCCCACGCACGCCAGGTGTGGCTCCGGCATCGATCGCGAGATCCGCCTTGATCTCGGACGCGCTTGATACCACGACATTGGAAACGGTGATCCCGTCCCCGAACGCCACCAGCGCGGGTGGCGCGAACCCGGTCCCAGAGATGGTGACCGTGACCGTCGTGCCCGGAGTGCCCCCGTCGGGTGCAACGGTGGTAACCGACATGCCCGCGACAACCGTCAGCCGGTTCGGTGCCGTTACCGTCGCACTGCCATCACCCGGGTCGAACACCAGGTCCCGCAGTCCCGCCGTGGCATCCGCAGCCGCGGTCATGTTCACTTTCAGCAAGGTCGCCGAGACGAAGGTCGGAGTGGCGACTGAGATGCCAGTTCCCGAGACCGACACCTTCGTGGTTGGCAGGAACCCGGTCCCCGCGATGACCGCGTCAGTGATCACCCCGCCCGGCGCAATCGTGTCCGGACTCATGTACGCGAACGTGGGTGGCGAATTGACGTTGAACGTGCCAGTCGGCGTCACCAGGACCGGTGACCCATCACCATTGTTGAATACCACTCCACGGCCACCCGGGATCGCGTTGCTGCTGACCTGGACGTCAATCTCCACACGCGACGAACTGACGTAGCGGGTCTTCGTGACCGTGATCGTGCTATCGGTCTGGCCATTGAGTTGGAATGAAACGCTCGCACTGGTCGCGAAGTTCACCCCCGAGATCACCAGGGTGCCCTTGGATCCGATCCCGAGATTGGACGGGCTGATGCCGGTCAGCGACGGGGGCGTGTTCACCGTGATCGCATTGGGCACGATCACCGTGCCACCATCGGCATTGGAGAGGTACAGGTCATGCGGCCCAGCCGCGGCACCGGTCCCGACGTCAATCTGCCCGCTGATCTGTTGTCCGTTGACCGCACTCAGGCCGGGCTTGACCGTGATGCCACTGTTCGCACCGAACGACACGACGGGATTCGCCGAGAAGCCAGTTCCCCTGATCGCAAGCGTCACCGAGGTGGCCCCACGGCCGACCGTCGTCACGCCCACCGTCTCACCCAGCTGGATCGAACTGAAACTTGGGGGCGAGACGATGGTCACCAGGTCCAGGGTGCTCTGCACCGTCGCCCCGCCATCGTCGTTCGTCAAAACTATCTTGCGCGCACCGATCTGGACGTTGGCATCGACACTGACGTTGGCGGTGATGCTCGTGGCACTGTTCACCACCACCGAGCGGACGTAAATCCCCGCCGTCTGGTCCGGGGTCATGCCGATCGCGGTACGGGCGCCCGCCACGAAATTCGTCCCCGCAATCTGGATCACCTTGTCGACCGCGCCGACACCGATCTGCACCGTCTGACCGGCGGTTGGCGTGCCGGTGGAACTGACCCCAGTGATCGTCGGGACGTTCACCACCTCAAATGCGTAGGCAGAGGTGGTCAGCAGGCTGCTGCGGCCTCCGTCACCGTTGGTGACCGTGACCGTCCGTTTGCCAGACTTCGCGGTGGCAACCTGGAAGGTGTTCAGGTCGAACTTCAGCAG
>CAMDTO010000115.1 GCA_945907765.1 Thermoflexus hugenholtzii JAD2 | reverse complement strand
GGGCTTGATGGGGCGCCTCGCCGGGGATGACGGGTCCGGGTGCGTCCCCGTGCCCCTCCCCCACCACCACGGGATGACCTGCACACCATGAACCACCACCAGGGAACGGAACGACCAACGATCTCCTACACACTTGACGGGACGCTACTTCTGACTCGCACCGGAACTGACGCGGTTCCCTACCGTTCGTCGCCGGGTTGTCTCGTCGCGATCCCGGGCATGCTGATCACCGCGGATGACGAGAACCATGGTGGCGACGCAACCCTCGCGGCCAAGAACGCCCTGCTTGGGATGATCGAGTACATCGTCGGTGAACACGGGTATACCCGTCAGCGGGCATACGCGACTTGTTCGGTGGCGGTTGACCTCAAGGTGTTGGAACTGGTTGACGTGCCGAACTTCATCGTCACGGCCTTCCTTCCTCTTGAGATCTTCGTCTAACGCCCAAGCCGGTGATGTGCAATTGAGTCCCCCTTTCCGAAACGGGCTTGGGCGCTGACAAAAAACTGTCTGTGGGCGGATGCGAGGTGCCGTCGTACGGCCAGTTTTTGGTCGCCACCCAAGCCTGATGTGGAAAGGGAGTCCAGGCGCTCGAATGACCGGGCAGGGATGCCCGCGGACCAAAGTGCCTCGCTGCCATCGCCTCCCCACCCTGACACCGACAGTTTTTGGTCGCCGCCCCTTTCCGAAACGGCAAGGGGGAGACGCACCGGTTAGTCGGGGTAGGAGTAGGCCGTTATCAAGGCGGAGTGCTTTCAGCGACACGCACTCCCGGCGTCCGATCGATGCGGCTATCCTGACCGGCATGATGACACCGACTTTTGACCTAGTTGTGCACGGCGGGACCGTGATTGATCCGGAGACCGGGACCAATCGCGTCGCGGATGTTGGGATCAGTGCCGGACGGATCGCGGCGGTGGGTCCGGCACTGGCGCGCGACGGTGCGGAACTGATCGATGCAACCGGGTGCCTCGTGACGCCCGGACTGATCGACCTGCACGCACACGTCTACGCGGGGGTCACGCCGCTGTCCATTGACGCCGATCCGTTGGCGTCACGAAGTGGCACGTCGACGCACGTCGATGCGGGGAGTGTCGGGGCGGCGACGTGGGACGGGTTCCGTCGGTTCATCGTGGAACCATCGCAAAGCCGTGTCCTCGCGTTCCTGAACATATCCATCATTGGTCTGGTCGCGATGCCTGAATGTGGCTACGGCCGGTTCGTCGACCCGACGGAGACCGCACGGGTAGTTGAGGCGAACCGCGACCTTATCGTCGGCGTGAAGGTGCGGGCAAGCCGCAACGCGTTCGGTGAGGACAACTCGTTGCAACCGGTCTGGCATGCCATTGCGGCGGCCCGGGCGGCACAAGTGCCGGTCATGATGCACATCGGTGATCCGCCACCGGTCTTCGAGGAGGGTCTGGCGGCCCTGCGCAAGGGCGATATGGTGACGCACGCGTGGAAGGGACAGCCGGTGACGCGCCTGACCGAGCGTGACGGGCGCGTCAAGCCTGAGGTGAGGGCGGCCCGTGACCGTGGGGTGCTGTTTGACATCGGACACGGATCAGGCAGTTTCAACTGGACGACCGCGCATCATCTGGCTGACCAGGACTTCTGGCCCGACACGATCTCAACCGACGTCCATATCAACAGCATCCGCCCGCCGGTGTCGATCGACATGCCGGCAACGATGACGAGACTCCTGCACTTGGGCATGCCACTGGGGGACGTGGTTGCGGCCTCGACGTCCCGTCCGGCACAGGCAATCGGGTGGGGCGACCGGATCGGGTTACTGCGACCGGGGCATCTTGCCGACGTTGCAATCCTCGCGATTGAGGACCGGGAGGTGGTCCTGACGGACTCCTACGGGGTATCGGAAACAGTGCGTCGGCAGATTGTGGCGCGCACGACCATTATTGGTGGGAAGGTGATGGCGCGGGTCAGCTAACCGGCAATGCGGCTTTCAACACGGTTCAGTGCCCCGGGTCGCCGGCGTGCGTCGGCACCGGGGCGGGGTCAGTGGGTGAACTTCGATGTGGCGTCAGTTGCGGGGGCTGCATGGGCATGGTCGTGCCCGGCGTACATGTCGCGTTGGGCGATCATAAGGGCGGCCATGCCCAGAAGCATCGCCCCGTGGCTCCACATCGCCGACATCGGTCCGAACGTTCCGGGCCAGATCAGTTCGGCCGCGTAGACCGGAATGGCTGGCACGACCATTGCGGCCGACATCTCGGCGCCGTGGCGCCAAGAGTGCCCCCGGTAGCGCATCCACAGGACCATTGGGACGATCATCGAGAGGTCCATCGCGGTGATGCCGCCGATTTGGGACATGACGGATTGTTCGGAGGCGATCACTTCCTTGGCGTGCATGGCCATGGCAGCACCCTGGCCGAACAGCATGGCGCTCAGCCACCCCCAGGCCATCATGCCGGCGAACATGGCGATGACCATCTCCAGATAGTGCTGTATCAGGCGTTTCATGCCGTTACGGTAACCCATGTGCGTGAACGGGTCAGCGGGGGATGCCCTGATCTTGAATCCCGGTGGGAAGGCCAGCCCTCCGGGCGAGGATACGTGACCGTGATACGGTGGCTCGCATCGTGACGGGAGATACATTCGACCTTGCGGTCGTCGGTGCGGGGATAGTGGGACTTGCGCACGCACTTGTCGCGGCGAGGCGTGGGTGGCGGGTGGTGGTGATTGACCGTGATGACCGGTGCGTCGGGGCGTCGATACGGAACTTCGGGTTCATCAGCGTTTCCGGGCAGGGGGCGGGCGACACGTGGCGACGGGCGATGCGGTCACGGGATGTCTGGGCGGAGGTTGCGCCCCTCGCCGGGATACCGATCCTCCAGAGGGGCCTGTGGCTGACCGCGCACCGGCCCGAGGCATGGACGGTCCTTGAGGCCTTTGCACGGACGCCGATGGGCCATGGGTGCGACCTTGTGGTGGCTGCCGATGTTGGCCACCGGGCACCGGAACTGCGGATGGATGGCGCGGTGGGTGCCATGCATTCGCCTCATGAGCTCCGGGTCGAGTCGCGCCAGGCGGTGCCCCGCCTCGCGGGCTGGCTTGCCGAAGCCCACGGAGTGACGTTCCGGTGGGGTGAAACCGTCCTTGATGTGACTCCAGAGGGCCTGCGGACCGTGACTGGAGTGATCAAGGCGTCGCGCGTTGTTGTCTGTCCGGGGACGGTGCTGACCGGTGTGGCACGCACATGGCTGGCACCATTCAACCTGAGACTCACGCAACTGCAAATGCTGCGGGTCCGGCCGCCGGCGGGGTTCCGCCTGAACGCACCAGTGATGGGTGACCTGAGTCTGGTGCGATATCGCGGGTACGCCGACCTGCCCGAGTCGGTAGCCCTGCGGACCCGACTGCAGATCGAGGCGGGTGATGCGTTGGCGAATGGCATCCACCTGATCGTCGTGCAAAGTGCCGACTGCACACTCGTCGTTGGCGATTCGCACCACGATGCCCTTTCACCCCTGCCCTTCGCGTCTGAAGAGGTTGACCGGATCATCCTGCGTCACCTTCACGAAACGGTTGACCTGGCCACGTGCGAGGTTGTGGAACGGTGGACGGGGGTCTATCCGGTGGGTGGGCCGTCAGACGCCCTTGTTGTGGCGCCGGATGACCGGGTGCGGGTGGTGGTCGTGACAAGTGGCACGGGTGCAAGTACGGCATTCGGCCTTGCCGAAGACGTGTTCGGGGGTTGGCAGTGACCGGGAACATGGTGGCGCCCCACTCTGTCGCCCTTCAACCGGATGAGCATCTGCATCCCGGAGTGCGGGCGGTGGTGTTCGACTGGGCCGGGACGGTGATCGACTTCGGTAGCCGGGCGCCGGCGATGACGTTCGTGGACACATTCAGTGCGCAGGGCGTGCCGGTGACCGAAGCGGAGGCACGCACGCCGATGGGCCTGCCCAAGCGTGACCACATCCGCACCATGGGGATGATGGCGCGGGTGGCAGAGGCGTGGCGGGAGATCCATGGGTCGGCATTCGATGAGGCGGCGATTGACCGTCTGTACGAGGCGTTCACGCCCCGGCAGGTGATGGCGGGGCGTGCCCATGCCGGTGTCATCGCTGGCGTGGTGCCGGTGGTTGATGCCCTGCGCAGGCGTGGGATCCGGATCGGATCGACAACCGGCTACCCACGGATCGTGATGGCTGCCATTACCGATCTTGTGGCATCGCAAGGGTTCGTGCCTGAAGCGATGGTTTGCGCCGACGACTTGCCGGTGACCCGTCCGACGCCGTTGGGGATGTGGCGATGCCTAATCGAACTCGGGGTCTGGCCCGCTTGGTCTGCGGTGAAGGTGGACGACACCGTGCCGGGTCTTCTGGAGGGACGTGACGCTGGGGCATGGACCGTCGGCATCCTGGCGAGTGGCAACGCGGCCGGGTTGACGCACGCCGAGTGGGACGCACTTGATGAACGTGGGCGCGAGGCAGTCCGCGATCGGTCGAGTGCTGCGCTTGCCGTGGCGAGACCGGACTTCACCATCGACACGGTGGCTGACCTGCTGCCCGTGATCGACCAGATCGGTCACCGGCTGTGGTGTGGCGAACGCCCGGGAGGGTGACAACGTTCGGGCGATCGGGAACTAGGCCGGCGAGGGCGCCAGCGCTCCCAGGGGGCGTGGGCGGCAGACTGCCTTAGCGATGGTGATCCCAATGGGGCGTGGATGGCAGGCGGCCTCAGCGGTGGTGACCCCACAGCGAGTGGGGAGACTGGGGTCCGGTGAATCGGGCACACTACCGCGCATGAAGATCGCACGCGTTGAATCGTTCAGGGTTGTGGCACAGCGGGATTACGAGGGAAGTGCCGGATTGCGGGCGGCTACCGTCGAGGCATCGGGACGTTCCCGCGCCAGGGCCTTGGCGCGGAACGATGGGCGCCATCTGTGCGTCTATCCGGCACAGGCCGAAGTGCTGCTTGTCCGGATCGTGACCGACGACGGATTGGTGGGATGGGGCGAGGCGCACTCACCACCAATTCCCCGGGTCGCGCAGGCGCTGATCACCGACCTGTTCGCTCCTCAGCTGATCGGTCGCGACCCATTGGCGATCGACGCAATATGGGATGCCCTCTACGCGAGCATGCGCTTGCGGGGCTACGGCACCGGTGTGATGCTGGAAGCCATCGCGGGCATCGACATCGCACTGTGGGATCTGGCAGGCAAGGCGCTTGGGCAACCGGTCTACCGGCTGCTTGGTGGCCCGTACTCGACGCACATTCCGTGCTACCTGTCTGGAGTGCCTGGGGCGACGGTGGAAGACCGCATCCGGGCGGCGCGCGGGTTTGTCGCCGAGGGATACACCGCGATGAAGCTGTCGGTCGGGCGCGGCCCACTCGACGAGGACCTCGACGGTGTCGAGGCGGTGATCGAGGCGGTCCGGGGTGACGCGGATGTCCTGGTCGATGCGCACGGTGTGTATGACGCGCGCACGGCCGTGGCTGCCGGACGGCGCCTGGAACGGGCTGGGGCGGGCTGGTTCGAGGACCCCCTGCCCCCGGAAGACGTGGATGGCTATGCGGCCCTGTGTCAGGCGCTGGACATTCCGGTGGCGAATGGCGAGACCGAGTGCAATCGCTGGCAGTTCCTCGACAAGTTCCGCAAGCGGGCCGCCGACGTGATCCTGCCCGATGTGTGCCGTGCGGGAGGTATTTCCGAGGGTCGGAAGATCGCACTCATTGCGGACCTGCATAACGTGCGGTGGTGCGTCCATGCGAGCATCTCGACACCGATCCATCTGGCGGCGGGCCTGCACTTGGCGGCGGCGACGCCGAACTTCCTGTTGTGCGAATACCCGCAGTCATTCCGCACGACCCCCCTTGCCAACGCGCTGGTGGAGACCCCATTGCGACCAGTGGATGGGTTCATGGACCTTGCGGACGTGCCGGGACTTGGGGTTTCGTTCAACCAGGATGTGTTCCGGGAACTCTGCCTCGATGAGATCGATTGGATCTGACATCACGCAGCACCCGGGTATTCAGGTGGCCCCCGCCAACCCCTCCCACTCCCGGGATTTCCCCGGATCATCGCGGACTGAGCCGACGGGGCCAGTCTTTCGGACTGGCCTTCCGTGCATGAATGCCGTAAAGTAAACGATGATCACATTTCTGCCGAATCGTTTCTGATGTGCGTGCGTTTCGCTTCATGAGCGACCCTGGTTTTTCGCGAGGCCGGACTGGAATAACGATGGCAATCCCACCCCGCTTGATGGCTGACCCGACCAAGGGCGGTGCCGTGTTCATCATCGGCATGCACATCCATGACTGGGCGCGCGCCACCGATTGGCTTCCGCCCTTTCTGGCAATGCCCCGGATGATGCGGGAGTTGGAACGAAGCCGAGATCTCGGCATGGTCTCGGCCCGATATTGCCTTTGGGGTCGCACTGTTGCCATCGTGCAGTACTGGAAGTCATTCGAACATCTGGAACGGTATGCCCGGAATGACGAGTACGAGCATCGTCCCGCGTGGTTTGAGTGCTATCGCGCCGCATCGAAGACCGGGTCTACCGTCGGCATCTTTCACGAGACGTACGTGGTCGCCCCGGGTGCGACCGAATCGCTGTACTTCAACATGCCACCGGACTTCGGACTCACGGGCGTGACCGGCGCGATCCCGGTACACGCGAGGCGGGAGACCGCACACGAGCGCCTGCATGCGTCTGGTGAACCCGGCCCGCAGGCCTGACGACATTTCCCTCATTCGGCGGACACCCCCAAGTCGTGACGTGAGCATGGGAGTGGTACCGGAGGATTTCCGCGTGACCGTGTAGTGTTTCGTGCAGTGCCTGTTTTCTTTGATCCGGCGGTTCTCTTCTTTGTCTTGGGCTTGTTTGCCGGGTTGGTCCGGTCAAATCTCCAGATTCCCGACCAAGTCGGGCGGTTCCTGTCGCTCTACCTCCTGATGGCACTCGGCCTCAAGGGCGGTTTCGCCATTCGTGCGAGTGGCATCGACCAGACGGTCATCGTCAGTCTCGGGCTAGCCGTCGCGATGGCGATAGCGGTGCCCATCTCCGGGTATCTGGCTCTTCGGCGAGCGATCGGACAATTCGAAGCAATCGGCGTGGCGGCCGTCTACGGCTCGGTCAGTGCGGTGACGTTCATCGCCGCAACACAGTACCTCGACCAGTCCGGTATCCCATACGGCGGGCACATGGCGGCGGCCATGGCACTCATGGAATCCCCGGCACTGGTGATCGCCCTGGTGCTTGCCCACCGGGCTCGACGCCGGTCCCGGACGGAAGCGGTCGGGGCTACTTGGCAGGAGGGCCTGCGGCACGCGCTGACCGATGGGTCGCAACTCGTGCTGGTCGGGGCAATGGCTGTCGGCATCCTGACTGGAGAGACTGGCCAGAAGGTGATGGCACCGTTCTCGATCGATCTCTTCAAGGGGATGCTCAGCTTCTTCCTCCTCGACATGGGGACGGTGGCGGCGACGCAACTCCGCAACCTGGCCGGGTCGCCAGTGCAAGCCTTTGTCTACGCATTTGCTGCCCCACCAATCCACGCGCTGGTTGCGTTGGCGATTGCCTTGGCAGTCGGCCTGCCACCGGGTGAGACGGTGCTGCTGATGGTGCTGTCTGCGAGTGCGTCGTACATCGCCGTCCCGGCGGCGCTGCGCCATGCCGTCCCGGAAGCGACACCTGGCCTGTATGTGGGCCTCTCGCTGGGCCTGACCTTTCCGCTGAATATCGTCCTCGGCATCCCCATCTACGCGGCGCTCGCCCATGGGGCGGCTGACCTGCTTGGCAGGTGACGTAACCGCTTTTCTTGACGTTGTTGGTTGAGGCCCCCGGCTACTCCGATTGCGGGAAGGCTCCCACCCCCATCCCCTCCCCCGTTTTCGACGGGAGTGGGGAGTTGCCTCGCCCTTGCGTGTGCGGACGATTGCGATGGCAGAGGGGGGATGCCTCGATGTATCGAAGGATGCAGCGCAGTGCGGCTATCCTGCCGGATGTGAAGACGAACGACATACCTTCGGCCGTATCCCACGCTACTCCGCCCGATGTCCAACCCGCTGGGTTGCGCGCTCACGACTTCCTCCAGCGGCAGGTGGCGTCAATCCGGCCACGACTGGGTTTGCCGGACCTGATCCGGGCTGGGGTGGATCCGGTCACGTCGCTCCGGGACTGGCAGGCATCGCTGAGGGATGCCCTGTGGACCATCCTCGGGGTCGATGCAGACGCGGTCAGTCATGCCACCCCGGCGTGGGAGACCATCGAGACGGTCCCCGGTGATGGGTTCGTCAGGCACCAGATCCGGTATGCGGGGGTGCTTGGGGGCACGGGCAGTGCGTTCGTGCTGGTGCCGGATGCCGGTGCTCATTCAAGCGTCCCTGAATCCAAACCGTTCGCCGGCATCGTGGCCTTGCACGGGCATGGGAACATGCTTGGCAAGGAACTGGTGACCGGAGCAGGTGCCGAGATCAACGGCGCGACGCCGGAGGAACTATCCGAACTCATCGGTCGCTACCACTCGGACTTCGGCGCACGGTTTGCGCGACGGGGATATGTGGTGATCACCCCGGATGCGCTTGGGTTCGGCGAACGCGTGGCGGACCGTGGGGCACAACATCATCAGGCGATGGGGCGGGTGGTGGAGTACCTCGGCTACACGCACACGGGACTTCGCCTGCTCGACGACATTCGTGCGCTGTCCATCCTTTCGGCATGGCCGGGGGTCGATGCGTCGCGGATCGGGGCGGTTGGCCTATCGGAGGGTGGCAAGCGCACCATGTTCCTGTCAGCATTCGATGAGCGCGTGCGGACTGCGGTGGTGAGTGGCTACTTCACGACCATCCGGCAGGAGGTTGAGGCGTGGAATCGGCTCGGCGGGTGGGATCTCTGCAATTCCTTGCCGGGGCTGCTGCGGGTTGCCGATTTGCCGGAAATCGCGGCCATGATCGCGCCTCGCCCGCTGTTGATCCAGAATGGTCGTGGTGATCCGCTCTACACCTTGGAAGCGGTCGCTGCGGGCTTCGAAACGGTGTCGCGAGCCTATACGGCGGCGGGTGCGCCCGGTTCGGTGTCACTGGACCTGTTCGATGGTGGGCACCGGTATGTTTCGGATGGACCAGAGGCATGGTTCGACCGGTGGCTTCCGGCGTGACTGCGTCCCGCGTCTCCCAGATTCACATACGCTTCGCTACCGTTCGGGAGTAAGTGATGAGAGAGTTCCGTGTGCCGGGATTGATCCTGACTGGGTCTGGGTCGTCGCTCGGGATCGGGCGGATTCTCAGGATGCGGGGAGTGCGTCACGCATTCGTCGTGTCCGACTGGTTCATCCTGGCCACGGCTGGTGCGCGTGCGGTCCTCGCTGCCATCGCCGATGCTGGCGTGGGGGTGACCACGCATGACCGGGTGACCGGCGAACCGACGATGGAGATGGTTGAACGGGCGCATCGGGATTGTGCGACCGCTGGTGCCGATGCGGTGATTGGACTGGGTGGGGGCAGTGCCATGGATGTCGCCAAGGCGGTGGCCATTCTCATGGCGCACGATGGTCCGTTGACACGGTTCGAGGGGGCCGAGAAGGTGCCCGGTGGACGCATACCCCTGGCGTGCATCGCGACGACCGCGGGCACAGGGTCAGAGGTCACCCGGTTCGTGATCGTCACCGATGAGGCGCGTGATCGCAAGATGCTGATTTCCAGTTGGGAGGCGATGCCCGACATTGCGGTGGCCGATCCCGACCTGACGCGCGATGTGCCATCGAGGCCGATGGTCGCGGCGGGTATCGACGCGCTGACCCACGC